>NZ_JBINIY010000002.1:0-286061 GCF_043656315.1 Streptococcus hepaticus
GTTTGATATGTGAGCGAATGCTTTTCCCTATTGAGCTATCGTGGATGAGATTGCCAAAGATAAATCCAAGCGAATTAGTCAGAATATCTCCGGTATCAAAAAATCCCAGGTGACAGAGATATTGGCTGGCTTCTAAAAGGATAGGCTGAAGCTACTGACGTCTAATAGATAGAGGTCAGTTTTTTTCATAGGATCAACTCTTTCTTTTTTATCATTTCTGCTTGTTTTTCTCATCACTAAATTCTTCTGTTAGTTTGCTTAGCGACTGGTGGAAATCGGGGAGATTTATTTTTAATTTTTTCATGTCAAAGTTAGGCAGAGGCTGTAGTTGATCTTTCCAAATTTGGTAGCGGGTGTCAATGAGGAGATGGGTGATACGTTCAAACATTTGGTTTTCTTCAGGTGTAAGAAGTTGTCGATTTTTCGCTAGTGCTTGCAATTTCGTAGGTGTATCAACAGTTATATCGCTGAAGCGGTAAATACCGGCCTGGGTAAAGAGACCAAAGAAGAGATCGAAGAAGGTTTTGAGTTCTTCTGGTGTGAGACTGGCAGTCCAAGTTTTCAGTGTTTGATCCATTTGCAGGCTCTCAGTTGTTAGACTCGGTGCGGGTAGAAAGGTTCTATTGGCGATTTCCCAAGTAAAACTGACATGTTGGCCCAGGCCAAGTCCTGTACTTTTGACAATGAGAGCATTTCTCGGAGTTTCCAACATCATCCCCACGATAGAGCCTTCTGGAATAATGGAGTGGATGCGATTTTCAATGGCAGAGTAGCCATTAGATTGTAAAATACTGTCGTGAAGACCTGGTCCGTCAAAACTGTAGACATCTTGAATGCTTTCTTGTAGGGCAGTTTTAACTTGACTGCTTGCAAAGATAGCTAGATTGCCTCCTTTTGAATGGCCAGATACGTAGAAATTGGTAGTTAATTTTTCAATGGCTGTTTCCAGATAGTCTCTTGCGGCAGCTTGGGCAGGAATTTCTGCCATATAGGTCATATGAAAATCTTCTTTCCAGCCAATGATGGTATCGTCCGTACCACGGAAAACCGTCAAGACATTTTGAGGTGTGATACGGTAGCAGACTGCAGCGAACTGTTTTTGAGCTTCCAGACTGTAGTCATTGATGTAGGCAAAAGCGCGAATATACTTAAAACGCTTACTGGTACTGAGACTTTGTAGCAGTGCCAGACGGTCACGGTTGACCATGGACAGGGGAGGGTAACCCATCTTGAATTTTTCATGAAATTGTGTCGCCAAATCATCTAAGCGAATTCCCTTTTCTGCTGAAAAATCAGGACAAATCAAGTCGTCAAAGGGGAGATAGGAAACTTCTGTTAGGGCTAGAATATCCAATTCATTGAGAGGGGTCTCATAGAAATTTTCATGTTGACAATCTGTGATATAGTTGAGTATATTGGCCATAATTTTCCTTTGAATATCGTTTTTATCAGTATAGCTTAAGTCCTCTCAAAAGACAAATATGGACTTACAATCTTGTAAGTCTACGAGAACCCATTCCATTTAGCTCGTAAATCCTTTATAAGAAAAGAAAGGAAAGGGGTTCCCTATGCAGAAGATTTTGATTGTAGAGGATGATGCGACCATCAGTCGTTTGGGAGCCAAAAATTTGACAAACTGGGGGTACCAAGTAGAAGAAGTGACAGATTTTCAATCTATTTTAGAACAAATCCGACAATTTCAACCCCATTTGCTCTTGCTGGATATTACTCTTCCATTTTTTTATGGTTACTATTGGTGCCAAGAAATTCGGAAGGAATCACGGTTGCCCATTATCTTTTTGTCCTCCCATGACCAGCCAATGGATACTGTCATGGCTATCAATATGGGGGCAGATGACTATGTGACCAAACCTTTGATATGACAGTGCTTCTAGCCAAGATACAGGGACTCTTGCGGCGGACCTATGACTTTGTTGGGGAACAAGCTGTCCTGCTTTTTGATGATGTTTCTTTGGATTTGAAAACCATGCAGGTGAGTTTTTTAGAAAAGACAGAGGAATTAACCAAGAACGAATTTCAAATTTTACGTGTTCTTTTTGAACGGCCTCAAGTGATTGTGAGTCGGGAGGAGTTGATGAAAGAGTTGTGGAATAGCGATTTGTTTATTGATGACAATACCTTGACGGTCAATGTTGCCCGCTTGCGAAAGAAATTGGCTGATCTTGGCTTGGCTAATTTGATTTTGACCAAAAAAGGAGTCGGTTACGGCTTGGTGAAACGGTATGATTAGAAGCGATTTTTGGACGTTCTTTTCCATCTGGCTGCGGATTCGTTTTGTATTTCTCTTCGGTTTTACCCTGATGGCTAGTTTGCTTTGGATTCTAGCGATTCTGCATGGTGTAGCCCAGGAGTTAGCAGGTTACGGTTTGCTTTTGCTCTTGGTGGTAGCTTTTTTGCTTTTCCTTTTAGACGGGACACGAGAATTTCGGAAATGGACGGCTGTACAGACGGGACAGGAGTTTTCTATCAAGTCACCGGTAGAATTTTTGTTGCAGGAAAAATACCAAGAAGCTGAACAAAAACTATTGAATTTTAAGGCAGAAGAACGCGCGCGTCAAGAGGAGTTGCAGGATTACTATACCATGAGGGCTCATCAAATGAAAGTTCCCATTGCGGCGAGTCAGCTCTTGATAGGAGATTTGGAAACCAGTCAACACAAGCAAGAATTGACCCAAGAACTGGTAAAAATTGAACAGTATACTGGCTTGGTGCTTAATTACTTACGGTTGCAGTCTTTTCATGATGACCTCGTTTTTTGTAAGGAAAATCTTGCAGACTTGGTCAATCAAACGGTTAAGAAATTTTCCATTTTCTTTATCCAGCAACGCATTCGCCTGGAGTTAGGAGATTTAGAACAGGAAATCGTGACAGATAAGCGTTGGTTCGGGCTTCTGTTGGAACAATTTTTGTCCAACGCACTGAAATATACCAAAACAGGAACCATTTCGATTTTGCTACGATGAAGGAGATTTGGTGATTCGTGACACGGGAATTGGGATTGCCAAGGAAGATTTGGAGCGGGTTTTTGAACGAGGATTTTCGGGATACAATGGCAGGATTACCCAACAATCATCAGGATTAGGGCTCTATTTATCTCGGAAGATTGCCCACGAATTAGACCTCACTCTAAAATTGACCTCCGAGATTGGCCAAGGAACCGAGATTCGAATTGATGTTTATCAAAAACGACTCAGTTTAGATTAATCTTACAAATCTGTAAGCGAGATGCAAGTTAGAACCATGGATACCATGGCTTTTTAGCAGTAAAATGAAAGCAGCAAAAAGAAATGGAGAACTGCGATGACACTACTAGATGTACAGCATGTGAAAAAGATTTACCAAACTCGATTTCAAGCCAATCAAGTTCAGGCCTTGAAGGACATTCATTTTACAGTGGATGAGGGAGAATATGTAGCTATTTATCCGTGACGGGATTCTTTACAATCAAATCTACCGCGGAAATCGCACGGATCAAGAGATGTTCCAAGCAATCTCCGATACCTTGACGGTTATGGCGAATCGAGGTGAGTAGTATGTGGGGATTGACCTATAAACTGGCCTGTCCAATTTGCTCAAAAATCGCAAACTCTATTATCCCTTTGCTCTGGTAACAGTCTTATCCTCTGCCTTTGCCTATATTTTTACATCGCTGGCTAACAACCCCAATCTCTTTCGAGTATGGGGAGCGACAGGCGTTCGAACGGTATTAGATTTTGGCTTTTACGTTGTGATGATTGCAGTAGTGATAATGATTTTCTATGCCAATTCCTTCGTCATGAAAAATCGGAGCAAGGAAATCGGTCTCTACAGCGTCTTAGGGATGGATAAAAAACACCTACTTTTAATGACCTTGGTAGAAACTCTGTTCTTTGCAGTTAGTTCGCTTTTCTTAAGCATTGTGACGGGAGCTTTACTCGACAAGCTCTTCTATGCGATTTTACTCAAAGTGATGAAAATGGATGTCCTACTGGTATCAAGTTTTCAGTGGTCCACTGTGTTCACTATTTTAGAATATTTTGGAGCTATTTTTGTACTGATTTGGCTACTTAATGCTGGAAAACTAGGATTTTCTACTTCCTTGAATCTTGTAAGAGATAAAAGAAAGTAGAAAAAAATGGTCGTTTTCTATGGGTTCAGACCTTTTTAGGTTTGGTGATTCTTGGTATTGCTTACTGGTTGGCTCAGGATATTAAAGCCCCCCTTCAGGCTATGAACAACTTTTTTATCGCTGTTCTCATGGTTATTGTTGCGACCTATATCTTGTTTAATGTCGGAATCATTAGCTTCCTGCATTTTCTGAAAAATCGTCCAAATTACTATTATAAGCCTGTCAATTTCATCTCGGTTTCCAATCTTATTTTCCGTATGCAAAAAAACGCCATGGGACTGGCGACCATTTCCATTCTGTCTACCATGGTTTTAGTGACCATGGTCGGGGCTATTAATATTTATGCTGGTGCAGAAAATTATATCGCTAAGCAATATCCAAATGATTTTTATATTGAATTAGAACCCAAGGCCAATGAAAATGGAAAAGTTACGGCAGGGCAGGCAGAAGCAGATGTGTGTATCAGAGAATCCTTGGCTAAGGGCCCCTTGAAAGATGCAAAGCTCACCCAATTTCAATACCAAGCAGCCTTTCTAAAAACTTTATCAGGAAATACCATTTCGGCCTATGAAAATGGACAGATTTCAGAAGATGGAGGTGGAGATTCCTCTGGAGTAGGTTATTTGATTGCCATTCATCAAAGTGACTACCAAAAGATGACAGGCAAGAAGACGAGCCTAACAGGCAAGGAGATTCTTCTCTATACCAGCGGGAAGTCTATGGATAGTACAAAGCCGCTCACGATAAATGACAAAGACTTCCATATTAAGGAAGTTTTGAAAGAAGATTTTACCAACTTGAAAATTCCAACCAATATGTCTCTTCTTGTGGAGACGACGGTTGTCGTTGTATTGTCTGATGATGTGCAATTGCTTCCAGCTAATAATAGTCATTATTACACAGGTATTGATACAGATTTATCCTTGAAAGAGCAAGATGAGGCCTATGGAAAACTCAGCCGAGATTTCATGCCAGATGCAGATAAGGAATTTCCGTTTACCAACTGGTTTATCGCTTCTCGTGGTAATTTTAGCTACAGCTTTATGCGATTGCTGGCTCGATTATCTTTATTGGAGGTATTCTATCACTGATCTTTTTGATGGCAACCGCTTTGGTGATTTACTACAAGCAAATCTCAGAAGGTTTTGAAGACCGTGAACGATTTGTTATGATGCAAAAGGTTGGTTTGGATGAAAAAGAAACCAAGCGTAGCATTCACAAGCAAATGCTGACAGTCTTTCTCCTACCTGTTTGTATTGCGGTTATTCACTTGACAGCAGCATTCAAGATGCTGACCTTAATTCTCAAACTCATGATTTTGACCAGTGACTCCTTAATGATGTTGGTGACCAGCGTGACAGTTTTGATTTATTTGCTGACCTATCTAGCCGTTTATCTTCTAACCTCTCGCTCCTATCACTGCATCGTGAGTCGATAAGAAAAGTAGCGCCCGACGCTACTTTTTTGGTAAAATGTAAAAAAAGAAAAGAGGTATTCCCATGACATTTGAAGAGATTTTACCAGGCTTGAAGGCCAAGAAAAAGTATGTGCGCACAGGTTGGGGCGGGGCAGAGAACTATGTCCAACTCTTTGACCGCTTAGAAGTAGACGGTAAGCAACTTGAGGTGACTCCCTATTTCCTGATCAATGTTAGCGGTGAGGGCGAAGGCTTCTCCATGTGGGCGCCGACCCCTTGCGACGTCCTAGCCACTGATTGGGTACAGGTCCATGACTAGACGGGTCCTCATTACAGGCGTTTCCTCAGGGATTGGACTGGCACAAGCACGGCTTTTTTTGGAAAATGGCTGCGCGGTTTACGGTGTAGACAAGTCAGCTAAACCTGACTTGTCGGGAGACTTTCATTTTTATCAGTTAGACCTGACAAGGGATATAGCTGCGCTGATCGAGCAGGTTCCAGAGGTGGATATCTTATGTAACACCGCAGGAATCCTCGACAACTATCAGCCCCTGCTAGAGATTTCAGAAGAGGAATTTGAACAAGTTTTCGCCACAAACTTCTTTGGGACGGTCAAGTTGACCCGCCACTATCTGGCAAAAATGGTAGAGAGAAAAGAAGGTATCATTATTAATATGTGCTCTATTGCTAGCTTTCTAGCTGGTGGCGGAGGCGCGGCCTATACAGCCAGTAAGCATGCTCTGGCAGGATTCACCCGCCAGCTAGCGCTGGACTATGCCAAGGCTGGTGTGCAGATTTTTGGTATTGCCCCAGGTGCCGTTCAGACAGGCATGACAGCGGCAGATTTTGAACCAGGGGGGCTGGCAGACTGGGTAGCTAGTGAGACTCCAATTGGCCGCTGGATGCAAGCAGAAGAAATCGCCGACCTCACTGCCTTTCTAGCATCTGGAAAAGCCAGCTCCATGCAAGGAGAAATCGTTAAAATTGATGGCGGTTGGAGTTTGAAGTGAAAAAGTATATTGAGTTTGGTCTTGGAAATCGTTGGTTAGTTCGAACAGAATTTGAAGAAGAAGATGGTAGCGAGTGGGAAGTCAAGGGGATTTCTGGAAAGTTAAAACCTCAGTCCATTTATTTACGCTTTTGGCTAGGAAAGTCAGTTTATATTTGGGATTGGCAGGAAGGTTTTAAGAAGCAAGTGAAAAATCGTAGCGCCATGAAGTTGATTATTGGAATAAAATCGGAGGTCTAAATGCGTGTTACAATCCTTATTCTCGACAAACTCAAGCAGTCGGTTATCGTGATTGGTCGGCAAAAAGAAGGTCGAATCTATCAGGTTTGGCCTGGTGGCGGTTTGGAAAGCAGTGAGACGCTGGAAGCAGCTGCTCTACGGGAAGTTGCTGAGGAGTTGGATATTAACTTATCAACACAGCAGTTGACACTGTTAGAAAGTTCTGCGGAGGGGGCTGTGTTCCTAGCGGAAACGGATTTGGCGGTGGGGAAACTAGCCATTTCTGGTGAGGAAAAGGAGCGGTCGAGTAGGGATAATGTCTACAGTCCTTACTGGCTGTCTCTGGATCAGCTTGCAAGTTTGGATGTTTTTCCAAAAATTCACGTGAGAGCTATCAAGTCCAAAATCAGAGAATTGAAGTGAGTACGTGGATACTTTTCAATAATATTGATAACTAGGAGAGAATATGAAATGTAAAGCAGTTATACTGGCAAGTACATGTTTAATATTGTTAGCAGGATGTAGTCGTCTGACACACATGCCTGTAGAATCGTCTAACTCATCCATGCTAGCTTCTAGTCAAGAAGGGCGTAAGGTAGCGACGAAGTTGATTACCTATTCGAATTTGTTTGATCAGCCGACACAGGAAGCAGTGAAAAGTAAGATGGTGGCGTCTTTACCAGAAGCCGCTGTTCTCGCTTTTTTTGAGCAGGTACAATTCTACAATCAGCATGTGCCAACAGACAGTTTTGTACAGGCAGATTTTGCTACATCGAGGTCCCTCATTCCCGACTACGATGTGGCAGCCATCAGTGAAAAATGGACCAGTCAATTTCCTACTTTTCCCGGCTACAATTGCCGATTGACAAGTTTTGGTTTATTGAAAGAGCTTGTTTCGGTGGCGTCAACAGATGATTACGATGACCATCTGCTTTTCATTGATAATGAAGCTATTACACAAGCCCCAGATCCGTATCAATTAACAGCAGAAGAAGAGAAGGCGTTTCGAACGATTTTTGGTGCTGTAGCGACGGAAAATGTGACAGATCATCAGGTCCATATTGAGAAAGTTCAGGACTACTGGAATAAGAAAGGTGTGAAGTTTCATACTGGAAAAGCCAAGATGGTTTCGGTCTGGATGCATGATCAACTCGATGAGCAACAGACCAAGCTCTTTATCGGACACGTAGGAGTACTGATTCCGACAGGCAAGAAGTATCTGTTTGTGGAAAAAATTTCATTTGAAGAGCCTTATCAAGTATTGCTATTTAAGTCCAAGCAGGCTATCGGTGATTATTTATTGGATAAGTATGATGTCGATACAACGGGAGCTACCAAACCATTCCTAATGGAGAATGACCAAGCCTTTTCTCCCCAAGATTGATTTATCATTCACAAAAAAGGATAAAAATGGTATACTGTAATGAGGTAACATTCGTTTTTACCCTTTATTGGGGAAACTAGTGGATCTAGATCTTGTGTGTGCTGCTGCATAGACTTTACTGGTTCTTATGTTGTACAAAAGAAAAATAAAGGAAATCTTATGGCAAATTATGCAATTATTTTAGCTGCGGGAAAAGGGACTCGCATGAAGTCAGACCTTCCAAAGGTTCTGCACAAGGTAGCAGGTATTTCGATGTTGGAACACGTTTTTCGTGCGGTTTCAGCTATTGATCCTGCTAAGATTGAGACCATTGTTGGTCACAAGGCAGAATTGGTTCAGGAAGTGTTGGAGGGGCAGTCTGAGTTTGCGCTCCAGTCTGAGCAACTAGGTACTGGTCATGCGGTCATGATGGCAGAAGAAGCACTTGCGGGGCTTGAAGGGCAGACCTTGGTTATCGCAGGTGACACGCCACTCATCACAGGTGATAGCTTGAAAAACTTGATTAACTTTCACATTAGCCATAAGAATGTGGCAACGATTTTGACAGCTCAAGCGGAAAATCCATTCGGTTACGGCCGGATTATTCGGAACAATGATGGCGAAGTTTTGAAAATTGTTGAGCAAAAAGACGCCAACGATTTTGAAAAGCAAATCAAGGAAATCAATACCGGAACCTATCTTTTTGACAACAAACGCCTCTTTGAAGCTCTCAAAGACATCAATACGGACAATGCGCAGGGTGAGTATTACTTGACAGACGTGATTTCCATTTTCCGTCAGGCTGGTGAAAAAGTTGGTGCCTATATTCTCCGTGATTTTGATGAAAGCTTGGGTGTTAATGACCGTATTGCCCTTGCGACTGCTGAGGCTGTGATGCGCAAGCGGATTACAGAAAAACACATGGTTAACGGTGTCACCTTTACCAATCCAGAAGCAACCTACATTGACATTGATGTGGAAATTGGTGCGGAAGTGGTCATCGAGGCCAATGTTACCCTTAAAGGGAAAACGAAAATCGGTGAACGGACTGTTTTGACCAATGGCACGCGCGTGGTGGATTCAAGCATTGCAGCGGATGTGGTTATCAGCAATTCAGATATTGGAGATTCTGTCATTGAGACAGGTGTAACAGTGGGGCCTTACGCTCATATCCGTCCAGGAAGTCTTCTCAAGAAAGACGCTCATGTGGGGAACTTCGTGGAAATCAAGGCTTCCACTTTGGGTGAAAATACTAAGTCAGGTCACTTGACCTATATCGGAAATGCTCAAGTTGGTAACAATGTCAATGTTGGTGCAGGTACCATTACGGTAAACTATGACGGACAAGGTAAGTACAAGACGCTCATTCACGACAATGTCTTTATCGGTAGCCATTCAACCATTATTGCTCCCGTTGAAATTGGGGATAGCGCCTTGACGGCAGCAGGTTCAACCATTACCAAGGATGTTCCAGCAGATAGCGTAGCTATTGGTCGTTGCCGTCAGGAAAATAAAATCGGCTATGCTACTCGCCTTCCTCATCATCCTAGTCAAAAATAGGAGTTTTTATGGAATTTGAGGAAAAAACGATTGCTCGGAAAGAAATTTTCAAGGGGCATATCTTTGACGTAGTCGTAGACGATGTGGAGCTGCCAAATGGATTGGGTCAAGCCAAGCGAGAATTGATTTTCCACAAGGGAGCGGTCTGCGTATTGGCGGTTACTCCAGAAGACAAGATTGTGCTAGTACGTCAATTCCGAAAGGCTATTGAACGGGTCATCTATGAGATTCCTGCTGGAAAGCTAGAAGATGGCGAAGCAGATAGCCAAGAAGCTGCTGCCTTACGTGAACTGGAAGAAGAAACAGGTTACACAACAGATAAGTTGGTTCTTCTATCTGATTTTTACTCTGCCATTGGCTTTTGTAATGAACGTTTGCGTTTGTACTTAGCAGAGAACTTGACGAAGGTAGAAAATCCTCGCCCGCAGGACGAAGATGAAGTCATTGAACTTTATGAAGTGACATTAGAAGAAGCGCAAGCCTTAGTAGCAAGTGGTGAGATATGTGACGCCAAGACCATTATGGCACTTCAATACTACCAACTACTGAGAAAGTAGGTATCTATGAGAAAGCCCTTGTTGTCAGATGAAGTGCTGGAACGCGAAGCTCGTAAAAAGCGATTTGGCTATTTTGAAGAGGATTATGATGACGAAGAATTAGAAGACTGGGAAGACGAAGACTACCAAGGTTATCAAGAAGGGCAGACAATACGGATTCCAGTAGAAGCGTCCATTGTCAAGAGTCGCCGTATTGAGACCATAAAAAAAGAACGGTTCAAGTCCAAGGTCAATAAAACTCTTTTTTGGATTGTCTTCTTGCTGATTTTGTTTGTTCTAGCTGTTATTTATTTTTAGAGGAGTCATATGAAATTTGGAATTATTGCTGCTATGCCTCAGGAACTAAAGATTTTGGTAGAGGCTTTGGTGGAAAAAGAGGAAGTTTCTGTTTTAGGAAATACCTATTATACTGGTCGCCTCGGAAAGTCAGAAGTTGTCTTGGTGCAGTCTGGTATTGGGAAAGTCATGTCCGCTATGTCTGTGGCTATTTTGGCTGACCATTTCCAAGTCGATGCGGTCATCAATACAGGTTCGGCTGGCGCTGTTGCAGAAGGTTTACAGATTGGGGACGTAGTTGTTGCTGACAAATTATCCTACCATGATGTGGATGTCACTGCCTTTGGCTATGCCTATGGACAAATGGCTGGGCAGGAACTCTATTTCCCAGCAGATCAAACTTTGTTGGAAAAAATGCGTTCAGTCTTAGCTGAACAAGACTTGACCAGTCAAGTGGGACTCATTGCTACAGGAGATAGTTTCATTGCGGGTCAGGACAAGATTGCAGCTATCAAGGCAAACTTCCCACAAGTCCTAGCAGTGGAAATGGAAGGAGCAGCCATTGCGCAAGCTGCGGTCAATGCAGGCAAACCTTTCCTTGTTATCCGTGCCATGAGTGACACAGCTCAAGGTGATGCCAATATTACCTTTGATGAATTTATCATCCAAGCTGGCGAACGATCAGCCAAGACCTTACTGGCATTTTTAGAAAAATAGTAACAAAAAATCAGTTGAGATCTCAACTGATTTTTTTGAATATGTAGCATTATTTTTTACTGAAATCGTAATCCTTCACAATTTCGATGCTTTCAATTTTAATGTCTGTTTTGGGTTTATCCATGTCATCTGTTTCAACAGCTACAATCTGGTCCACAATGTCCATACCGCTTGTGACTTGTCCGAAAACAGTATAGCCACCATCTAGGCTAGGATTTCCACCATTTTTGTAGGCCTCAATGATTTTGGCTGGGTATTTGCTAGTAGGTAATTGACTCGAAGCATCGGCTGTATTTTGGTTGATGTAGAATTGGCTTCCATTTGTATCAGCGCCAGCATTTGCCATGGCAAGAGAGCCACGGATATTGTAGAGGAAGGCAGAAATTTCATTTTTGAAGCCATTGCCAGCGTCAATTGTGTCGTCTTTGCCCTTCCAAATAGACTCACCGCCAGTACCATTTCCCTTAGGATCACCAGTTTGAATCATGAAATTCTTGATGACACGGTGGAAGATGACGTCCTTATAATAGCCTTCTTTGGCATGAGTTAAGAAGTTTTCCACAGCAAGTGGGGCTTGTTCTGGGAAGAGTTTGATATGAATGTCCCCAGCAGTTGTTTTGAGAATGACGGCAGCTTCATTTTCCGCAATTGCAGAGGAAAGTTGTGGAAAAGTAGCGTTTGGATTGTTGATGGCGTAAGCCAAATCTTTTTGGTATTGTTGGCTAGCTCCTGTGCCTGTGGTGCTAGCTTGACTGCTGTTAGCAGGTGATGATGATGTCGTTTTGTCAGCCTCATTGGCGCAAGCCGTCAAAAGAAGGCTGGCAGCGAGGGCTGTCCATACAAGTGTTTTTTTCATGGTAATCCTTTCTGGAATTCAGTTTATAAGTCACATTATACCATAAATAGCTCTCAAATTTTCTTCTCAACTGGCATGAAGGCTGCCAACATTCAGTATTGTGAAATTTGAACATTTTCGTGTTTTTGCTTGCCTCAAACCATTGATCGTACATGGAAGCTGGGGATAGGGGCACCCATTGGTCCCTTGGAAATTCTAGATATTGTAGGTATTCAGACAGCCTATAATATCATGAGGAACTATGCAGAAACCTCTTCTGATCCTGAGAACATCCATGCTAGATTGGCTCAGATGCTCAAAGAGGATTATTTGGATAAAGGATACACTGGTAAGGCTGCTGGTCGTGGATTTTATCGTTATTAGTAAATGATGATGTAGGTTGGGTATTTTGCCCAGCCTTTCTTTTTATGCTATACTAAACAGAGTAAATTTTGGAGTGTGACTATGTACGGAGATTATCCAGTAAAACCTTATATTTCACCAGAGCGTGACCTTGCGACAGAAGAATTTAAGCCTGTTCCAAAGAAGAATATGGAACTTTTGGAAGATGGCCTCTTGGCAGGGGATATTATTTTGCTCTGGCGTATCGCTTTTGATACCTTCACTAACGAGACTTGGTTCCCTAAGTATTTTGAGTATATGTATGGGATCAATGCCCCTCAGCATTTACAAGAACTTCTTGACAAGGGCTATGCTCAATTAGAGACAGCTTTTGCTTCATTGGACCATCTCAACGCCACTAAGAAAAAGAAGATTTTGAAGGACAAGGGTGTAGCGGGTTTATCTAAAATGAAGGCGGCCGATTTGGACCAAGCCTTAAAGGACAATCTGACAGAAGAAGAGTTAGGCCAGTACTTTACCGTTCGTGGCATCCTTCTGACAGATAAAGGTCAGGCAGCGATTGATGCCAATCCACAGGTTATTGACCGCCATCCGAAGAAGAAATATTAGGTCATATAAAGGAGAGGTCTGGACAGGATGTCCAGACCTTTCCTTTATTTCTTGTCTGACTTGCTTTGTTTAGCAATGTCTTTTTCGATAGTTTTTAATTGTTTGAAGGCTTCTTTGGCACGTTGTTTCGATGTTTCCGTACTTTCTTTGGCTGCTGTTTCAGGATCTGATTGGCTGAGTTTTACGAGTTTCTCTTCATCAGTTGCGATTTCTTTCATCCACTGACTTTCAAGTTCTTGGATTTGGTCGAGAACCTTTTGGGAATACTTATCAGGATTTTTAGCAATCATTTGGTTGATATGAGAAACTGTCCAATACCAGGATTTCTTATTGTACTTGGTGTTGGTCTTTTTATAGGCTTTGTAAGTGTCTGTGATATTTCCATAGTAAGGCAAGTAAGGGGCAAAGCGTGGGCTACCGACAGACAGCCACATAACACCTCCACCGAGTTGGGCAGGGACATTTTCTTTCAGTTGGAAGATGTGGGCTTCCATGACATTTGGGTTGGAAATAGGGTAGGCATAGCCGTCTACAGCATTTTTAGAATCTGGTTTGCCTTTTCCGTCTAACTCCATTTGATCCAGTGGTTTTAATTCTAATCCTTCAAAACGGTTGCGCTGCAGCTTCATAGCATCTTGGAGATCGAATTTTTTATCGGTAGATTGCAGGAGTTCATAGTAGTCATCCTTGTAAGTTACCTTGCTGTCTGGGTCCAAGCTCTTGATACCAGAATAAGAGCGTGAGCGGTTACCATCAGACAGTTTTGGATTGTAAGACTGAGCAATGTGGAATTGACCGTCGACTTCCTTATAGGAATCTGCTTTTTTAGCGAGGTCCTCGACACCACTTGAAGCAATAACATGTTCTTTATCAGCAAAATCAACATGTCCTAAGAAGAAGGTATTTGGAAAAACAGCAAATTTGTCATCTGGGAATTTGATAGCGACGTATTGGTGCCCAGAGAGAATTTCCATGTACCAGATGCCTTCTTTATCTGCCAAAACGACGATGTTTCCTTCTGCAGATCCCTTTTCAGTGACCACCTTAGCAATCAACTCGATGCCTTCTTTAGCAGTCTTGACACTTGGCAAGATCAAACTGGTCATATTGGACTCAGCTAGTCCATCTTCAATATAGGGATCAAGTTTTAGAATCTTGTCATTAGCAGTGGCGGAAACAGTCGCAGACATAGAGACCCCAAATTCATTAAAGCCTGCTTCGTCGTAAACGCCATCCTTTGGAGTGACGTCTGGGACTGCGGTGTATTTATAAGATTGGTTAGGAAGTGAATAGGTAAAACCATTGCTTTCATCTACTAATTTTGCACCAGTTTTATTGGTTTTTGCAGGATAAACAACAAAGGTTTTATTGTGATTGGGCTCTAAATCTTCTGTGCGTCCATAGAGAGCTGTTCCGTCTTTCGTTAAGTCTTTCCCGATGATAAATCCTGTACAGGCGTAAGCTGTAGCAGATTGAGATAGGAAGAGCATGGTCAAGAGACCAAGAGCCAGTTTTTTCTTTTGCATGAGAAAACCTCCATTTTATATAAAGTAAACAAAAGGTAGGAAAACGTCGAGACAAAATTTCCAAGAATAGTATAACTTTTTTACCTTTCGAATGATGCCAAATTTTTGGCAAATGATTTGCGAGTTTTTCAAAAAAATCAATGAGGTCATATTGAGGTCATAAAATTTTGTTAGACTGATAAAAAAATAAAGAAAGTGGGAACTTGTATGCCATATGCTTGGAAAGAATTGCTTTTTTACAAGAAAAAATATCTCTTAATTGAACTACTCATCATTCTGATGATGTTTATGGTCGTCTTTTTGTCTGGTTTGGCAAATGGACTTGGGCGAGCCGTTAGTGCTGCTATTGAGAATAGTCCAGCTAGTTACTATATTCTGTCGGACAAGGCGGAAAAGGTCATTACTTTTTCAAATATGACAGAAGAAGACCTTGCAGCTGTTGACGACTTGCAGTTAAAGGATAAAACGGGTCTATCTATTCAAAGGACAGGTTTGGTGCCACAAAATGGGGATGAAGACACCCTTGATATCATGTATTTTGTGATTGATCCGGCTAGTTTTATCGCCCCAAAAGCAGTTGAGGGGAAATCACTGACAACTGAAAAAAATACGATTCTTCTCAATGATAGCCTGAAGGCGAAAGGGGTCAAATTAGGCGATGTATTGGAAGACGAAGCGACGGGGACTCAATTGACGGTGAGTGGATTTACTCATAATGAAATGTACGCTCATGGCCCAGTTGCTTACATTTCTGAACAGACCTATAAAGATTTACAAAAGGAAAAAAATCCAAACTTTAGCTATCATCCACAGGCTTTTGCCGTCAAAGACAAGGCGGTTGCAGATCAAAAATTAGCAGACTTGGAAATTATTGAGAAGAACACACTGATTTCAAAAATCCCTGGCTACAGTGCTGAGCAGTCAACTCTCAATATGATTTTATGGGTCTTGGTATTAGCTTCAGCAGCGATTTTGGGAGTGTTTTTCTATATCATTACCCTACAAAAACGGCATGAATTTAGTGTCATGAAGGCTATTGGTATGAGCATGTTTGAAATTGGTCGTTTCCAGTTAGCACAGATTCTCTTTTTGGCGCTTCTAGGGATTCTTGTGGGGGATGGTTTGGCCTACGCCTTATCCCTCGCCTTGCCAGTTTCTATGCCATTTGTTTTAAATTTTGTGCATATCGCTTGGGTATCGCTTGCTTTTCTCGTCATTGCCTTATTAAGTAGTGGTTTGTCCATTCTAAAAGTAGCAAAAATTGATCCGGTTGAAGTGATAAATGGAGGTGAAGAATAATGGAAAATGTCATGGAATTAAAAGCTATTTCTAAGTCTTATAAGGATGGTGAGGAACAGGCTGTCATTTTGAAGGAATTGGATTTGGCGGTTCAAGCGGGAGAATTCGTTGCTATTCTTGGGCCATCTGGTTCAGGGAAAAGTACGCTCTTGTCAATTGCAGGCTTGCTGCTTGGTGCAGATAGTGGACACTTATTATTAGACAAGCAGGATGTAACCCAGTTATCACAAAAAGAGTACACCAAACTTCGTCGCCACAAATTGGGCTTCATTTTCCAAAGTCATCAACTTCTCCCTTATTTAACGGTACAGGACCAGTTAGAACAGGTAGCGCATTTTGCGGAAAATGTCGATAAAAAACAAAGCCAATCAGAAATTGCTCAGCTCTTAGAAGAATTAGGGATGGCTGACTCAGCCCATAAATTTCCACGACAGTTATCCGGAGGACAAAAGCAACGCGTGGCGATTGCACGTGCCTTTATTCATCACCCAAAACTCATTTTAGCAGATGAACCGACAGCTAGCTTGGATGAAGTGAGAGGGCGTCAAGTAACGGAGTTGATTCGTAAGGAAGTGAAGGAAAGAAATACGGCTGCTATCATGGTAACCCATGATGAGCGTGTCCTAGATTTAGTCGATACTGTTTATCGTCTCAAACAAGGGAAGCTAGTCAAAGAATCTTAAGAATCTGTATTCACAGTTCAATACATTTGTTTAGGGTTAATTCTCCGTTCCTCATCGTTAGCTTTTTTCAAAATGTAGTTAGTATTCTTTCAAAAAACTGCCGTGATGATCGGAAAATGATCACCTAATTCAAGGAGCTAGGCTCAAGTCCAACTCCTAATTTTATTTGAGCTAGAATTGCAAGACGCAGTGGTTGGGAGAAAGCCTTGCTATTTTAATAGCATAGTCTTTCCCCCGCACAGTTGACGAGGTGCTTCAGCACCCGACAACCACTGCTGATTGGCATCTTTATTCGCTTTTCAAGCTTCAAGGATAGCCTAATCAACTGTGCGGGGGTGGGAGAGAAAAGGTCCAGTGGACGTTTTCTGCCTGAGCTTAAAAATAAGGGAGCGAAGGGAACTCTTTGTTGATTGCTATGAGTTCTTTCCCACTCCCTCTAAAAATTATGCTAAAATAAAAGCATGATAAAAATACTAGTAGTGGAAGATAATGCCTTGCAACAAAGCCTCATCGCGACCAAATTACAACAAGACGGTTATGAGGTATTGGTGGCGGAAAATGGGGCTGTGGCGCTCGATATTTTAGAAAAAACAGAAGTACAGCTCATCGTAACAGACATTATGATGCCTGTCCTAGATGGTTATGACTTGATTCAATCCTTGCGCCAGGCGAGTTATCAAGTCCCTATCATTGTTATAACAGCGCGTTCGCAATTTGATGATATGGAAAAAGGCTTTGAACTGGGAGCAGATGACTACATGATGAAGCCGATTCAGCTGCAAGAGTTGAGCCTGCGGATTAAGGCACTCTTACGCCGATCCAATATTTTTGCCAGTCACCAGCTGAAAGTGGGGGACTGTCTACTAGATGAAGACCAACTGAGTTTGACCAAGGGATCTGTCCTTTTGACCTTGCCTCAGAAAGAATTTCGTGTTCTCTTTCATCTTCTTAGCTATCCCAATAAGATTTTCACTCGTTTGGAATTGCTAGATACCATTTGGGGAATAGAAGATGAGTTGGATGAACGCTTGGTGGATGCCTGTATCAATAAACTGCGCCGTAAGGTAGAGCATCTTCCAGATTTTACGATTGAAACGGTGAGAGGAGTTGGTTATCGTGCCCATGAAAACTAAACGGTTTCGTCTCCCTTTACGTCAGTACTTTACCTTTATGTTTGCGGCAACTTTGACGGCTTGTGTATTCTTAGCTATGTTGCTGGTTACTCTTGGTTTTGTCTTGATATATCGAGGAGAAATGACCAGTCTCCTCTTGCATTTGGCAACATTTTTCGTCTGTGTGCTGACGATTCTTTTTGGTGCTATCAGCATGTGGTATGGTGCTCGGCACTTGACCAAGCCTATTGAAGAGGTGAATAGGGTGGTAGCCAATGTTAGTCGAGGGGAATTTGTTGGTCGTGTCGAACGCAATGAGCAGCTCCGTAAGGGATATGCTTACTATAATGAGTTGGATGAGCTATCTGAAAGTATCAACGATATGATTCGTTCGCTTGCACAGATGGATTACATGCGTAAAGATTTTATGACCAATGTATCCCATGAATTGAAAACACCGATTGCAGCCATTGCCAATATCAGTGAACTATTGCAAAATCCTCAGCTAGATGAGGCTAGTCGCTTGGAATTTACTCGGTTAATACAAGTGGAAAGTCAGCGCCTTAGTCGCTTGTGTGATACAATCTTGCAGATGTCGCGGGTGGACAATCTAGATCATTTAGGTCCGGTAACACGGGTGCGAGTAGATGAGCAGATTCGGCAGGCCATGATTGCCCTCTCAGAAAAATGGCAGGAAAAAGAAATCTCATTTCGTTTGGATAGCTCTGCAGTTTTCTTAGACAGCAATCCGGACCTTCTGATGCAAGTTTGGGTTAATCTCTTGGACAATGCAATCAAGTATTCTGGGCAGGAAGTAGACATTGCTGTTTCAGTTCAAGAAAGTGAGCAGGGCTTGATAGTGGTGATGGAAGACAAGGGATGTGGAATTTCTGAGGAACTATTGCCAAGGATTTTTGAAAAATTTTATCAAACAGACCAGTCCCATCATCAGGAAGGAAATGGTCTTGGCTTGGCTATTGTCGATCGCATCATTAGACTTTGTGGCGGTCAAATTACTGTAACCAGTCA
Source organism: Streptococcus hepaticus (assembly GCF_043656315.1). NCBI lineage: Bacteria > Bacillati > Bacillota > Bacilli > Lactobacillales > Streptococcaceae > Streptococcus > Streptococcus hepaticus. The sequence goes on from NZ_JBINIY010000002.1 coordinate 18,704, forward strand.
ACTGGGAACAGGAAGTCGGTTTGAGGTTCACCTGCCTCGATAAAAATTTTATTGCAAAAAAATAGAGTGAAACAAAATCGAATATCTGTGAAATGACCGATTCTTGCCTCACTCTATTTTTGATTTTATTTTTCTAATGCACCAGTCCAAGCGCTGGTTCCGCCATCAACATTGGTCACATCTAAGCCTTGAGCTTCCAAAAATTGGCAAGCACGCGCCGAACGCCCACCCATCTGGCAGACGATATGATAAGCTTTGTCTTTCTCAAGCTCGGAAAAGCTATCGCCTAGTTGGTTAAGAGGCACATTGACTGCCCCTGGAATATGGCCAAAGGCATACTCATCCGCTTCACGAACATCGATTAAGCGAATGTCTTCCGTCATCAACAAGTCTTTTAATTGATGAACTGTAATGTTTTTAGTCATGAATAATCTCCTCTGGCTTAACAGTGTTAAATAATTCATAAGCACCATCTAAGTTTTGAACCTTAAAACCGGCCTGTTTGAGCAAGCGTTCTGCTAGGTATGAGCGCAAGCCACTATGGCAGCTCACGATATAATCTTGAGCTGGATCTAGCTCAGACAGGCGGTCACGCAACTGGTCGAGTGGAATTGCAAGATAGTCTTTGAAATGCCCTCGAGCAATTTCACTAGGATTACGAACATCAAGCAGAATCTTGCCTTTAGCCAACTCTTCTTCAAGTTGATACCATTGGATAGAGTCGCTCAAACCCTCTGCCAGGTTCATAGCTACGTAGCCGGCCATATTGACAGGGTCTTTGGCAGAGCCAAATGGTGGTGCATAGGTAAATTCAAGTTCTGGCAAGTCAAAAATAGTCAACCCAGCCTTAATGGCAGTTGCTAAAATATCAATGCGTTTGTCAACGCCCTTTTGACCAATGGCTTGTGCACCGTAGATAGCGCCTGATTTTTTGTTAAAAATCAGTTTCAAAACAATATTTGTTGCTTCAGGATAGTAACCAGCGTGGTCATTTCCACTCGTATGAACAACAGCGACATCTTCAAAAGCTTGACGCGCTGCACGCTCACTCAAGCCAGTTGAGGCAGCAGACAAGCTAGAGGTACGAACAATAGCTGTTCCAATACTTCCCTTGTTATGACGACCTAAGCCAGCAATAACATCCGCTACCTGACGACCTTGACGATTGGCGGGGCTCGCTAAGGAAATTAAGGCATCTTGACCAGTGATTTCTTGTTTAACCACAATAGCATCACCAACAGCATAGATATCTTTTTGGCTAGTTTCATAGTTGTCATCAACTAGAATACCACCACGCAAACCAAGTTCAATGCCAGCTTTTTCAGCTAAGTCAGATGCTGGCACGACACCGACCGACATAATGGTTACGTCCGAAATCAATTCTTGATCATCTTCCAATACAATCACTCGGCCACTATCTTTGAAAGACTTAGCAGATTGACCTGTGATGACACGAACCCCGTTTTTGACCAATTCGGACTGCATAAAGGCTGCCATTTCCTGGTCAAGTGGCGGCAAGACATGCGATGCTTTTTCCACAATAGTTACTTCTAACCCTTTATGTGCCAAGCTTTCAGCCGTTTCAAGTCCGATAAAACCTGCCCCGATGACAGTGGCTTTTTTAGCAGAAATGGTTTCTAAATGCCCCATAATCTTATCTAAATCTGGAATATTGCGAAGACTAAAGACATTGTCAGCTTCCTTTAAGCCCTCCATTTGCGGAATAAATGGCTTAGCGCCTGGCGACAGAATTAATTTGTCGTAACTTTCTTGGTAAGTTTTTTCAGCTGAACGAACGGTTACTTCTTTTTTGTTAACATCAATACTGATAACTTCTTGCTCTGGGCGAACATCAAGATTGAAACGCGCTCGCAATTGTTCTGGTGATTGCACAATCAAGCTGGAACGCTCTGCAATTTCTCCAGAAACATGGAAGGGCAAGCCGCAATTGGCAAAAGACACATAAGGCCCCTTATCCAAAACAATGATTTCAGCATCTTCCATCAAACGACGTAGGCGAGTTGCTGCTGACATACCCCCTGCTACACCACCGACAATTACAATTTTCGTCATTTCTTTCCTCCTATGTTTTTTCCTATCCAAGCAAGCATGCCTCCTTTGACATGGATTGCTTGGTAGCCTTTTTTACTTAAAATTCTTGCAGCTTTCTTACTACAAATACCAGATTGACAGATGAGATAGACTGGTTTTGTAGTATCCACTCTATAGCTATCAATAGTTGATAGAGGAATATTTCTAGCATCTTTTATATGCCCCCTGTAGGTATTTGGTTTCTGTCCGTACATCGACCAATACAAGGTTCTTTTTCTCAAGCAAGGTAGCTAGTTGGCATGTGGAAATATTCGTATAACTTGATTGAAAGAGCTTGTTAAAGATTGATTTTATCATATAATCTACTTTCTTTATCTTAAATACCTCCGTGGGTATAATTGAATAATAGCATAATTTTCTTCCACTGGTCAAGCAAAAACATTACATCCTTAAAAATTGACAAGATACCCTAAGGTGGTATAATAAAATAAGGAGGTTTTATGACTCAAGATAAAAAAAATATTCTTAATCGGCTCAAACGTGCGGAAGGACAACTGCGTGGGATTCAAAAGATGATTGAAGAAGAGCAAGAGTGCATTGATATTGTAACGCAATTGACAGCTGTACGTTCAAGTATTAATCGTACATTGGGGCTGGTTATTGGCAATAAGATTACCCAAGTCATCGAAAATCCAGTTGATGACAAGGAAGAACAAGAACAGAAAATTCAGCAAGCGCTTGACTTGATTGTAAAAAAATAAGACAGACCCCATTGGCTTTTGGAGTCTGTTTTTCATGTCTGAAAAAATAGGAGAAATATGGTAAAATAAAAAGATATGGGATAGTGAGGAATTTATGAAGAAAAATACAAAAAAAGGAAAAACAACACGCCGTCCGACCAAGGCAGAACAGGCCCAACGTCAGAACTTACACTCTATACTGTTACGGATCGCTGGCTTGATTTTATTGGGATTTGCTGCTGTAAAGATGGGAGTTTTTGGAGTTACAGCCTATAATTTGTTGAGAGCCTTAGCAGGTAGTGCAGCTTATTTACTTTTAGCAGGCATAGTGGTCTATTTGATTTTTGGGCAACATCTCCATCGCCAAGAAGGGATTGTCTCTGGTTTTCTCCTCTTCTTAGCAGGTGTTTTGTTGGAATTTCAAGCCTACTTAGATGTTACCTATAAAGGAACGAATTTATTTGGCCATACTCTTACATTATTGTTAGAAGATGGGACAAAGTTCCAAGTGAGCCATTATTTGGGTGGTGGACTGGTCGGAGGGATCATATATATGCCTGTTTCCTTCCTATTTGCGACCATCGGTAGTTTCTTTATCGGTCTCTTGTTGATAGCCTTTGGTCTCTTTTTCATGAGTCCGTGGTCTGTCTATGATCTAGCAGATATGTTTGCTTTGGCTATGGAAAAACACCAAGAAAAGAGCGCTCTTCGGGCAGAAAAACGTGAGGAAAAGCGCTTGCTTAAGGCTGCTGAGAAAGAAAGACGGTTGGCAGAAGAAGCACTTCGTCGCGAAGAGGAAGCCTTGGCGGAGGTTGAACGCTTGGCTTTGCAGGAAGAAACACCAGTTTTTGATCCGTACCAAGTTAATCTGGAAACGGGTGAGATTTTGGAAGATATGCCACACGAACCAATTATTCGTGACTACCAAGAGATGCATGTAGCGGCTTTTCCGGTTGAGGAGATTGCTGTAGATACGGATGAAGAATTTCCAGTTCTCTTGGCAGAAGAGGAACCTCTTGGTCTTGAGATAGACGAGGAGGAGAGTGATGAGGAAATCATTTTCTCAAAACCTGCTCCAAGCCTTAAGGAGCGTTTAGCGTATCAATTACCGTCTATTGATTTATTTGCTCCAGCTAAGGCGAGTAGTCAAGTGAATGAGAAAAAATTGGTTCGTCACAATATCAAAGTATTGGAAGACACTTTTGCCAGTTTTGGAATAAAAGTTGTCGTAGAACGTGCTGAAATTGGTCCCTCTGTGACTCGTTATGAAGTAAAACCAGCCGTTGGTGTTCGTGTCAATCGTATTTCTAATTTAGCAGATGATTTGGCTCTGGCTTTGGCAGCTAAGGACGTCCGTATAGAGGCGCCTATTCCTGGAAAATCTCTGGTAGGAATTGAAGTCCCCAATTCAGAAGTGGCGTCCGTTTCCTTCCGTGAGCTGTGGGAACAAGCCCAGACCAATCCGCGTAAACTCCTTGAGGTTCCTCTTGGAAAAGCTGTTAATGGATCAGCTAAAAGTTTTGATTTGACCAAAATGCCTCACCTCTTGGTGGCAGGCTCAACTGGCTCAGGGAAATCTGTTGCGGTTAATGGTATCATTTCGAGTATTCTCATGAAAGCTCGTCCTGACGAAGTCAAATTTATGATGATTGACCCTAAAATGGTGGAATTGTCTGTCTACAATGACATTCCTCACCTGCTCATTCCCGTAGTGACCAACCCACGTAAGGCCAGCCGTGCCTTGCAGAAGGTGGTAGATGAGATGGAAAATCGCTACGAGCTCTTTAGTAAAGTCGGCGTTCGTAATATTGAAGGTTACAACGTCAAGGTGGAAGAATTTAATGCCCAGTCGCAGGAAAAACAAATTCCACTTCCTCTTATCGTGGTCATCGTAGACGAGTTGGCTGACCTCATGATGGTGGCCAGCAAAGAAGTTGAAGATGCCATTATTCGTTTAGGACAAAAGGCGCGTGCAGCAGGGATTCACATGATTCTAGCTACTCAGCGTCCGTCGGTTGATGTCATCAGTGGTCTGATTAAGGCCAATGTGCCGTCTCGTGTAGCCTTTGCTGTTGCTTCTGGGACAGATAGTCGAACCATTTTGGGAGAAAATGGGGCTGAAAAACTCTTAGGGCGTGGTGATATGCTCTTTCACCCCATCGGTGAGTCAGCTCCCCTTCGTTTACAAGGTTCCTTCATTTCGGATGATGATGTCGAGCGTATTGTGACCTTCATTAAAGATCAGGCTGATGCTGAGTACGATGAAAACTTTGATCCAGGTGAAGTTTTTGAAAATGATGATCTTTCTGGAAATGGAGCTGGCGCTTCATCAGAAGGAGACCCTCTCTTTGCGGAAGCCAGAGCTTTGGTTATCGAAACACAAAAAGCTAGCGCCTCTATGATTCAACGTCGTTTGTCAGTCGGCTTCAACCGAGCAACTCGTCTCATGGAAGAATTAGAAGAAGCAGGTGTCATCGGACCAGCAGAAGGCACCAAACCAAGAAAAGTATTGGAGACCCAGTAATGAATTTGCAAGATATCCACCATATTGCCATTATCGGACGTGACTATAAAAAAACGCGAGAATTCTATGTTGACAAGCTCGGATTTGAACAACTAGATGAGCATATTCGTCCTGATAAAAATGACATTCTTTTTAATGTCAAAAAAGGAGATACAGTCCTTGAAATCTTTATCAAGCCAGACGCTCCAATCAGACCTGTCATGCCTAATCCAGAACATACAGGGCTACGTCATTTGGCCTTCAAAGTAGAAGATGTAGAAACCTGTTTACAGGAATTTGACCGCTTGGCTATTCCTCATGATCCTTTGCGGACAGATGATTTTGATGGAAAGAAGATGGCATTCTTCTTTGACCCCGATGGACTTCCCTTGGAAATACATGAATAAAAAGGTACACAAAAAGGGCCAGAGACAACTGTCTTTGGTCCTTTAATGTTTGTAGATAAATTAGTTTGACGAAGTTTTTTTGCCTGCACAATAACTGTTGTAACCTTCCTTAGTAGCGCAAGCAATTTCGACAAAGGGAGTCAGGTTCTCTTTATTTCATAAAGAAAATAGAAATAACAAGTGCCAAATACATGAGGAAGGTGAGAATAAAACCGGCTCGCCAAAAAAGTTTAAAAAAGCGGCGAGGTTCAAATTCCTGCTTCTTAAAAACCATGTAAGAGCAGATGCCGAGCGCTAGAATACCAAGAGCCAGACCGAGAAGCGGTAGTTGACTATGGTAGTAAGCCTTGTCTGAAATCAAGTAAAATTCACAAATAAAAAGTGGAAAAGCAATATCTGCAAAATTAAGCCCTTTTTTTCGTAAACCAAGGAGCTTCACTAGGATAACCGAAATGGTTAAGCTCAGGATTAAAAAGAGAATTGCGGCAATTTTTAATAAGATCAGATTCATGTCTTTATTCTATAAAAAAAGTCAAAAAAAGTAAACTTTTAACTTGCAATTAAAACAGTTAATCTGTATAATAGTATGGTATGTGTAAAGCACATATTTGTGGGAGGTAAAAATCTTTTAATTACCGCCAAAACCACAAAAGGAGGATTTTTTCATGGCTAAGAAAGTCGAAAAACTTGTAAAACTTCAAATTCCTGCTGGTAAAGCTACTCCAGCTCCACCGGTCGGACCAGCACTTGGTCAAGCAGGGATCAACATCATGGGATTCACAAAGGAATTCAACGCTCGTACAGCTGACCAAGCTGGTATGATCATTCCTGTTGTAATCACTGTATACGAAGATAAATCATTTGATTTCGTCTGCAAAACACCACCAGCTGCTGTTCTTTTGAAAAAAGCTGCAGGTGTTGAAAAAGGTTCAGGCACACCAAACAAAACAAAAGTTGCAACAGTTACTCGTGCACAAGTACAAGAAATTGCTGAAACTAAAATGCCAGATTTGAACGCTGCAAACATTGAGTCTGCAATGCGTATGATCGAAGGAACTGCTCGTTCTATGGGATTCACTGTTACTGACTAATCAGCAACAACCCTAGACCCGCTTAACTTCATCATTTCCGATGAGTGACGTGGGAGATGAAAATCGTATGACCACATTACAAGGAGAATAAAACATGGCTAAAAAAAGCAAACAAATGCGTGCTGCTCTTGAGAAAATCGACAGCACAAAAGCTTACAGCGTAGAAGAAGCTGTAGCACTTGCAAAAGAAACTAACTTTGCAAAATTTGACGCAACTGTAGAAGTTGCTTACAACTTGAACATTGACGTTCGTAAAGCAGACCAACAAATCCGTGGTGCAATGGTATTGCCAAACGGTACTGGTAAAACTGCTCGCGTATTGGTATTCGCTCGTGGCGCTAAAGCTGAAGAAGCTAAAGCTGCTGGTGCTGACTTTGTTGGTGAAGACGACCTCGTTGCTAAAATCAACGGCGGTTGGTTGGACTTCGACGTGGTTATCGCTACACCTGACATGATGGCACTTGTTGGTCGTCTTGGTCGTGTGCTTGGTCCACGTAACTTGATGCCAAACCCTAAAACTGGTACAGTAACTATGGATGTTGCTAAAGCAGTTGAAGAGTCTAAAGGTGGTAAAATCACTTACCGTGCTGACAAAGCAGGTATCGTGCAAGCTGTTATCGGTAAAGTATCATTTGAAGCTGATAAATTGGTTGAAAACTTCAAAGCTTTCAACGATGTAATTGTCAAAGCTAAACCAGCTACTGCTAAAGGTACTTACATCACAAGCCTTACAATCACTACAACACAAGGTGTTGGTATCAAAGTTGATACAAACTCATTGTAATCAGTAGTTCCAAGACTGTCTTCGGGCAGTCTTTTTTGTGCTTTGTGTTGTATTTTTACAATTTATACTTATTTTCGATAATATAAAAATAAAGTAAAGGAGTAAACAGATGACAGATTATGTAAAACCAGCCGTTTGGCGTTGGGAAGATGAAAATGATCGTCCAAGTGGCAATCGTCCAACAGCAGGCAGTCGTTTTGAACAGCATCTCCCTAAGGGAAATCATCGCTTTCAAGTTTATTCGTTAGCGACTCCAAATGGAATTAAGGTACCAATTGTTTTAGAAGAGTTAAAAGAACTCGGTCATGCTGCAGATTATGATTTATTCAAGATTGACATCGGTAAAGGCGATCAGTTTGGTTCAGATTTTGTCGCCCTCAATCCTAACTCCAAAATTCCAGTCCTCTTAGACCAGGAAAACGGCTTGAATGTTTTTGAGTCAGCCAATATCTTGCTGTATTTGGCAGAACTGTTTTCAGGTTTGGTGCCAAGTGATCTGACTGGACGAACTGAGGTCTTGAATTGGCTTTTCTGGCAGACTGGTGCGGCACCGTTTGTTGGCGGAGGCTTTGGCCATTTCTTTTATTACGCACCAACAGCGCAGGAATACCCTATTAACCGTTATACCATGGAAACCAAACGTCAGCTGGATGTCTTGAATCAACTCTTGGCGAATCGTCCTTATATTGCGGGGGAAGATTACAGCATTGCTGATATTGCTATCTGGTCTTGGTATGGTCGTCTTTTGGACGGTAAATTGTATGCGGGTGCTGCTGAATTTTTAGATAGGCAAGCTTATAAACATGTCCTTGCTTGGTCTGAAAAAATCAAAGAGCGTCCAGCGATTCAACGTGCTTTATTAAAGGAATACAGGTCAATAGAAGGATAGGGGATTCCTTATCTTTTTTACTAAAAAAATACTTGATAAAGAGACTTCTAGCAAGGTAAACTAGATATTAAATATATTAAATTTGGAGAAATTATGAAAAAGAATAAGAGACAGTTTGCTCTCAAATGTACGACTTTTTTAGCCATTAGCTTATTTGGTTGGGCGCAGTTGGGAGTTGTACAAGCTGAGGAAATTTCGTTTTCAACAGGAGCGAGTACAGCGACAGTAACTGGTGAGACAGATCCTACTTCAACAAGTTCTTCGACAAGCACAGTAGTTCATCCTCTGTTTCGACAGAAGATTCTAGCAGTCAAGAAAGCAGTGCGACAACAACAACTTCCTCTTCAACAGAGCAGAAAGCAAATCAAAAAACGGAACCTGCGCTTTCTCCACAAGTTCAGACTCTACAGATGGCGATTTTGGCCTTGGATGAGACACATTATCGGTTGACACTTTCAGGCTTAGGAGCAGATTTTAGCGATGTTGAGTTTCCTACTTGGTCTGAAAAAAATGGGCAAGATGATATTAAATAGTATAAGGCAAATCGTTTAGCGAATGGAGATTGGGAAGTGGAGTTGAGTCTATCGGACCATAAATTCACAACTGGTCACTATGCAGTCCACCTTTACGCTAAAAATACTAGTACTGGTAAGAGACAGGGGGTTCTAGCCAGTCAAGGCTTTGATGTGACAGAAGCGCAAGTCAAAAATTTCCAGCCTAGTTTGACAACAAATTTAGGAGATAAAGGGATTGCCATTTCTTACCAGTCTGTCTAAATTTCAAATCCCCAAAATCTTAGAATTGCTGTTTGGTCTGACGCAAAAGGTCAAGATGATTTGAAGTGGTACACAGCTGGTCGTAAAGGTACTTCTACCTTTATCGGTAGTTTCAATGCCCAAAATCATAAGGGAACTGGCAAATACCACATTCATTTATACGGCACAATTAATGGGTCTTGCTACAACAAGTGTTCAAGTCAATAAAGCAGCCTATTCTGCTCCTTATTATTCACAGTTAGATGGCCGTTGGAGTGGTGTACGACTTGGGACAGGTAGTTTTGGAGCAACAGGATGTGTGCCGGCTACCATGTCTATGATTATTTCTGCTGTGAAAGATCAAACAGTGCCCCCTATTCAAGTTGGGAATTATCTTTACTATAATACCTTAGAATTTAACTACTCTTATCTGGGTACAAGTAGCCGTGGAGTTGTCTTTGCAGCAAGAAACTGGGGCTTGAAAACACAGGTTCTGAATTCACAACTGGCCTTGGCAAAAGCCTTGCAGGAAGGCTGTTATGTAGCAGCTGCAGTTGGTCCAAGTCAAGTAAGTATATTGTGGCTGGTGGGCATGAAATTGTCCTCAAAGGCTACAGTAATGGCAACAACTATGTTCTTGACCCTTATAATCCTCGTAATAATGGTTGGACCAGCCTATCTTATATCTAGAATGTTCAAAGTACGGATTCCATTGATTTGACAGAAGGTCGTCCATTTATTAAAGTAACTGACTAAAAATCCTGCTTAGGAACGACTATCAGAACAAATAAAAATGAACAAAGCTACAGTTCTCGTTAGAAGTTTTGTAGTTTTATTCATTTTTTAGTCTAAACTCTTTTATACCTTATAAAATTCTTGATTTTTCAAGACGATTTCGCTGACCGTAGCGTATTTTTTAAGATTTTTCAAATCACTTGGATTGGTCACGAGGGTAATGACAAATCCATCTTTACCCATTCGTCCTGTCCGTCCTGCACGGTGAGTGTAGACTTCCTTATCACGAGGGACTTCAAAGTTGAGCACGCATTCAAGATTGTCGATGTCCATACCACGAGCGACTAAATCAGTAGCAAGAAGCAGATTAATCTCGAGCTCTTTGAACTTTTCGATAATCACCTTGCGGAATTTGACATTGACATCAGAGGCGAGTGAGACAACATTTGCCTGACGGTAGGTCAGTTTTTCCTCGGCAGCACCTAAATCGGATAGGCTGTTGAAAAAGGCTAGCGCTCGAAAATCAGGAATGTTGGCCAGCTTGCGTAGGAGTTCCATCCGATCGCGCTTATCCACCATCATATAACAGTGCTGGATATTATCCAATTTTTGGTCTGTCAAATCGAGTTTCACAACATCTGTAGCTAGTTTTTTTTGATCAAATTTGGCAGTCGCACTCATGTATATCAGCTGGTGATCGCGCGGTGCGTAGCGGAGGATTTTATCCACAAAATGGTATTGGGAATCGCTGAAAAGTTCATCAAACTCGTCCAAAATGATGGTGTTGATATTCATCATTTTGACTTTTTTGAGTTTGATGAGTTCAAAAATCCGTCCCGGTGTTCCGATTAGAATTTCAGGTCCTTTTTTCAAGCGTTCGATTTGACGCTTTTGGCTAGAGCCTGATAGGAAGAGTTGTGCTGTTAAGCCGATTGGCTCAGCCCATGTTTTACAGACTTCAAAAATTTGTCCAGCCAGCTCAGTATTGGGAGCCAAAATCAAGAGTTGCTGGGCTTTTTTTGGTGTCAGAGAAAGTAAACTTGGCCAGAGATAGGCTAGGGTTTTACCCGTTCCTGTTGGACTGATACCTAGGAGATTTTTTCCTAATGAAATAGGTTGGAATGCTGCCTCTTGGATAGCTGTAAATTCGGTAAAGTTAAGCTGTTCTAGCTGTTCTTGCCAACTAGTTGGAAATGTTTCCTTCATGTATATCCGCCTTAAATGTAATGTTTGCGCTTTGGCGCATGGTGTAAAGTGTCTGATGAACATTTTCTGCATCGTCTAACCAGTGGTTGACACTGCTTTGGTCTTGCTCCATGATAGCTTGGGCAAAGGCTTGCGCTTCTTCCAGCATACGGTCAGGGGCTGCTTGGATTGGCAAGGCTGTTTCGGTTCCATCACAGGCTGTGAAAATAGCAGAGCGAATGTCTTGGCAATCGTTAAGCGTCAAGGTTCCGTCAGTTGTATAAATCTCACTTGGAAGATTGCTGGTCAAGTTTTTACCTGCTTGGACAGTGACCATAAAGGTATCGTAAATCAATTGTCCGATGCCATTGATATCTACTGTATTTGGCAGTTGCACGGCTGTATAGTGAGCTGTATTTGGTTTGCCAATCAAACCGATAGCAGCATAGAGGGTATAAACACCTAGGTCCATGAGGGCACCGCCGGAAAAGTCAGCAGAGAAGACATTGGGTTCTTTTCCTGCTAGAAGGTCTCCCATTTTTGAAGAGTATTTGGCGTAAGTAAAGTGACCACCGATAATTGTCTGGTCTGCCAAAAAATCACGGATAATCTGGAAGGCATTTTCTTGATAATTACGAGCCGCTTCAAAGAGGAAAACCTGATTTTCTTGCGCTAATTGACGTAGTTGAGCGAGTTCGCTAGGTGTCGATGCGATTGGTTTTTCGACGATGGTATGCTTACCTGCTTTTAAGGCTAAACTGGCTTGTTCAAAGTGGAGTGAGTTTGGGCTGGCAATATAAATGACATCAAAATCTGCCTTGAAAAATGCTTTAAAGTCAGTAAAACAGTCCACATTTTCATAGTCTTTGACAAATGCTTGAGCTGTTTCTAAACGACGAGAATAAACTGCGCTAAGTTGATATTTTTTTGAAAGAGTTGCAGCAGCGATAAATTGATGTGAGATGCTATTGGTTCCAATAATTCCAAGTTTTAACATGTGTTACCTCCTAAGGTGTTCTACCTTTCATTATAGCATGATTTTTGGTAAAATAGAAAGAAGTAGAAAAAGAGGAGACAGAGATGATTCAAAAACCCATTATTATTGGCGTGACGGGTGGTTCTGGAGGAGGAAAGACAAGTGTTTCCCAAGCTATTTTAGCAAATTTCCCAGATTCAAAAATTGCCATGCTTGAGCACGATTCTTACTATAAAAATCAAGATCATTTGACCTTTGAAGAGCGAGTGAAGACTAACTATGACCATCCATTGGCTTTTGATACGGACTTTATGATTGAGCAATTGAGGGAATTGATTGCGGGTCGTCCGGTGGATATCCCCATCTATGACTATACTCAACATACGCGTAGCAAGGAAACTTACCGTCAGGAGCCGCAAGATGTTTTCATTATTGAAGGAATCTTGGTGATGGAAGACGAGCGCTTACGTGATTTGATGGATATTAAGATTTTTGTTGATACAGATGATGATATTCGGATTATTCGTCGGATTAAGCGGGATATGGTAGAGCGCGGACGGAGTTTGGATAGCATTATTGAGCAGTATACCAGCGTTGTTAAACCGATGTACCATCAATTCATTGAGCCAACTAAGCGTTACGCAGATATTGTCATTCCAGAAGGAGTGAGCAATGTGGTAGCCATTGACTTGATCAATACAAAAGTAGCAAGTATTTTGCAGGAGCGCAATTAAGATGCCTAGAGAACGAATTTTACCTCATATCATTTTAGGAATTATGTCATCAAATGATGGAGAAATGCTGGGTAAGGATATTATCGCCTTTTTCAATCGTGAAATTGGGGAATTTTGGCAGGTTGCCCACAGCCAAGTCTATCCAGAACTCAAACGAATGACAGCAGAAGGGTTTTTGACCTGTCATGGTTTGCCAGATAATGATAAGGAAAAATTGTATCGTTTGACGGAGAAAGGGCAGGAGCAACTGGAGTCCTGGTTGGCTATTCCCAATCAAGAAACACCCAAGCAACGGGATATCTTCTCCCTTAAGATGTTTTTCATCCAAAAAATGGATGACGAGCGGATTCCGATGCTATTACAGGGGCAGATTGATATCTTAGAAGCTCATTTAGCGCACATGGAAGAAAGAAAAGCAACATTGTTCGCTGAGCAGGCAACGATTAAGAACAACTATGGGCATTATCTCATCCTTCGTCGTGCGATTGCTCGTAACAAGAGTCAATTGGAATGGCTACGTGAGGTTTTAGAAGAAGTGTTAGCAGGATAGAATTACTATCCTGTTTTTCTTTGGTACAATTTACAGAATTAACAAAATTATCAGAAAATTCTTGACAAATGGTTTTTACACTGCTAAAATAGGATTATCACATTTCAAGGAGAATGCCAAATGGTTTCAAGCTACAAGACAATCTTGTTGTTGCGATAGAGGGGCTAGTGCAAGAGCATTAGTCCTGTTTGGCTTACCAAGCGGGAAGGACATCTCGCTGGTTGGTGAGATGTTTTTGTTTATCCAGAAAAAAGAAAGTGGTGGAAGTATGCGTACAGTTGAATTTTTAGATACCAGTCTGCGAGATGGTGAGCAGACGCCGGGAGTCAATTTTTCGGTTAAAGAAAAGGTTGCGATTGCGAAACAGCTTGAAAAATGGGGCATTTCAGCCATTGAAGCGGGATTTCCCGCGGCTAGTCCAGATTCATTTGTCGCAGTTCAAGCCATTGCAGCTGCTATGAAAAAGACAGCAGTGACAGGCTTGGCGCGATCGGTCAAGTCAGATATTGATGCCTGCTATGAAGCTTTAAAAGGGGCAAAATATCCTCAGATTCACGTTTTTATTGCAACTAGCCCCATCCATCGAGAATTTAAGCTTAATAAAAGTAAGGAAGAAATTTTAGTAGCTATTACAGAACATGTGTCTTATGCTCGCAGTAAGTTTGAGGTGGTTGAATTTTCTCCAGAAGATGCGACGCGGACAGAACTGGACTTTCTTTTGGAAGTGGTCCAAACAGCGGTGGACGCAGGTGCTAGCTACATCAATATTCCTGATACTGTTGGCTTTACAACACCTGAAGAATATGGCAATATTTTCAAGTATTTGATTGAGAATGTTAAAGCAGACCGCGAGATTTGTTTCAGTCCCCATTGCCACAATGACCTCGGTATGGCGGTGGCCAATACCCTTTCGGCTATCAAAAATGGAGCTGGTCGTGTAGAAGGAACTGTCAATGGTATCGGTGAGCGAGCTGGAAATGCGGCCTTGGAAGAAGTTGCGGTGGCACTGAATATTCGTCAGGACTACTATCAAGTGGATAGTCCCATTGTCCTATCTGAAACGGTCAATACTTCTGAAATGATTTCTCGCTTCTCTGGCCTTCCAATCCCTAAAAACAAGGCTGTGGTGGGAGGGAATGCCTTTTCACATGAGTCCGGAATTCATCAGGATGGTGTTCTTAAAAATCCACTGACTTATGAAATCATCACACCAGAATTGGTGGGTGTCAAATCTAATTCATTGCCTCTGGGCAAATTGTCTGGTCGCCATGCCTTTACCGAAAAACTCAAGGAACTTCAGTTAGCATTTGACGAGACAGAAATCAAGACCTTGTTTGCTAAATTCAAGGATTTGGCAGATAAAAAACAGGACATTACAGATTCGGATATCCGTGCCTTGGTAGCAGCAACAACGGTTGAAAATGTAGAAGGCTTTCACTTTGGTGACCTCAAATTGGCTTCACACAGTGATGAAACCATTACCGCAACAGTTACCATGGTCAATCAAGAGGCAGAGACGGTGGAATTGGTGGCAGACGGAAAAGGTTCTGTGGAGGCGATTTTCAATGCTATCGATGACTTCTTCAAGCAAGCAGTCCGTCTGGATAGTTTCACTATTGATGCCATTACCGACGGGATTGATGCTCAAGCGGCTGTAAATGTAACGGTAGAAAATCAAGATACAGATACCATTTTCAATGCGACAGGGATTGACTTTGATGTATTAAAAGCAGCAGCCATTGCTTATATCAATGCCAATATTAAAGTGCAAAAAGAAAACAGTCGTCAATCTGTCCCCTTATCTGAAAAAGATTTCCCAAAGAATGTGGAGGAGTTATGACCAAGAAAATTGTTTCTTTGGCTGGTGACGGTATCGGTCCAGAAATCATGGAAGCGGGTTTACAAGTGCTTGCTGCGGTTGCAGAGAAAATCGGTTTCAGTTACCAAGTCGAGGCGTACCCATTTGGTGGTGCGGGAATTGATGCTGCAGGGCATCCGTTACCAACTCAAACTTTGGAAGCAGCCAAGACAGCAGATGCTATTTTGTTAGCAGCCATCGGTGGTCCTCAGTATGACCAGGCTCCTGTACGACCAGAACAAGGGCTCTTAGCCATTCGTCAGGCATTAGGACTCTTTGCCAATATCCGTCCTGTTAAAATCTTTCCAGCTTTAGAACACCTGTCTCCTCTGAAAACGGAGCGAATTACTGGCGTAGATTTTGTCCTTGTGAGAGAATTAACGGGTGGAATCTATTTTGGTCAGCATGAGTTGCAGGAAGACCGAGCGCGTGATGTTAACGATTATACAGCTGAGGAAATCCGTCGCATTATGATAGCAGCCTTTGAACTAGCTCAAACTCGTCGGAAAAAAGTGACTAGTATCGACAAGCAAAATGTGCTTGCAACTTCAAAACTTTGGCGGAAGGTCGCTGAAGAAGTGGCTCAGGATTATCCTGATGTGGTTTTAGAACACCAGTTGGTGGACAGTGCAGCCATGGTCATGATTACCAATCCAGCCCGCTTTGATGTGGTAGTGACGGAGAATTTGTTCGGTGACATTTTGTCCGATGAGGCTTCAGTACTTCCTGGTACACTGGGGGTCATGTCTTCTGCTAGCCATTCGGCCTTTGGTCCGAGCCTTTATGAGCCCATACACGGTTCAGCGCCTGATATTGCTGGGAAAGGAGTTGCAAATCCTATCAGCATGATTTTGTCGGTCGCTATGATGCTGCGTGAGTCTTTTGGGCAAATAGCTGGCGCAGAGCAGATTGAAAATGCGGTGGAAAAGACCCTGAGCCAAGGGATTCTAACACGAGATTTAGGAGGAAGTGCCTCGACAAGTCAGATGACAGAGGCCATTATTAAGAATTTATGACAATCGAACAAGCAGGCATGCTGATTTTACTCATTTGGAATATAGTAGTATTTGCTACCTATGGTGTAGATAAAGGGAAGGCGATCCGCCAAAGTTGGCGTATTCCTGAGAAAACTCTCCTCTTAATGAGTTTTTTTGGCGGGGGAGTCGGTGCTTTTCTGGCTGGGCGATTCTTTCATCATAAGACACGAAAGTGGTATTTTAAAGCTATTTGGATACTGGGGATTTTGGTTGATGCAGCCCTGCTTTATGGACTATGGAGGTGGAGATGACAGGGAAATCTATTTTTGATAAACTTTGGGAACGCCACGTCATCACTGGCAATGAGGGCGAACCTCAACTCATGTATGTGGACCAGCATTATATTCATGAGGTAACGAGTCCCCAAGCTTTTGACGGTTTGCGAGAAGCTGGTCGCCGTCTGCGTAGACCAGAATTGACCTTTGCGACCTTCGACCATAATGTACCAACCGTGGATATTCACAATATCCGCGATGTGATTTCCAAGGCCCAAATGGATGCCCTTTCTCGCAATGTGGTGGAATTTGGTGTGGAAACTGCAGAACATGGTTCGGACAAGCAGGGGATTGTCCACATGGTGGGTCCAGAAACAGGGCGGACCCAGCCTGGGAAATTTATTGTCTGCGGAGATAGCCACACAGCTACTCATGGCGCATTTGGTGCCATTGCTTTTGGGATTGGGACCTCGGAAGTGGAACATGTTTTTGCTACTCAGACCATTTGGCAGGTCAAACCAAAGCGCATGCTGGTTAAATTTGTCGGGAAACCCTCTAAAGGAGTCTTTGCCAAGGACTATATCATGGCCTTGATTGCTCAATACGGTGTGGCTTGCGGTGTCGGTTATGTGGTCGAATATGCAGGTGAGGCAGTAGAAGCCCTATCCATGGAAGAACGCATGACCATCTGCAATATGTCTATCGAATTTGGCTCAAAAATGGGGCTCATGAATCCTGACCAGAAAACCTATGATTATCTACAGGGGAGAGAATGCGCGCCAGCTGATTTTGACCAAGCAGTGGCAGACTGGAAGAACTTGGTGTCAGACGAGGATGCAGTCTATGACAAGGTCATTGAATTGGACGTGGCTAGCCTAGCTCCAATGGTAACTTGGGGAACTAATCCGGCTATGGCGGTAGCCTTTGACCAAGCCTTTCCTCCTATTCGCGACCTCAATGACGAGCGTGCCTATGCCTACATGGGCAGTCAGCCAGGGGAAAAGGCAGAAGATATTGAACTGGGCTATGTATTTCTAGGGTCTTGTACCAATGCTCGCCTCAGTGACTTGCAACTAGCGGCTAAAATTGTTAAAGGAAAGAAGATTGCTCCCAATCTGACAGCCATTGTCGTCCCAGGGTCTCGCCCTGTCAAGCAGGCAGCAGAAAAATTAGGTCTAGATCAGATTTTCATGGAGGCAGGATTTGAATGGCGGGACCCAGGCTGTTCCATGTGCCTCGGCATGAACCCTGACAAGGTACCGAGTGGTGTGCATGCGGCCTCAACCAGCAATCGAAATTTTGAAGACCGTCAAGGTTTTGGTGCAAGGACTCATCTCTGCAGTCCCATAATGGCCGCCGCTGCTGCTATTGCAGGTCAATTTGTGGATGTTAGACAATTACCAGAATTGGAGGAGGTCTAAGTGGAAAAATTTACCATTTACACAGGGACGACAGTTCCGCTTATGAATGACAATATCGATACAGATCAGCTGTTACCCAAGCAATTTCTCAAACTAATTGATAAGAAGTGCTTTGGCAAATATCTCATGTATGCTTGGCGCTATTTGGATGACAACTATACAGAAAATCCTGATTTTATTTTCAATCAAGCTCCTTATCGCAAGGGGACCATTCTTATTAGTGGGGATAATTTTGGAGCAGGTTCTTCCCGAGAACATGCTGCTTGGGCACTGGCAGACTATGGCTTTCGAGTGATTATTGCAGGTTCTTTCGGAGATATTCACTACAATAACGACCTTAACAACGGCATTTTGCCAATTGTCCAACCCCGTGAGGTTCGTGAAACATTAGCTGCTTTGCATCCAGACCAAGAAGTGACAGTAGACTTAGAAAAACAGATGATCTTCTCCCCAGCTGGTAATTTTCACTTTGACATTGATGCAGACTGGAAACACAAATTATTGAATGGCTTGGATGATATTGGCATCACCCTCCAATATGAGGACTTGATCACCCAATACGAAAAAAATCGGCCTAGCTACTGGAAGTAACAAGTACCGCTATCAACTGGTAGCGATTTTATGCTATAATGAGAACATGAAAAATCAAGAAAAAGTATCCAACTATCAATTACTATTGGCTCAGCATGAGGCTCTTTTAGACGGGGAGCGCAATGCCTTGTCCAATCTCTCCAATGCCTCTGCACTACTTAAGCAGGCCCTGCCGAATTCTGTCTTTACAGGTTTTTATCTTTTTGATGGTCAAGAATTGCTGCTTGGGCCCTTCCAAGGCCATGTATCCTGCGTTCATATTGCACTTGGAAAAGGTGTTTGTGGGGAATCAGCAGAAAAAAATGAGACTCTTATTGTGGATGATGTGCGGACCCATGCCAACTATATCTCTTGTGACAGCGCAGCCATGTCTGAAATCGTTGTTCCCATGGTAAAAAATAGGAAATTGTTAGGTGTGCTGGACTTGGATTCTAGTTTGGTAGCGGATTATGACGCCATTGACCAAGAATATTTGGAAAAATTTGTTGCCTTGTTGATAGAGAAAACAGACTGGAATTTTGCCATGTTTGGAGAGAAAAACTAATGTACCAAGCTCTTTATCGAAAATACCGTAGCCAGACCTTCCAGGAAATGGTAGGACAAGAAGTGGTTGCGACTACCTTGCGCCAAGCCATTGAGCAGGAAAAAATCAGCCATGCTTACCTTTTTTCAGGTCCACGTGGGACAGGTAAAACTTCCGCAGCTAAAATTTTTGCTAAGGCAATGAACTGCACCAATCAAGTCAATGGCGAGCCCTGCAATGATTGCTATATCTGTCAATCAATCACCGAAGGCAGTTTAGAGGATGTCATCGAGATTGACGCGGCTTCAAACAACGGTGTGGACGAAATCCGTGATATCCGTGATAAGTCGACCTATGCACCTAGCCTAGCCAAGTACAAGGTCTATATCATTGACGAGGTTCATATGCTGTCAACCGGGGCCTTCAACGCTCTGTTGAAGACCTTGGAAGAACCGACGGAAAACGTCGTCTTTATCCTAGCAACAACAGAACTGCACAAGATTCCAGCGACCATTCTTTCGCGTGTACAGCGTTTTGAATTTAAGGCTATTCAGACGTCGGATATTCAGGCACATTTGGCTTGGATTTTGAAAAAGGAAGCCATTTCCTACGATGAGCAAGCCCTGTCCATGATTGCGCGTCGAGCAGAAGGTGGGATGCGTGATGCCTTGTCTATCTTGGATCAGGCCCTCAGCCTCAGTCAAGAAAGTTATGTGTCCCTTGCGATTGCGGAAGAAATTACGGGTTCAATTAGCTTGGTTGCCTTGGATGACTATGTAAGTGCTATCCGTATGCAGGATGCGTCGGCCGCTTTGGCACAATTGCAGACCATTTTTGATAATGGGAAAAGTATGAGTCGCTTTGCGACAGACTTGCTTCATTATTTGCGGGACCTCTTGATTGTCCAGACTGGCGGGGGGAATACGCATTCTAGTCAAGTATTCTTGGACAATCTGAATTTACCACAAGACCAGATTTTCCAGCTCATTGGTCAGGTCACTAAGGGATTGGCAGATATCAAGTCTAGTCCACAGCCCAAGATTTATGCAGAAATGATGACCATTCAACTGGCTCAAGCCAATGTCAGTCAGACAGCAGCCATTCCAGAGAATCTTGCCCAGCAAATCGCTGGTTTACAGGCACAAGTAGTCGCTTTACAGGAAAAAGTGAACACCCTATCTAGCCAACCAAGTGATGTTAAACCGGTTAGCCGTAAACCACAAACTCGCAAGGCCTATCGTCCAGACACCAATCGCGTGCACCTGATTTTGCAGGAAGCCATGGAAAATCCTCAGCTTGCGCGTGAGAATCTCATGCGATTGCAAAATGCTTGGGGTGAAATCATTGAAAGTTTAGCTGGCGCAGATAAGGCGCTCTTGATTGGCTCTAAGCCTGTCGCAGCCAATGAAAATCATGCTATCCTAGCCTTTGATTCTCGCTTTAATGCTGAGCAAACCATGAAACGAGATAATCTGAATACCATGTTTGGGAATATTCTCAGCAGTGCAGCTGGATTTTCACCGCAAATTTTGGCCATCGCAGAAGAGGATTGGACAGCTATTCGCGCTGAGTTTTCTGCCAAAGTGAAGGGACAAAAATCTGAAGCAGCAGAGGAGAAGGAGGAGAACCTCCTACCAGAAGGGTTTCAATTTTTAGCAGATGATGTGACAGTTGTGGAGGATTGATGGGGAAGCTGTTACCAATTTCTACATTCCCCTATGAAGATAGTCATTCATCGTTTCATTTTTACGACTCGAAAAGAAAATAAGTAACTAAAAAAACAGCGAATTCGCTGTTTTTTTGCTATACTAATGATATGAGAGTTTCACAGTTTTTAATTTTAGCTATTTTTACGGCTCTTGCGACCTATTGGATGAATGCCGCCTTTATTGCAGGAGATTATTTTTGGGCCTGCCTCTATGCTTTTTTTGTCTTTCGCAATTTACGCTTTAGCTATCGTGTGACCAAATTTATTCAAACGGTCATTCCGCGTTCCAAGAAGAAAGGCTAATTTCCCCGCTGGAGAGGATTTTTTCTTGCCCGTTTTCAAGTTGCACGATTAGCTCCCCTGTATCGGTAATGACTCTTGCCTGTCCATGAAATGTTATCTGATTTTCCACAAAGCTCACTTGTTTTCCTAAAACGAGTGATTTTTCTTTGTAGATTTTTATTAATTGATCATCCGAAGTTGTAAAAAAGACCCGCCAAATTTCTGCGATTAATTCATTTCGCGAAAGAGTTGGAGCTTGTTCAAAGAGATTGCCCGCCTTGTTTTCTAATTCCTGCGGAAAATGTTCCAAGTGAAAGTTGAGACCAACCCCAATCATCATATCGGTTACCGTTTGTGTCTCGATGGACGAAATGGCTTCTGTCAAGATACCAGCTATTTTCTTCCTCTTTAAGTAAATGTCATTGACCCATTTGACTTGTGGTTCAAGTCCCGTCAGATTTTCGATGGCTTTGACAATGGCTGCCGCTACCAAAATGGTGTAGGGTTTGATAGTGGAAAAACTAGCATTTGGTGTCAGATGAAGGGTCATGTAGATTCCTCCAGTTGGCGCGAAGAAGGCACGACCAAAACGCCCACGCGCTCCTTCTTGAGAGGGAGCAAGATAGAGGGCAGGGGCTACATTGCCAGACTCTAAGCCAATTTTGGCGTCTAGCTGAGTAGAGCGACTATGCGCCTGGTAATGGACGGGGATAGCCAAACCCTGGCTAATCCAATCGGCTACGAGGAGGTCTCCTTTGATCAGTTTATAGCCAACATTTTGTACAGCTTCAATGACCAAACCCTGTTTTTCCAGTTGCTGAATGGCCTTCCAAACGGCTGTTCTTGAAATTCCCAGCTTCTTTGCTAGTTCTTCTCCGCTGATGGAATCCTCTGCTTGAGCTAGTAAGAGGTAAATTTTTTCGTATGTTTTCATACTATTAGTATACCAAAAAGAACTAGCTAGATGATATAATGGAAATAGATAAAAAAGGAGAATTCATGAATACACTTGATTATATTGTAAAATTGACCAACACCCCTTCACCAACCGGCTTTACCACAGCCATCATGGACTATATCAAAGCGGAAGCTGAGTCTTTTGGTTACGCAGCTGTGAAAACGCCAAAAGGAGGCGTCATGGTGTCTGTTAAAGGACAAAATGACCAAGAACACCGTGTCGTGACAGCTCACTTGGACACATTAGGCGCTATTGTCCGTGCGGTTAAGCCAGATGGCCGTCTCAAAATGGACTTGGTCGGTGGCTTTGGTTATCCATCTATTGAGGGAGAAAACTGTCTGATCCATGTAGCAAGCAATGGCAAAAACTACACTGGTACTATTCTTATGCATCAAACTTCTGTTCATGTTTACCGCGATGCCAACACAGCTGAGCGTAATCAGACCAATATGGAAATTCGTTTGGATGAAAAAGTGACTTCTGCAGCTGAAACACGCGCACTTGGTATTGAGGTCGGAGATTTTATCTCTTTTGATCCACGTACTACAGTAACGGAGTCAGGTTTCATCAAGAGTCGTCACTTGGATGACAAGGTTTCTGCAGCCATTCTCATTAACTTACTTAAAGTTTACAAGGAAGAAGGAGTAGTTCTCCCTTATACGACTCATTTCTACTTCTCAAACAATGAAGAAATTGGCTACGGTGCCAACTCAAGCCTACCAGCGCAAACGGTAGAATACTTGGCTGTGGATATGGGAGCAATGGGGGATGACCAACAGACGGATGAATATACGGTTTCGATCTGTGTTAAAGATGGTTCAGGTCCTTATCATTATGAACTCCGTCAACAGTTGGTAGCATTGGCTCAAAAAAATGATATTCCGTTTAAATTGGATATTTATCCTTATTACGGCAGTGATGCTTCGGCAGCCATGCGGGCAGGCGCAGACGTTCGTCATGCTCTTCTCGGTGCTGGTATCGAGTCTAGCCACTCCTATGAGCGTACCCATATGGACTCAGTTGTCGCAACAGAGCGTATGGTGGATGTGTATTTGAAATCAGAAATGATCTGCTAGAAAAAAAGGAAAACTAGAGCGTATAAAAAAATAACACATGAATTTCAAAAAATATATGATAATCTAGATAAAATTTTACTCTTGTTCTTTACCGTGTTTTTGGTCATGGAGTTGGTCTGGATACCACTCAATTCATGGATAGCGGAGTCTCTCTTGTCGTTGACAGGACACGCTTATTTTTCACCGACCAATTTTTTCAAAGTTTTTTCGGCTAATATTTTCGTCTCTATCTTGTTTATTCTCTTAGTTGTAGTCAATATTTTGGTGGCCTATCTAGAGCCTACCCTCATGTTTACGGGGATTCGTCATCTCTTAGATAGTCGATCAAAAGATTTGCGAGATTATCTGCGAGATGTAAGGGAAGATATGGGGCAAGTTATCCATCATATCAGCCTGTCAAAGGTCCTATTTTTACTCTTTTATGTTTTGATGTTGTTACCGTTTTTACGTAGAGTCTTAAATATTTATTTGGAAAGGCAATACTTTTCTGAACAAAATTTATAAAGTGTATTTCGTTAGGCAATCCATCGAAGATCCATTGGCGTTTGGTAGTTAAGACTGCCATGGGATTCGATGATAGTTCCACCAATGGACATAATCCTTAGTTTTAAGGGTTAATTCTTCCAGAGAGCGGAAGTTTTCTTGGTTGATAAATTCCAGTTTGAAGGAGCGATAGGTACTCTCAGCGACCGCATTGTCATAAGGACATCAGTGAACGTGTGATGCCAAAGGCTTCTAACATCTCATCAATCAAGGCATTATCAAATTCCTTACCACGATCAGAATGGAAGAGTTTGACCTTGGTCAGAGCGTAGGGAATGCTTTGAATGGCTTCTTTGACCAAGTCAGCAGTCTTGTGCCAACCAAGGAAGAGGCCAATGATTTCACGATTGAAGAGGTCAATAATCAAGCAAACATAAGCCCAACCATTACCGACACGAACGTAGGTTAAGTCTGACACTAAAGCTTTTAGAGGCTTTTCTTGATGAAATTGTCTGGCTAAGTGATTAGGAATAGCTGCCTCATTCTTCCCTTTTGAATATGGCTTGAAGGCTGCTTTCTGGTAAACGGATACTAAGTTGAGTCTGTGCATGATGCGACGAATCCGACGACGAGACAGCTGGATGCCTTCGTTTTTCAAACATTTCTTGATTTTCCTAGCTCCGTATCTGGCCTTACTTTCGAGAAAAATAGCTTTGATTTTTTCTTCAAGCTCGGTATCAGATACGGATTCCACAGCTTTGTAGTAATAGCTAGAACGAGGAATACCCAACCACCGACACATGGCTGAAATACTATATTTGTCTTTGTTAGCAGTGATTACTTCTCTTTTCGTGCCATAATCACCGCCGCTTACTTTAGGATATCTAGCTGTATTTCGAGTTCTTTATTACGCTTTCGGAGCTCAATCAGCTCACGCTGCTCATCTGTAAGATTATCAATAGTTTTAAAGGAACCAGTTGTTCTTGCTTGTTTAACCCACTTATCGAAGGTTGAGGGCATTAAATCATATTCTTTGATCAGTTCACTGCGTTTTCTACCTGCATTGTGCAAGTCAACGATTTGTTGTTTGAAGTCATCTGTGAAGTAACGGCGAATTTTTCTAGACATAGTTTTTTCCCTATTTTCTTTAGTGTAGAACACTTTATAAATTCTGTCTAGTTTAGTGTAACCTGTTCAGACATTGCTCTTGATAAGTTGAGCGTAAAAGAATATGAGGATCCATTTTCGGATGGAAGTTTCAGAACACGATAAAAGCCCGTTGTTACGGGCAATAGTCAAGTAATAGAAGCATAACCTGAACAACGTTCAGCTAGCGTCTTTAGACGCTGCTGGAGACTAACGGCTTACAGCCGGTGTACAAGCCACCCGTTTTCACGGGTGGTTATGACTTATCACGCACCTTACGGAGTGTCACGGACTAAAAGTCACATAACAGAAAACAATAGATTGAACTTCAATCTATTGTTTATTTCTTATTTAACAATAGGTGGAACCTTATTGTTTTATTGTTTTTTAGAACGTTTCTGTCTTAGTGCAAAGAGACCCGCTATTAACGCTACAAGTACTCCTCCAATCCCTACAAAAATGCTACTACGTTCTCCTGTATTTGGTAACGTCGCCTTTCCTGTTTTTTTGGTGTTGATTGTGTGTTCGACGGTTGGAGTATTTGGACTAACTGATGTAGGCGCCCCTTGTACTTGAGGACCTTTTGGCTCTGCCTTAGGTTCCATCGGTTTGTCTTCTGAGACTTTAGGTTCTTCCTTAGGTTCCATCGGTTTATCTTCTGAGACTTTAGGTTCTTCCTTAGGTTCCATCGGTTTATCTTCTGGGACTTTAGGTTCTTCCTTAGGTTCCATCGGTTTATCTTCTGGGACTTTAGGTTCTTCCTTAGGTTCCATCGGTTTGTCTTCTGAGACTTTAGGTTCTTCCTTAGGTTCCATCGGTTTGTCTTCTGAGACTTTAGGTTCTTCCTTAGGTTCCATCGGTTTGTCTTCTGAGACTTTAGGTTCTTCCTTAGGTTCCATCGGTTTATCTTCTGAGACTTCCTTCTCCACAACAGGTGATAGAGTCATTGACTGTTTTAGAACAGTATTTTCATCAACTGGTCTGTTCTGTTCATCCACCCAACCTGTTATTTTGTAACCTATTTGAAGAACGAGTTCGCCTGGTTGAGGTTCTATACCAGGCGAAGCAGTTTTTATTCGGGGAAGAACATCCTTTAAACGAGTTCCAGGAGAGACAGTTTGTACAGCGGGATTGTTACGAATATAGTATTTTGCAGAGGGATCTGTTAGAATATTTTCTCCGTTGCCCTCTTTAAAGGTAATTGTAAGTTGTTCAGTTGGATTTTCCTTTGGTTTTTCTGGATTCAACGGAGATAATATGATACCATCATTTTGGGGAGTTTTCACAAACGTAGTTGCTGCGAGAGAAGCAGGTTCAACGGGAGCAAAGTACGCATATCGTTTCATAACTGCTACAAATGGAAAGGATTGCTGGTTATCATTCGGTAATGTAGCTGTGATAGTGAATGTGACAGGACCCTTATCTTTTCTTTCATTTAGAACAAAGACCTTAGAAAATAGGTCTGTGTTTTTCCATTCATCTAATCTTGTATCTCTAGAGGAAATCCTACCCACAGACCATCCCCATTGATTGGAAAGTCCATCTGTTGGGTGATTCTTATCGTAAGCTTTAAACAGACCTGTCGTTGAGAATTGATTGATCAACTCTTGACTAGTACTATTATCTATAATACTGGTAATAGTAGCATTTTTCGGAGTAAAGAAGTAGTAGGCTCCGACGCTTTCGGAAGAGAAACTCCAGCCGGTTGCATTAAAGGTTACTATCCATTTAACGGTGTTGGAAGTTGGTTGTTCTCGGGCAATAGACACAGTGTTTACTCCAACATTATTATTCTGAATTTGTTCTGTTTTGGTGTTGGTCACTGGTTCAGTGACAGTTGATGGATTTATTTCAGACACCGTCTCTGCCTTGATCGCTGGTAGCTGGGATACCATTAAAGTACCCAAGACGGCTGTACTGAGTAGTAAATTGTTAAGAATGGTTTGTTTTCTCATATCTTCCTCCTTTAATTTGATTGAGTAAACGATTCTGGTTTGTAAATCTGCTTAAAAATTATTGCTGACTATTTGGGATAATCACTTCTTTTAACAACTTATTTTCCTCTTTTATACGTTTATAAAGAATAAAGGCATAAAGTGGAAATAGCAGAATGAAGCTGTAACTTGCATGACATAAAAGTGCTAATCCGATGAGCTCAGGTAAGATGTTCAAAAAATAATTTGGGTGCTTTATTGTTCGAAACAACCAATGGTTAATAAAGCGATGGTTCTTAACTAACATGAGCTTCACTGTCCAAATAGAACCCAGAAGCTGAACAACCCAGTAGAGCATGACCATTGCAAAAACAAGTAGAATCAATCCGAAAGCACTTACTGTATCGAATGATACTTGTTTAATGCTGGCCTCCATTAAGCAGGCTACATAAAAGAGAATATGAGCAAGGGTCAACAACTTTGTATTAGCTACGCCGAACTCTTCACCTCCATCCGCTAAAATCTGCTTCTCATTTCTGATAGAAATCTTTAAAAAGAAAAGTCTCAGCAGGAATAGAGCACCGACCAATATGGCAATCAAAAGATACCTCCTTTCATGTTGCAACTCCTACCTTTTCTAAAGGGGGGGCAAACCATAAGAAATAAGTAGAATTGTTAACAGGTTTACTTGATAAATTAATTATAATAAATGCTTCTACAATATGTCTGTTCTTTATCTGTAGTCTTTCTGTTTTTTAAAAAATGCCCGCGTTGTAAAATGAAGTGCAACAAAAAAGACATGTTCGTCTGATATACTAGAATTCCCCAACTCAGTATAGAAAGCAGATGAACATGTCTAACACTCATTCTACCAAAAAATCATCCTATTCTCATCTCTCAGCCACAGAACGTGGTGAAATTGCTGCTTATCTTAAAATGGGAAAGAAACCAGTTGAGATTGCTCGTCTCCTGGGTCGTCACCGTTCTACAATCTGCCGAGAAATCAGACGTGGTTCAGTTAATTAGGTACAGGATAAAAATGGGAAACGAACCTATTTCAGCGCCTATTTCGCTGATAGTGGACAACGTGTCTATGAAACCAATCGTCAAAAGTGTTCTTATCTCAAGTTGAATGACTGCTCCGCTAGGTTCATTGAACAATTAGGAGATGCCTTGAAGGCTAACGTCCGTCTCCATAGCGTAGATAGTTTTGTTCAGACTTATAAAGCAACCCATCCTGAAGAAGTCGTACCCTCTACCAAAACGATTTATCGTTATATCAAATAGGGGCTGTTAGCTATTAAACCAATTGATCTGCCTAAGATGGTTAGTATCAGAAAACGTTCTAAGAAAGTCACGAAGACGAATCGGAAGACTTTGGGTAAGTCTATCGAAGAACGTCCAGAGTGTATCAATGACCGTTCTGAATTTGGGCATTGGGAGATTGATTTGGTTCTTGGCAAGAAAACCAAAGATGAAGCTGTTATTTTGACTTTGGTAGAGCGCCAGACACGCTATGCACTGGGCGTTAAGCTAGAAGACAAACAGTCCCACACCATCAATAGTGCTGTAAGGCATCTCACCAGTCTGTATCCTATTGCATCCATCACAGCAGATAATGGTTCTGAGTTTAGTTTACTCTCAGACTTGGAAGCTGTTGATGTTTACTTTGCACATCCATATTCTTCACATGAGAGAGGCACAAACGAGAACTTCAATGGCCTCCTCAGAGAATATGTCCCTAAAGGAGTCTCACTTAATTCACTAACCTCTGAAGAACTGGAAAATTATATCACTGCCATCAATGAGCGCCCAAGACGACTTCTTCAGTATCAAGCCTCAAAATTTCTGTTTGGGCTAGTCCAAACAGCTTAACCTCTGGAACTCTAGCTATCAATGAACTTGTTGCACTTAACTTGACAACGTGCGGTTTTTAAAAAAGGTCACAATCATCCGTTAAAATGAGTAGCTTGTACACCGACTGTAAGCCGCTCTCCTCCAGTAACGACCAAAGTCGTTCGCTGAAAACGTTCAGGTTAATGCTATGGTTACTTGACCAATGCCCGTAACAACGGGCATTTATCGTGTTCTGAATCTGCCATCTGAAAACGGGTCCTCATACTCTTTCACACTCAAGAATCAAGTGCAATGTCTGAACAGGTTACACTAAACTAGACAGAATTTATAAAGTGTTCTACACTAAAGAAAATAGGAGAAAAACTATGTCTAGAAAAATTCGCCGTTACTTCACAGATGACTTCAAACAACAAATCGTTGACTTGCACAATGCAGGTAGAAAACGCAGTGAACTGATCAAAGAATATGATTTAACGCCCTCAACCTTCGATAAGTGAGTTAAACAAGCAAGAACAACTGGTTCCTTCGTTTGTCCAAGACCAGAAAAGTAAAGATTGGCAGTCAAGCCTAAAGTCCAGCTTAGGTTAACAACGCTTTTGGAGACAGCAAAGCGTTTGGCCAAATAACGAGTAAGAAAAATCATCGGCAAGGCATAGAGTGCAACTAATGAAATGGTTAGCAAAAAGAGTGGATATTTTTGCTAACCATTTGGCTTACCAAAGTAGTTAAAGAGAACTTTACAGCCCGAGAAGAATCCCCAAATAGCTAGAAAAATGACAAGTTTCATTTTATGCGTAGAAAAAATGTTTCACGAAGTAGATTTCCTTTCAAAAATAGAATTAGTAAAGAATATAAGATAGTATAGTTAAGCCAAGTGTGTCAGCAATGGCGTGTGCTAAAAAGAAGGGAAGCAGGTTTTGCGGTTTCCATTTTCTGTAACAGATAAAGAAAATGAGACCAAGCAAAAGTCCCAGCGCAATAGCGTTTCCAAGACCTTGATAGGTGTGGAAGCTGCAGCGGATAAGAAGAGAATAAAGGAAAGCCCATTTAATGTGCTGAGGTTTAACAGCAAGGCAGACGCCCAGAAAGAAAATCTCTTCATAAAAACCATTGAGCAGTGAATAAAGAATTAGAGATAAATCCACATTAGAAAAAAGCTGTACCAGACTTGGTGTTGGGGGAGTTGTCAGATTGTAACTGATCAGTGAGTAGGCATCCATAGCCAGTGCCGATATCAAAAAAAGTCCAATAACCTTAAGCGGAAGCCAAGCATCAATCTTAATATGTCGTGTCCAGACCGAAAAGTCAAAGTTTCGCCAGAGCAGATAGATAAAGGCAAGGAAAAGCCAGATTGATTGAATAGCCAAAGCCTGATAATTTTGCCAACTAGAAAAGGTAAGATTATTTCCCAACGTGGTTGTGTGATTAATCAAGGCGATATATTGGAGGGTTGATTTGTAAATACCTTCCCCAAACATAATGAAGGTAACAATGATAATATCAAACCAGCGCAAAGTTGTCAGTTTTTTTTTCATAAAAAGCTCACCTCCTCATAAAATAATAATAGTTATTCCTGTGCAGTTTGGTTATAACTGTACAACTTCTAGATTCATTATAGCAAAGGCAACTAAACTCTTTCTGCTCCCTATCTGTTTTTTGTCTGTTTTTTGAGAAAATTACAGTTTCCTCTCCTGTAAAGCTTGCCTGGTCAAGCTTGGAATATTATAATAAAGTTAAAACTCAGAAGAGGAGACGATACCAGCATGGTAAAAATTATGGTTGTGGAGGATGATCCCGTCATCAACCAAGTTGTTTGTGAATTTTTAGGAGAACAGGGTTATCAGACCTTGGCAGTTTTTGATGGGAAACTGGCTTTGGAGGCCTTTCAAGATGACAACTTCGATTTAATCATTTTGGATGTCATGATTCCGTCATGCACGGGGATTGAAGTGCTTAAAGAGATTCGTAAGACGTCACAAGTTCCTATCATGATGTTGACAGCCATGGATGATGAATATACACAGCTCGTTAGTTTTAATCACTTGATCAGTGATTACGTGACCAAACCTTTTTCCCCCCTGATTTTAATGAAGCGGGTGGAAAATATTTTGCGAAACAAACTAGTTCCTGAGAGTCTATCAGTAGTTGATATTCAGATTTTTCCTGAGGAAGGCTGTGTTGAACTGGCGGGTCAGTCTATTGATTTGACGAAGAAAGAGTATGATATCTTACTTTACTTGGTTAAAAGGAAAGGGCAAATCGTGAGTAGAAGTCAGTTAATGACTGCTATTTGGGGTTACGAGGAACTGGATAGCCGTGTTTTGGATAATCACATGAAAAATCTACGAAAGAAATTACCTTCACTTCCTCTAAAAACGGTTATTGGCCGCGGTTATCGGGTTTTGGAGGAGTGAGTATGGGACTTGTACGTAAGAATTTCTTGGTTGTTAGTGCGTTGATTATAACGACGATTTTTATCTTATTTGCTTTCCTGTCTTATACCATGCCAATCTATTATAATCAGACTAAACAAGCAGAGCTCAAAAAGGATTACACAACTATTGTGAAAAAATTGGATGGGAAATCGGAGAAAGCCCTTCTTTCGGATGTGAAATCCTATGATAAGCAGTATCCTAATATTCTACTCAGCTTGCTGACAACTTCTGGAGAGGTGAGATATCCAGATTTTTCGGATAAGGAGTTTATCCGTCAAAGTCAACAATATTTGGAAAATGGAAACTTTGATCAGATTGGACATTGGTCAACAGTCATTACAAGCGTCGAAGGAAAACAGTACATTGTAGAAGCCGAGTATGGTTTTCAATCTCTATCAGAGATCAGTCAAATTTTACTGGCCTTCTATCCTTTCATTCTACTTGCTGTCGTCTTGCTGTCTAGTTTGGTTGCTTATATTTATAGCCGCCTTTCCAATAAGCGAATTACAGCGATTTCACAGACAACTAGGCAAATGCAACTGTTGCAGGAAGGGGCTGTTTGTCAAGTAAGTGGTCAGGATGAGATTGCAACTTTGGCACAGGATGTTAATCACCTTTATGCCAAGTTGCTGACAAGTATTGGAGAATTAAAGGTTGAAAATGAAAAAACGGTAGCACGTGAGCGACAGCAGGCTGATTTTCTTCGGATAACGGCACATGAGTTAAAAACTCCCATCGCTAGTGCGCTAGGATTGGTTGAGGGGATGATTTACAATGTCGGTGATTTCAAGAACCACGACACGTATTTGAAGAAATGCTATGACATTTTGCAAGAACAATCCCAGCTGGTGCAGTCCATTTTGGAAGCGACCAATCTTGATCTTGGGCAGCTAGGTAATCAGGAACAGTTCGATTTGAAAGAGACGATTGAGCAGCATCTGGATACCTATCAAGCTCTTGCACAGCTCCATGCTTATGACTTTCAGGTGAATCTTTCTCCAGTTACCGTAAGAGCAAATGAGACCTTCCTCCTGAAAGCCATCAAAAATATTTTAGATAATGCCTTTCGCTATACAAGAGAGGGTGGGGCTATCCAAGTAACCTTAGAAGATGATTATCTAAGAATTAAAAATCAGGCTGAACATTTACCTGAACAGGACGAATTAGAAAAATTATTTTTGCCATTTTATCGTCCAGATTTCAGCAGATCAAAAAAAGATGGTGGTACGGGCATAGGGCTATATCTGGTGAAACAAGTCCTAGAAAGACGAGGTTTTAGGTATCAATTAAAGTGTGAGGAAGATTTTTTTCAATTTACCATTTGGTTTAAGTAATTTCTGGCATGATAGTTTGCTATTACGAATATACAAGAGGGCTTTACTTTTGGAATTATATTTATTATGTAATTTGTAGTTTGCATCTTGTTTTGTTCCATAAGGTATGAGGAGGACAAACATCGGTACCTGAGAGTGTTTGTACTAAAAAGCTCCAAGTAGCACGGGAATCTCTATCATAAAGTGAAAAGAGGAAATGACCAAGCGAACGATAATTCTTAAGAGTGATGAGCACCAGAAGTTTCAGGGAACACCGTATTTTAAAGAAAGAATCAAACATCGCTACAGGATAGAATCCAAAAATGTGGAACTTAAACACAGACATGGTCTTGATACTGCTAGGGCATTGGGTCTTTTCAATGTGGGGTTGCAGGTGGTAACAACTCTCTTCGTGGTTAAATATGAAGAGGATTATAACTCTAATAAACCCAAAATAATCATAACCACCCGTCAAACGGGTGGCTATGACTTGTCTCACACCTACGGAGCGAGACGGACGGAAAGTCACATAAGTGAAAAAACGAGGACTCTCCTCGGTTATGAGCTAGATTCCTCGTTTTTGAGTTTTATTTAAGCAATAGAAAACTTACTTTTTCAAGTGGAATCCGAAATTCGTCTCCTTTCGTGCTTAGCTCTAAGTCCCCCACTTTGGTTGACAGAGAGGCCTCTTTTAATTGATACTGGCAGAAAACGTATCTCCGTGTTCAATATCGCCATATTGATAACCACGTTTGAACCATTTTTGCCGTTGAGCGGATGACCCGTGGGTAAAACTGTCTGGTACAGAAGTGCCGTAGGCGGCTTCTTGCAAGGTATCGTCGCCGACAGCATGGGCAGCAGCAAGAGCTTCGTCAACATCTCCAATTTCTAGCAAGCCTTCATTTTCAACATGGTTTGCCCAAACTCCAGCGTAATAATCGGCTTGGAGTTCGAGGCGGACATTGAGGGCGTTGGCCACTTTTTCAGATTTTCCTTGGCGTGCTCGTGTGTAACTTTCCATCGTGCCCAATTGATTTTGGACATGGTGTCCCACCTCGTGAGCAATGACATAGGCCATAGCAAAGTCGCCGGCCGCATTGTACTTGCTAGTTAGTTCTTGGTAAAAGCTGAGATCGATATAGACCTTCTCATCCGCTGGACAGTAGAATGGACCAGCTTGCGCACTTCCAACTCCACAGCCATTGGTTTGGGTTTGCTCGGAATAAAGAACCATAGTAGGCGGTTGATAGGATTTACCATTTCTAGCAAATTCTTGTGTCCAAAATTCTTCAGTAGAGTTAAAGACTTTGCTGACAAAGACCGCATCTTGGTCAGATGCAGCAGTTGAAGCAGACTGACTGGTAGAATAAGAGGACTGATACTGACTTGCTCCGAAAAGGTCCCCGAGATTCATTCCACCGCCTAGAAAAGCCAGGAGAAGAACGAGGATAACCAGCCATTTTCCACGCCCAGAAGACATGAGAAGCTGGAGTAAAATGCCAAGTCCATTGCTAGAACCGCTAGAATAGCCAGACTGTTGCTGGCCCCGGCGATCTTCAATGCGTTTACTTTGTTCTAAATCATCTATTTTCATAATGTACTCTCTTTCCCTTATATTATATAGTAAGCGCGTAAAAAAGAAAAGCGAGCGTTCTTTTTTTATAAGGTTATTCATAGTATAATAAAAGAAAAATGCGAGGTGAACTTGTGGAAAATCGGCTAGCTTGGGATGAATACTTTGCTGCACAGGCCTTACTTATTGCCAATCGGGCAACCTGCAAACGGGCAAAAGTTGGTGCAGTTTTGGTCAAGGACAATAAGGTCATTGCAACGGGCTACAATGGATCGGTATCTGGAACTGAGCACTGTCTAGACAGAGAATGTCTCATGGTGGATGGTCACTGTGTTCGGACGATTCATGCGGAAATTAATGCTATCTTACAGGGAGCTGAACGTGGGATTCCGCGTGGTTTTACTGCTTATGTAACCCATTTTCCATGCCTGAATTGCTCTAAGCAATTACTTCAAGTGGGTTGCAAGCGCGTGGTCTATATCAATGAATATCGCATTGACGACTATGCTACCTATCTCTATCGGGAAAAAGGATGTGAGCTAGTCCATTTACCATTGGCAGATGTCAAAAAAGCCATTCAAGATACGGATTTTATCTGAGATAAATGAATTTCTTTAGTGTATTCTGTTTTTGTTTCTAATTGTATCCTAGGAGTTTTCATGGTACAATGGTTTGGTTAATGAGTCCCGAAAAGGCGGCTTGACCGTCTAAAAATCTTATTGACTGCGTTGATTTGTCTTGATGTACTTCAGTACTATCTGCGACTTCATCGCCTTGTCACTAAAATTTTTAGATAGGTCATGTTAGTGAATAACAAAAGGCCGGTTCTTTGTAACTCGACACCAACAAGGGCAACTCGATGTTGCTCTTTGTTGGACGCCAAGTCCTATGGAATCTTGGCTAGTCGACTTACTAGAATTTTTGACAAATAATATCGATTTGTCAAAAATTCTAGTAACAATAGTGTGAATGCTTGTTGCGGTAAGTTGATGCAATTCTAATTTTAGGGGGGACATTTTTATGTCAGAACGTAAACTTTTCACGTCTGAGTCAGTATCTGAGGGGCATCCAGATAAGATTGCAGACCAGATTTCAGATGCTATTTTGGATGCTATTTTAGCGGAAGATCCTGAGGCTCACGTTGCGGCGGAGACGGCTGTTTATACGGGGTCTGTGCATGTTTTTGGAGAAATTTCAACGACTGCTTATGTGGACATCAACCGTGTGGTTCGTGATACCATTGCGGAGATTGGTTATGATAAGGCTGAGTATGGTTTTTCAGCTGAGTCTGTTGGGGTGCACCCATCGCTTGTTGAACAATCACCAGACATCGCTCAAGGGGTTAATGAAGCGCTTGAGGTTCGTGAAAATGCTGAGCACGATGCTTTGGATTTGATTGGTGCTGGTGACCAAGGTCTCATGTTTGGTTTTGCAGTTGATGAGACACCAGAACTCATGCCATTACCAATTTCCTTGTCACATAAATTGGTGAAAAAACTCACTGACTTGCGTAAATCAGGTGAGATTGCTTATCTCCGTCCAGATGCCAAATCACAAGTCACTGTTGAATACGATGAAAACAATCAACCAGTTCGTGTGGATACTGTCGTTATTTCTACTCAACATGACCCAGAAGCGACGAATGAACAAATTCATGAAGATGTTATCAATAAAGTCATTAAAACTGTGATTCCTGCAGAGTACCTTGATGACAAGACAAAATTCTTTATCAACCCAACTGGTCGTTTTGTTATCGGTGGTCCTCAAGGGGATTCTGGTTTGACAGGTCGTAAGATTATCGTGGATACTTACGGAGGGTACGCTCGTCACGGTGGTGGCGCCTTTTCTGGTAAAGATGCGACGAAGGTTGACCGCTCTGCTTCATATGCCGCGCGCTACATTGCAAAGAATATCGTTGCAGCAAGCCTTGCTAAGAAAGCAGAAGTACAGTTGGCTTATGCGATTGGGGTTGCCCACCCAGTCTCAGTCCGAGTGGATACATTCGGTACAGGAACCGTTGCAGAATCAGCCTTGGAAGCGGCTGTTCGTCAAGTCTTTGATCTTCGTCCTGCTGGTATTATTCAAATGCTCGATTTGAAACGTCCAATTTATCGTCAAACAGCGGCATACGGACACATGGGACGTACGGATATTGACTTACCATGGGAAAAATTGGACAAGGTTGATGCTTTAAAAGAATTATTGAAATAACAAAATAAGAGTGACAGAGGCTAGGATTTGTTTCCTAGTTGATGTCGCTCTTTTTTTATCTTTTTGATTTTAACCATACCTAATTAAAAAAATAGGTTGACTTAATAGATGTGGTTTGGTATACTGAATCATAGGATTTCAGTTATATGATTGGAAATATCCAGCAACACTATAAAAAGCTAGCACAATAAAAGAAATAGTGTTGATACAGTCAAACAATGAGCTCAAAGGCTTGACTGTTTATATATGAATTTAACATCACTTAGTAAAATGAGGAGACATATGAAAAAAAGAAATAGTAGCTATTTAGTGACAGCAGCAGTATTAGTAGTAGCTCAAGCTTCTCTAACTTCAGCACCAGTGTTTGGGGAAGAAGTAGAGTCGCCGGATATCCATGTCGCAACAGTGGATTCCATATCAGGAAGCAGTGCTCTAGTCAACTCTAAACCAGTAGTTGGAACAGTTATTGAAGATAATGGTATCAAGTATAAGGTCTTGTCAGTAGATGGAGATAAGCCAAAGGTTCAAATTGGAAATGGTCTCTATCCGATCCAATTCACAGCAGAGCAGGATGATAAACCCTATCGCATTCCTTCAGAAGTAGTCATCTCAGGTGTCACTTATGAAGTGACAAGAGTTGCGGAGGAGGCTTTGGCCTATTATGCAGATGAATCTGGGCTTTTGACCTACTACCCAAGTTCCATTGAAATTCCAAGTAGTGTGACGATTATTGAAAAAAATGGTTTTAAGGGGAGTAAAGCAAAGACAGTCTCATTTGAAGCGGGAAGTCAATTAACCAAGATTGAAGATGGAGCTTTTTCTTTCACAGAGTTAGAGGAAGTTCTGTTACCTGCTTCACTTGAATACATTGGAAATAGAGGATTTGATTTTAACGAAAAATTACGAAAAGTAAGTTTTGAACAGGGTTCTAAGTTGGAAATGATTGCCCATGAAGCTTTTTCGAATCTACCAAAATTGGAAGAAATAATACTCCCTAAATCGGTGAAAACAATTGGGAATGCCCTTTTTAGACACTCATCTGGTTTGAAGTCGGTCTACGTTGAAGAGGGGAATGAGGCAATTGTCTCACAAGATGGTATTCTATATTCTAGGGACATGAGTAAGCTAATCTATTATCCAGCTCGAAAAAGTGGCGACACCTATCGTACTCCAGATAGTGTTAAACAAATCGAAGCTTTTGCTTTCAATTTTAATCAGTTTCTGAAAAACGTTGAAATAGGTGAAGGCGTAGAAGTTCTTCCTACATTTGTCTTTGCTGATGCTCTGGCGCTGGAAAAGGTTACCTTACCACTGAGTTTGAAAAAAATTGAGCGACTAGCTTTTTATGGAAATTTGGAATTGAAAGAATTAACGATTCCAAACCAAGTGACAGAGTTTGGAGAAAATCCTTTTAATGGGTTGCCAAAATTAGAAACATTAGTCCTCGGAAAAGGCGTTCGTGAGATTCCAAGAAAATTTTTAGCGGGACGTCTAGATAGTTTGAAAGAAATCCGTCTCTTGAATAAAGATGACAAATTCTCTGTTCAGGAGACAAGTTTTGATGTTCCTGAAACGGTAAAATTTATTGTACAAACACAGTCGATTAAGGAGAAACTTGCGCCAAATCTATCAAAAGGAAATCCCATTTCTATAGAAGAAATGAATCCAGAGGATATCAATTCGGTAGAAACCAAGTCAGAAGAGGCTGGTAAGGAGGAAAAAACGGCAGGTACCACTCCTGCGATTAGCCACACTAGTGAAAGGGAAAGGAAAGACTTCGCAAGTGAAATAAAAAAAATGGATATGAAAGACAAAGAACCAGTGTCTAGTGACAAGCAAGATGCTGGAATGAAAAAACATCATGTATTGTCAAGTAAGGTGCAAGCTATACTTCCTAGCACGGGAAGTAAGGTGCAACAATTGTACGCCTTAATCGGTGTAATCACTTTAATCGTCGGAGCTGTTTTCCTACTTGTGAAGAAGCAGAAACGCTAGATTAAATCGTACGGTTTGACTTTCTTTGTTTTTTATTTTTATCAGTAAAATGGTGGATAGGCTTCAGCAAGTCAGAGGGCTTGCGACAGTCTGTTCACTGTTTTATTTTACTATAGGAAGGCTAAAATTGAAACACTAGCCATATTTTACCCTATATGGTATAATAAATGGATGTCTTTATGACGAAATTGAGAAAGAGATATGTTAGTATGAGAAAAATTGTCATAAACGGTGGTCGTCCATTGGAAGGACGGGTAACAGTTAGTGGTGCAAAAAATTCAGTGGTAGCCTTGATTCCAGCTATCATCTTAGCAGACGGCATTGTCACTTTGGATGGCGTACCTGCTATTTCTGATGTAGATAGTTTGATTGATATTATGGAGACCATGGGGGCTACTGTTAAACGTGATGGCGAAACTTTGGAAATTGATCCACGTGGTGTTCAAGATATGCCGATGCCTTTTGGGAAAATCAATAGCTTGCGCGCTTCTTATTATTTCTACGGTTCCTTGCTAGGTCGTTTCGGTCAAGCTATTGTAGGCTTACCTGGTGGTTGTGACTTAGGCCCACGTCCAATTGACCTGCATTTGAAAGCCTTTGAAGCTATGGGAGCAACTGTTTCCTATGAAGGAAGCAATATGCACTTGACGGCTACAGAGGGGCGTGTTCACGGTGCTCATATCTATATGGACACAGTTAGTGTTGGTGCTACGATTAATACCGTGCTAGCTGCGGTTAAGGCCAAGGGACGTACAGTCATTGAAAATGCAGCACGTGAACCAGAAATCATTGATGTGGCGACGCTTCTTAATAATATGGGAGCTCATATCCGCGGTGCCGGGACAGATATTATCACCATTGAAGGTGTTGAAAATCTTCACGGGACTCGTCATCAAGTGATTCCAGACCGCATTGAAGCTGGAACTTACATTGCTCTTGCTGCAGCTGTTGGGCAAGGCATTCATGTAGACAATGTCCTCTATGAACATTTGGAAAGTTACATTGCAAAATTGGAAGAGATGGGCGTGCGTATGACTGTTTCGGAAGATTCCATTTTTGTTGAAAAACAGGAGCGCTTAAAAGCAGTTTCTGTTAAAACAGCTCCATATCCAGGGCTCGCAACAGATTTGCAGCAACCATTGACACCGCTTCTTCTCAAAGCAGAGGGCAGTGGTCGTGTGATTGATACCATTTATGAAAAACGCGTTGGTCATGTAGCTGAATTGGTTAAAATGGGTGCGGATATTAAAACAACTAGCAATTATATTTCTTACCAAGGTCCAAATCAATTAACAGGTGCCCAAGTGAAGGCGACGGATTTGCGTGCGGGTGCAGCCATGGTCATTGCAGGATTGATGGCGCAAGGACAAACAGAAATTACCAATATTGAGTTTATCCTGCGTGGGTATTCTAATATTATTGAAAAATTGACGGACTTGGGTGCGGATATCCAGTTGGTAGAAGACTAGGAGTTACTATGCGTATTTGGCGGAAATTAGCAGAGTTTGCACACTTTGAAACGCCGAGGCTGGTCTTGAGACCCTTTCATTTTTCGGATGAGAAGAGCTTTTTTCAGATCGTCTCTGATCCAGAAAATTTAGACTTTATTTTCCCAGCTCTCAGCGACAAGGAAGTCAGTGATGACCTCTTGGTTGAGACCTTCATGCGCCAGCCTTTGGGGATCTGGGCTATTGAGGACAAGAGAAGGAAGCAATTACTGGGTGCTATTCGCTTTGAAAAGCTGGATGTAGAAGGACGTCAGGCAGAGATAGGCTACTTTTTGCGAAAGGAATATCGTAAGCAGGGATTCATGACAGAAGCCTTACGAAATATTGTTTTTCTAGCTTTTTATGAACTAGGGTTGCGCGAAATCTTGCTCAAAACTCATGCAGAAAACAAGGCCAGTCAAGCTGTCGCACAGAAAGTTGGTTTTACAGCCAAACGGCAGTATCGAGGAAGTGACCGGTACAGCCGAAAAACGCGCCATTATATTGATTTTGTTCTGACCGCGTCAGAATTTAGATTAGCAGAGGAAGAAGAATGATTACATTAAAATCACAACGTGAAATTGAAGCTATGGACCGTGCAGGTGATTTTCTTGCCAGTATCCATATTGGACTTCGCGATTTGATTCAACCAGGTGTTGACATGTGGGCAGTCGAAGAATATGTTCGCCGTCGTTGTAAAGAGGCCAATGTCTTGCCGCTTCAAATCGGTGTTGACGGAACACTTATGGACTACCCTTACGCAACTTGTTGTGGATTGAACGATGAAGTAGCGCACGCTTTTCCGCGTCACTATATCTTGAAAGATGGTGATTTGCTCAAGGTAGACATGGTTTTGAGTGAGCCTTTGGATAAAGCTGTTCTTGATGTATCTAAGTTGGACTTTAACAACGTAGCACAAGTTAAAAAATACACCCAAGAATACAAGGGTGGCTTGGCAGATTCATGTTGGGCTTATGCGGTTGGCAATGTCTCTGATGAAGTAAAACAACTCATGGAAGTAACCAAAGAGTGTATGTACCGTGGCATTGCTCAGGCAAAAGTGGGCAATCGTATCGGTGATATCGGTGCAGCCATCCAAGAATACGCAGAAAGTCATGGTTATGGTGTCGTAGAAGACTTGGTGGGACACGGTGTTGGACCAACCATGCATGAAGAACCAATGGTACCTCACTATGGTCGTGCAGGTCGTGGCTTGCGCCTTAAAGAAGGAATGGTTCTTACAATTGAGCCGATGATTAATACAGGCACTTGGGAAATTGATACAGATATGAAAACAGGTTGGGCTCATAAAACCATCGATGGTGGCCTATCTTGCCAATACGAGCACCAATTTGTCATTACAAAAGATGGTCCGGTTATCTTGACCAGTCAAGGTGAAGAAGGAACTTATTAAAATTGAATAGAAAAGGAGGAGAATATGAAAAGTCGCTTGAAAGAAAATAAATTCAAACGCTTCTTTACTTCTCTTTTTTCTTTTTATATGGGTTCAGAGATTGATATTACCAGTGTGGCAGTAGCCTATTATCTTATCATCTCTGTTTTCCCGATTTTGATGACCTTGGCCAATCTTCTGCCCTATCTTAATTTTGATGTGGACCAAATTTTGGTTTTCATGCAGGAACTATTTCCAGAAAAATTGTACCCAACGGCAGCCAATATGGTGGTGTCGGTTCTGACAAAACCGTCTTCGTCATGGCTTGGGATTTCCATTGCGACAACCTTGTGGACGATTTCAAAAAGTATGGATGCTCTGCAGAAAGCCTTTAACAAGGCTTACGGGGTCGGGAAACACCGTGACTTTATCGTCAGTCGTATTGTAGGTGTGTTCTTAGGAATTGGTCTTCAGTTGATTTTGACGATGAGTGTTATCATGGTGGCTTTTGGTAATACTGTGTTACAGAAATTGCATCAGACCTTTGATTTTACAGATGATTTTTTCCTGAAGCTGATTAATCGGACAGAACCAGTTGTCTATATTTCCTTGTTTCTAGCCTTAGCCATGATGTATTTCTTCCTGCCTAATGTCCGTGTGAAGAAGATTCGCTATATTTTACCAGGTGTTATCTTTGTGATGGTCGTCATGGGGTCTGTTGGGCAACTGTTTGGTCTCTATCTGGATTCTTATGCAGCTAGATTATTGGATTTTCGCTTTGTGACCTCCGTTGTGATTCTGGTCTTGATGCTCTGGTTTGTCTTTATGGCCAATATTTTGATTATTGGAGCGGTGCTCAATGCGACGGTTCAAAGTATGCATGTGGAAGAATTTTATACTCGTCATGGTGATGTGGTATCGATTTTAAACCGGATTAAGACTCGCTTGAATCCGACTGAAATAGCTGATGAAAATGAGGAGTAATCCTCTTTTTTGTTGCACTTGCAAGGAAAAGTGTTATAATAAGAAAAAGGAGGAGCGATGATTATTGGAGAAATTGGCATTATTGCCCGCAGTCTGGATTCGATTGCCAATATTGAATTTCGGGAAATGGATTTGGCAAAAGGACAGTACTTGTATTTAGTGAGAATTTGTCAGTATCCAGGGATTATTCAGGAAGAATTGTCTGAGATGCTGAAGGTTGACCGTTCAACAGTAGCTCGTTCGGTACAGAAATTGGAAAAAAATGGTCTAGTCCTTCGAAAAACTGCTGATGGTAATCGAAAAAATAAGCATCTCTATGCGACAGAGAAGGGCTTGGAGCTTTATGAAGTCTTGCAGAGGGAGCATCACTATTCTGAGGAACGCTGCTTGACAGGTTTGACCCAAGAAGAAGCTAGTGAACTGGAGCGTCTCTTGACCAAGGTCCGAGAGAATATCGTTCAAGATTGGAACGATGTCAAACAAGGTAAAAAAAGAAATTATTAAAGGAGTCTAAGCATGAAAGTTGTTGTTGATCAAAGTTTTTGGGATGTGTTTCCACAGGCACAAATTACGATTTTGTCTGTCAAGGGCTTGGATAATCGAGTCGACGAAAGTAAGGATCCTTATTTTCAAGATCTCTTGAATCAAGCAGCCAAAAAAGCGCAGGTTTTTATTGAAGAAGACAGTTTTACAGACAATGATGTCATTAAGGAATGGCGTGAGGTTTTTACCAAATTCAAGACCAAAAAAGGAGTACGTTCATCTATTGAAGCGCTCTTGAAACGGGTTAGTCAAGGTCGTGAATTCCGTCCCATCAATCCTCTTGTAGACCTGTATAATAGCATTTCTCTCTCTTATGGCTTGCCTTGTGGTGGGGAAGATGTGACTAAGATTCAAGGAGATATGCATCTTGGAAAAGCAAAAGGTGGAGAGCCGTTCTTCCCACTTGGAGCTGAAGAAGACGCGCCAGCTCTTCCAGAAGAAATCATCTATTACGATGAAGAAGGAGCTATTTGCCGTAATCTCAACTGGCGTGAAGCTCAAAGAACCATGCTGACAGAAGATACCAAGGATGCTGTTTTAGTTATTGAAGCCATCAACGAAAGTCAGATTGCTCGTGCCAATGAGGCGGTTGTAGCACTGCAAAATCTGATTGCCGATTATTTTGGCGTGACGGGTCAAGTAGCAGCTTTGACAGCAGAAAATGTGGAAGTGGAAATATAAAAAATGAGAATGGGACAAAAATCGTGATTTCGTAGAAATCGATTTTGTCTTCCCACCTCCGCACAGTTGACTAGATTGGTCGAAATTGCTTGCGTAGCAAGGAGTGAGAACATTCAGTTAACCACTGCGTCAAACTGTTAAAGTTATAAAAGTTTGAGAGCCTGAGACTTTTGTCCCAGGCTTATTTCTTTTCCTTAAAGACAAATAATTTACTTAGTACATAGTTGAGGACGATAACGAGGATTTGAGAAATCAAGGTTGCTACTGCATTGACAGATTTGATATCACTGTGAACAAACTGACCGATGATGCTTGGGAAGGTATCCACGAAGAGCCAAGCCAGGAACATATCTAATGCTAAGGTCGTTATTCGAGCAGAGATAAACTTAATCAATCGTGGGAACCAGCCGTGACTTGCTTGACGAAAAACGATTTTATCATTGGTGATAAAGGCAAAGAGAATGGCCACACAGTTGGAAATAAAGACAACGGTCAAGGTATGAGGAATTAGGTTAAATAAAACCAATCTAGTTATCATGTAGACCAAGGTTGTCGCAACTCCGAAGACCAAATAAAGGAAGACTTCATTTTTCAGTATTTTTTGTATCATTTTCATAAGGATAGTCTATCATTTTTTTGGTAAATATGCTATACTTATCAAGTTGTCAATCGACAACCCTTGGCACTTCCTCCCTTTAGCCAAGCATATTACAAGCGGTTTAGCCGCCAAAGGAGACAAACATGAAGACAAATAAATGGACTGTGCGTGATTTAGCGCAAATTGCTCTCGTTGCTGCTGTTTACGTGATTTTGACAGTGACGCCACCCCTTAATGCGATTTCTTACGGTGCTTACCAGTTCCGTATCGCAGAAATGCTCAATTTCTTAGCTTTTTACAACCGCAAGTACATTGCTGGCTTGACGATCGGTTGTATGATTGCCAATCTTTATAGTTTTGGTGTGATTGACGTCTTTGTCGGTGGTGGATC
This sequence comes from Streptococcus hepaticus, assembly GCF_043656315.1. Lineage (NCBI taxonomy): Bacteria > Bacillati > Bacillota > Bacilli > Lactobacillales > Streptococcaceae > Streptococcus > Streptococcus hepaticus. Next base: position 62,798 of record NZ_JBINIY010000002.1, read on the forward strand.
AACGCTGGTCTTTGTGACACTTGGTGTTATCTTATTTGACAAGTATAAGAAGGAACGGATCCTTAACGGCTTCTTCAATAAAGCATTCTTTTTCTTCTCTATTTTCTTTTCACTGTCAATGTTCACCATTGCCTTGGAATTGAAAGTCATCGCAGCTACTCCATTCTTCTTGACATGGTTTACAACAGCTATCGGTGAATTTGCATCACTTTTAGTTGGTGCTTGGTTGATTGAAAAAATGAGCCAACGTATCGATTTTACAAAATAAAATAGACTCTGGGAGGCAGCACCGAAAGGTGCTTTTTTGCTGTATAAATTGCATAAAAAAAAACAATTTGTCCAATATCTTGAAATTTTTCCAACAATTCGGTATAATAACATTTCGTTTGTTTTGACGAAACTTTATGTCTAGGAGGAAAATATGGAAGGAATCATGTTAGCTCTTATTCCCATGTTTGCTTGGGGGAGTATTGGTTTTGCAAGTAATAAGATTGGAGGGAAGCCAACGCAACAGACCTTCGGAATGACCCTTGGTGCCTTGGCTTTTGCCTTTGTAGTTTGGTTGGTGGTGCGTCCTGAAATGACCTGGCAACTGTGGGTCTTTGGAATTATTGGAGGTATTCTCTGGTCAGTTGGTCAATCTGGTCAATTTCAAGCGATGAAGCACGTGGGTGTTTCGATTGCTGGCCCCTTGTCAAGTGGTGCTCAGCTGGTTCTAGGAAGTTTGGTGGGTGCCTTTCTCTTTCATGAGTGGACAAAGCCTATACAGTTTATCTTGGGAATGATTGCCCTCGTCTTATTGGTTGTTGGTTTTTATTTTTCAAGTAAACAAGATCAGGACGGTGCTCACCAAATGGAGCGCTCCATTGATTTGCCAAAAGGTTTCCGTGCCTTAGCCTATTCAACAGTTGGTTATATTTCCTATGCTGTTTTGTTCAATAACATCATGAAATTTGAGGCCTTGGCGGTTATTTTCCCAATGGCAATCGGAATGGTCCTTGGCGCCCTCTTGTTCATGTCTTTCAAAGTAGACTTGGATATTCTTGTCCTTAAAAATGGCTCTGTCGGCCTTCTATGGGGAATTGGAAATATCTTCATGCTCTTAGCTGCAGCTAAAGCTGGTCTAGCAATTGCTTTTAGCTTTTCACAGTTGGGTGTTATTATTTCCATCATTGGCGGCATCCTTTTCTTGGGGGAAACAAAAACCAAGAAAGAAATGCGTTGGGTCTTGATTGGAATTGCCTGCTTTGTTGCTGGTGCAGTTTTGTTAGGCATTGTAAAAACGTATTAATTGCAAAATGGAGGTTTGAAAACAAGCCTCTTTTTTTCTATTCCAGTCATTCAGAAAAGGGCTTACATGTGCTATAATAGAAGCTATGGATAAGAAATACATGAAAATCGCTCAGGATTTGGGCGTATCACTCAAGCAAATTGATACCGTATTGACTTTGACGGCAGAAGGAAATACCATTCCTTTCATCGCACGTTACCGAAAGGAAGCGACAGGCAATCTGGACGAGGTAGTGATTAAATCTATTATCGACCTGGACAAGTCATTGACTGCTTTGGCAGATCGCAAGGAAACGGTTTTGGCTAAGATTGAAGAACAGGGCAAGTTGACAGACCAACTCCGTCAGGCCATTGAAGAAGCTGAAAAGTTGGCAGATGTGGAAGAGCTTTACTTGCCTTACAAGGAAAAGCGTCGGACTAAGGCTACCATAGCACGAGAAGCAGGTCTCTTCCCCTTGGCGCGTCTCATTTTACAAAATGTGGCTGACTTGGATGCGCAGGCAGAAAATTTTGTGGTAGAAGGCTTTGCGACAGGGAAGGATTGTCTGGCTGGTGCTGTGGATATTTTAGTGGAAGCTATTTCCGAAGATACCAAGCTCCGTGCCTGGGTCTACCATGAAATAGCGTCAAATTCTAGTTTGATTTCTCAGCTGAAAGATGAAAAGGCCGATGAAAAATTAATCTTCCAGATCTACTATGATTTTTCTGAAAAAGTAGCTAAAATGCAGGGTTACCGAACACTGGCACTCAATCGTGGTGAAAGTCTGGGTGTCTTAAAAGTGGCCTTTGAGCACAATCTGGACAAGATGATTCGCTTCTTTGAAGTACGGTTTCCACAGAAGAACGCCTACATCGCTGACGCTATCAGTCAAGCCCTCAAGAAGAAGATTATTCCTGCCATGGAACGCCGTATTCGGACAGAATTGACAGAGGCAGCCGAAGAAGGAGCCATTGCTCTCTTTTCAGAAAACCTCCGCAACCTGCTCTTGGTACCGCCTCTTCGCGGGAAAATGGTGCTCGGTTTTGACCCTGCCTTCCGTACTGGGGCTAAGCTCGCGGTAGTAGACCAGACGGGTAAACTCTTGACAACGCAGGTGATTCATCCCGTGAAGCCCGCTTCAAATAGCCAGATTGCTCAGGCAAAAGTTGATTTGGCTAACTTGCTTGATCAATATCAGGTTGAAATTATTGCTATCGGAAATGGGACTGCCAGCCGTGAATCAGAAGCCTTTGTAGCAGAGATTTTGAAAGATTTCCCAGACATTTCTTACGTCATTGTCAATGAAAGTGGAGCCTCTGTTTATTCTGCTTCCGAGTTGGCGCGTTACGAATTTCCAGATTTGACGGTTGAAAAACGCTCAGCTATTTCCATTGCTCGTCGTCTCCAAGATCCCTTGGCAGAGCTGGTGAAAATTGATCCTAAGTCTATCGGTGTCGGTCAATACCAGCACGATGTCAATCAGAAGAAGCTGTCTGAAGGACTAGACTTTGTTGTCGATACGGTCGTTAACCAAGTCGGTGTCAATGTCAACACGGCTAGTCCGTCTTTGCTCGCGCACGTGGCTGGCCTCAATAAAACCATCTCTGAAAATATTGTTAAGTACCGCGAAGAAAATGGCGCTCTGACTTCTCGTGCCCAGCTGAAAAAAGTACCACGCTTGGGAGACAAGGCCTATGAACAAGCAGCAGGTTTCTTACGCATTCCTGATGCACCAAATTTCTTAGACAATACAGGTGTTCACCCTGAGTCTTATCAAGCGGTTCAAGACTTGTTTAGCCTTTTAGGAGCAAGTGATTTGGAGCAAGCAACACCACAACTTAAGGCGTTGAACATTGCGCAAACGGCAGAAAAATTATCTATTGGTCAAGAAACTCTCAAGGACATTGTGGGAGACTTGCTCAAACCAGGTCGTGATTTACGGGATGAATTTGCAGCTCCTGTCCTGCGTCAAGATGTTTTGGATTTCAAGGATTTACAGATTGGACAGAAGTTGGAAGGAGTTGTCCGTAATGTGGTGGACTTCGGTGCCTTTGTGGATATCGGCATTCACGAAGATGGACTAATCCACATTTCCAACATGAGCAAGAACTTCATCAAGCATCCAAGTCAGGTCGTATCTGTTGGCGACTTGGTGACGGTCTGGGTGCACAAACTGGATACAGCGCGCGAAAAAGTTAATTTGACCTTGGTGCCACCTCGTGAATCTCACTGATTATGTCAAGCAGGTATCTGAGGAGGATTTTGGCCGTCCCTTTCTTCATGAGGTTTTTTGGAACAATCGCTTGCGCTCCACAGGAGGACGCTTCTTTCCTAAAGACGGTCATCTGGATTTTAACCGCAAATTATTAGACCAATTTGGACTGGAAACTTTCCGAAAAATTGTGCGACATGAACTCTGCCATTACCATCTCTACTTTGAGAAAAAAGGCTACAAACATGGTGATCGAGAGTTTAAGGAGTTGTTGAGGACAGTAGATGGCTTGCGCTATGCACCGAGTCTACCTTCTAATAAGGAGAATATTCATCATTATCATTGTCAAGTCTGTGGACAAGTCTACACCCGAAAACGACGCATTGACTTGAAAAAATACCGCTGTGGCAAGTGCCGTGGACAATTAATCCTAGACAAAAATTAGAAATCAGTCCTTGGGCTGATTTCTTTTGGGCTGGTATTTGCTATACTATATGAGAATTGAGGTGAAAAAATGGGACAAGAACAGGAAAAACGTGTCTTGGAGCTATATGAAAAAGGAATATTAACCAAGGAAGAAGCCAAGGCTTGTTTTTTGGAGCTTAATGCGGACTGTGATTTTCTTTTCATTGAAGAAAAAGCCAAGCTCGGCTTCACTTTGCCACATTTTAAGGTCTTTTCATCTAGTAAACTCAAGCAAGAATTCACCTTTTCAGATATTGAGTCCATAAAAATTCGTCTGACAGAAGGACGGATTCAATTCACCAAACAGAAAAAAGAGGACTGTGTCATTCGGATTGTCTACCCTCAGCAGTTGGAGCAGGAAGATTTACCCAAGATTTTTATTGAAGAGGAGCAACTCTATTTTGAAAGTCGCTTTCCTTGTCAGGTCGCCATTGCTCTTCCAGACAAATGGATGTCGGTCTTAGACTTGGATTTGGGTCAGGCAGATGCTCGACTAGACTATTTGCCTTTTGAGGATATTTCCATTTATAGTCAGACGGATAAAAAACAACAGGATGTCCGCTTGGCAGTCGCAGGGAAGTTTTCTCAGCATTTATCAGTGCAGTTTTGTCATGCCAATGTGCAGCTGCAACTAGCTAAGAACCAAGGTGTTCAGGGAAGATTAGAGAGTCGAATAGGGAAGGTTTGGGTTGGTCGGAAATCTCATCCTAGCCCCTATATTTGCCAACAGGAGGGGCAATATCCTCTGCAGGTAAAAATGCTGACCTTGGATGGTCAGTTGAGTGTGAAAGGAATAAAGAATGTACGGATTTTATAAGCAAAGACGAGGCAAAATCCTCTCCGGTGTATTAGCAGCAGTAGCTAGTCGTTTTAATTGGGATGTGTGGATTGTCCGAGGTGTGTTTGTAGCAGTGGTTGTATTGTTAAGGGGATTAGGTCTACTGGCACTTGCAGCCTATGTTCTGGCGGCAGTTCTCTTGCCTTATAAGGAAGATGTAGATGCGGAGCGTTTTGGAACAGGTCCCCGCAAGACCAAGGATGCGGAGAAGTTATAAATGGTAGAACGTTGGAATGCCTTTGATAAGGATGGTCAGCTTGTTGAAAACCGAATTCTAGATCGAGCTGATTGGCCAACTGAGGATGAAATCTATCATTTAGCTGTCAATGTTTGGGTTCAACATGAAGATGGAGATTGGCTCTTTGTTCGTCGTTCGCCTAAAAAATCTCATTTTCCGCTTTATTATGAAGCGGGAGCTGGTGGTTCAGTACTCTTGGGCGAAGCCTCGCAGGAGGCAGCTCTACGTGAGTTGCAGGAAGAAACAGGCTTGAAGGCCAGTACAGTTGATTTTCTTTTTCGTTTTACAGAAGAGCAGCACCGAACGCATTTTGATGTCTATTTGGCGAAAATTACTGGCAAAAAGGACGTTTCCTATCAAATTTCGGAAACAGATGCTCATGTTTGGGTAGCAGAAAAAGAAGTACCAAATTTTTTAGAAACACATCAGGTTTTTACCAATCAAAAAGAACAGATTCTAGCTTATTTGGCGACCAAGTAACTAGGGTCTTTTTTTGTGGATTTTCTGTTAATATTTACAGAAATAAACTAGCACAATCTTTTCAATGTTTTTTCAATCTTGCTATGCTAGACTAGAATCTGGAAAATAGGAGCAATGCATGAAGATTTTATTAGTAGAAGATGAAAGAAGCATCGCAGAAGCCTTGAAGGCTATTTTAGAAAGAGAAGGGTATGAAGTGAGTCTAGCCTTTGATGGGGAATCAGGCTTAGATGAAATCATTACGGCAGTCTATGACTTGGTTTTGCTGGATCTCATGCTACCCAAGCTGGACGGTCTATCTGTCTTACGAAAAACAAGGAAGTTAGGTTTGGAAGTTCCTGTTATTTGTCTGACGGCTCGTTCGCAAGTAGATGATAAGGTAACAGGGCTAGACCAAGGGGCTAATGATTATATTACGAAGCCTTTTGAAGTGGATGAATTGCTGGCGCGTGTGCGTGTGCAGGTGAGACAGTCCGTGGTTCAGAAGGCCAATCAATTAAGTTTAGGGAACCTCACTCTTAAGACGGATAGTAGAGAATTACTATCTCCTGAGGGAAAAATCACCCTTTCCAATAAAGAGTTTCTCCTGATGGAAATATTTTTCCGTCATCCAAATCAAATTCTATCGAAAGAACAGTTAATCACTAAGGTTTGGGGTCCCATGGATGATTCGGAGTACAATCAGCTAGAGGTATTTATGACCTTTATCCGTAAGAAGCTCCGCTTTTTGAAGGCGACGGTGGAAATCAAGGCGACGCGTGGTCTGGGCTACTCTATGAAAGAGGTTGAAGGATGATTGCACACCTACGGAAACAATTTGTCATCATCACCATGTCTCTCTTAACGGTGGTTGTTGCCTTCCTCTTTACAGTTAATCACTACTATAGTCAATTTTGGGACACGATGGATAATTACCGCTTGGTCCGTCTGGTTGCCAGTAACCAATATATTGCCATTCCTAATGATGAAGCGATTGCTTTAGTGACAATTCCTCCTAATCAACCCAGCAAGGTGCAACTCAACAATACTCTTTTATCGAATGATGAAGTGGAAATCTTGAGTCAAAAAATGCTGAAAAAGGGGAAGAAAAGTCGTAAGTATCAAGACTACATTTATGCCATTAAAGAAAATAAGGATGGACAGATTAGTTTAGCCCTGCTAGATAGCAAGCCCTATGAAGATCGACTGGGACAATTAGTGGTAGAAATGGCTTTTGCAATTTTTGGCTTTCTCTTACTGAGTGGTGTTAGTCTGTATCTTTCTCGCTTTATTGTGAAACCTGCTCAGGATGCTTTGGCGCGTGAAAAACAGTTTGTTTCAGATGCGAGTCATGAACTGAAAACGCCGATTGCAGCCATTCAGGCTAATGCTCAGGTCTTGAAAAATGAAGGAGCAGATAGTCGCTATCTACATCACATTATTTCAGAATCTAAGCGTATGGAAGGTCTAGTACAGCAATTGTTAGGGCTGACGCGTTTGGAAACGAGAGTGGCCGATAGCTTTACGAAGCCTTGTGACTTGTCTGCTGTCTGTGAAGAGATGTTGTTGACCTATGAAAGTCTGGCCTTTGAAGAGGGGAAAGTGATCTCTGAGCAGATAGCGCCAGCTGTATTTGTCAAAGGAGAAGAAGGACAATTGAAGCAGCTTTGGGCGATTCTCTTGGACAATGCTATCAAGCATTCTAAAGGAGGGAGTCAGATTGATTTGCAATTGTCTATCCGAAAGAAAAAGGCTTGTATTCTGGTGGTCAATCCAGCCTATCCTTATCCCCAAGAAGTATTGAACAATCTCTTTAATCGTTTTTACCAAGCGGAGGAGTCTCATCATCAGGCAGAAAGTTTTGGATTGGGTTTATCCATCGCAAAGGCAATTGTTGCCCAGCATAAGGGGACGATTAAAGTAGAGCAAGTTGATGGACAGTTTCTTATTCAAGTAGAATTTCCCCTTGCTTAATGGAATGTAGAACTTGTGTTCACAGTTCAATGCATTTATTTAGGGCTCATTCTCCGCTACTCATCGTTAGTTTTTTCAAAAAACAGCCTTGATGATCGGAAAATGATCACCTAAATCAAACTATTTCACTAGTGAATAAAGATTCTTAGAAAAGGAAGAAAGATGAGTGATTTTTGGAAGTTTGTGGCAAAAACAGCCGTGTATTTTGTCATTTTACTAGTATTAGTTTATTTTTATAGTTACCTAGGACGTGGTCAGGGTAATTTCATCTACAATGAATTTTAGGAGGTATTTTGTGTTAAAAGACATGATTGAACGCATTGAGTATTTTGCTGAAAAACAAGCAGATTTTCCAGTCTATGATATTCTTGGTCAGGTACATACTTATGGTGAATTGAAGGCAGATTCGGATGCCTTTGCTAGCCACATTGATGGTCTTGGATTACCCGAAAAATCGCCAGTCCTCGTCTTTGGAGGGCAGGAGTATGAAATGCTTGCGACCTTTGTTGGTTTGACCAAATCAGGACATGCTTATATTCCGGTGGACCAACACTCGGCTCTCGAACGTGTAGAAGCTATTGTGGAAATCGCAGAGCCAAGTTTGATTGTAGCGATTGGTGACTTTCCACTTGAGAAAGTAGATTGTCCAGTCCTTACCTTGGACCAAGTGCAAGCCATTTTTCAAGAAAAAGTCAGCTATGAACTGACTCATCCAGTCAAAGGCAATGATAACTACTACATCATTTTCACATCTGGAACAACTGGTAAGCCTAAAGGGGTGCAAATTTCGCATGACAACCTTTTGAGCTTTACCGACTGGATGATTAGGGACAAGGAATTTGCCGTGCCAGAACGTCCACAGATGTTGGCCCAACCGCCTTACTCCTTTGACTTGTCCGTTATGTACTGGGCACCGACCTTGGCTATGGGTGGGACGCTTTTCGCTCTTCCGAAAGAAGTGATCGGTGATTTCAAGCAACTCTTTGCGACGATCTTGACCTTGCCAATCGGTATTTGGACCTCAACACCGTCTTTCGCTGACATGGCACTCTTGTCGCCAGATTTTAATGCGGAAAATTTGCCACACTTGACGCATTTCTACTTTGATGGGGAAGAATTGACGGTTAAGACGGCTCAGAAATTGCGCCAGCGTTTTCCACAAGCTCGTATTATCAATGCCTATGGTCCGACGGAAGCAACAGTTGCCTTGTCAGCGGTAGCTATTACAGATGAAATGCTAGAAACCTGCACGCGCCTGCCAATCGGCTATACCAAAGATGACTCACCAACCTTTGTCATCGATGAAGACGGAAAGGTCCTTCCAAATGGAGAACAAGGTGAAATCATCGTATCAGGTCCTGCTGTTTCCAAAGGTTACCTCAATAACCCTGAAAAAACGGCTGAAGCCTTCTTTGAGTTCCAAGGCTTACCAGCCTATCATACCGGTGACTTAGGCCGTATGACCGATGAGGGCTTGCTTCTTTACGGAGGTCGTATGGACTTCCAGATAAAGTTTAATGGTTACCGTATTGAGCTAGAAGACGTTTCGCAAAACCTTAACAAATCCCAATACATCAAGTCGGCTGTGGCAGTGCCTCGTTACAATAAGGACCACAAGGTGCAGAATCTGTTGGCTTATGTACTCCTGAAAGAAGGAGTGAGTGACCAGTTTGAGCGTGATCTTGATATTACCAAGGCCATTAAAGAGGACTTGAAAGATATTATGATGGACTACATGATGCCGTCCAAGTTCTTCTACCGTGACCAATTGCCCCTGACACCGAACGGGAAAATTGACATCAAAGGACTCATGGCTGAGGTGAATTCCTAATGGAACAATTTTTCACTAGTCTGCCTCATATGGATGCTTACGGGAATCCTCAGTACTTTGTCTATCTGATGATCGGTGTTCTTCCCATTTTTATCGGTCTTTTTTACAAGAAACGTTTTCCCATCTATGAAGCAGCCTTTAGTTTTATTTTTATCGTGCTGATGTTGACAGGAAAAACGACAGATCAATTAGTATCCCTCTTGAAATTTATGGTCTGGCAGCTGGGGCTTATTTGGTCCTATAAAGTGTATCGGCTGAGGTTTAATCACAGCCTAGTCTTTTATCTCTGGACTCTTCTGTCTGTCTTGCCTCTTGTCTTTGTCAAGGTATCGCCCTTGATTTTGGAGCATAAATCGCTATTTGGATTCTTAGGAATTTCTTATATTACTTTCCGAACGGTTGGGATGATCATGGAGATGCGTGACGGTGTCCTCAAGACATTTACCTTCTGGGAATGCCTCCGCTTTCTTCTCTTTTTACCAACCTTTACCAGTGGACCGATTGACCGTTTTAAGCGTTTCAATGATGATTATCAAGCGATTCCAGATCGAGAAGAGTTGCTCGTGATGTTGGAACGGTCAGTTTCCTATCTTATGCGTGGATTTGCTTATAAGTTTATTATTTCCTACTTTTTAGGACAGGTCTTGCTTCCACCGATAAGGGAAATGGCTTTGCAGAAAGGAGGGCTCTTTAACCTTCCAACCATTGGTGTTATGTATCTGTTTGGCTTGGATCTTTTCTTTGATTTTGCAGGCTACACCATGTTTGCTTTAGCCATTTCAAATCTCATGGGCATTAAGAGTCCTATCAATTTTGACCAGCCCTTCAAATCTCGTGACCTCAAAGAATTTTGGAACCGTTGGCATATGAGTTTGTCTTTCTGGTTTCGTGATTTTGTCTTTATGCGCTTGGTTAAGGTCTTGGTCAAGCATAAGGTTTTTAAAAACCGTAATACCACTTCAAGTGTTGCCTACATTTTCAATATGTTATTGATGGGCTTTTGGCATGGGGTGACCTGGTATTATATCGCTTATGGGCTTTTTCATGGTCTAGGCTTGGTCATCAATGATGCCTGGCTTCGCAAGAAGAAACTCATTAACAAAGAACGGAAAGCGCAAGGGCTTCCTGCTTTGCCAGAAAACAAGTGGACACAAGCTTTGGGAATCTTTATCACCTTCAATGTGGTCATGATTTCCTTCCTCATTTTTTCAGGATTCCTAGACATGCTCTGGTTTCCGAAGGTTATTAAGTAATACAAAAGGAGTAATCGTATGAATAGTAAAGAAGAAATTTTAGAAATTTTCCAAGACTTATTTATGGAAGATGTGTCAGAAATGTTGGATGAAGATCTGTTTGATGCGGGTGTTTTAGACAGTATGGCAACTGTTGAGTTGATTGTGGAGTTGGAAGGTCACTTCGATATTGCCATTCCTGTTTCTGAATTTGGTCGTGACGACTGGAATACGGTTAATAAAATCATTGCCGGTGTAGAGGAATTACGCAATGCCTAAACGTCTATGGCAGATTCTAGGGCCGCTTGTCTGTGCAGCAAGTTTAATTGTTCTTTTGTTAGCTATTACGCCGACTAAGATTCATTATGATAAAGCAAGAGAAAAGGCAGATGCGTATTCTTTAGCCAAAACAGTTTTCAAAAGTCGTTTGAAAAAAGAGCGGGCGCTCAGTGATCTACAGCAGAATTTTGTTCCCTTTTTTGGGTCTAGTGAATGGTTGCGCATGGATGCCTTTCATCCAGCAGTTTTAGCGGAGAAATACCATCGTTCTTATACACCTTTTTTGCTTGGGCAAAGGGGCTCGGCTTCTATTAGTCATTATTTTAGCATGCAGCAGATGGACTATGCTTTGAAGGATAAAACGGCTGTTTACGTCATTTCTCCTCAGTGGTTTGTCAAAGGTGGGAGCAATCGTTCAGCCTTCCAGTCCTACTTTAGCAATGGGCAACTGGTTTCTTTCTTACAAGAGCAGACAGGAAGCAACTATGACAAGGTGGCGGCCAGACGCCTTCTGAGACTGCATCCTCAGATTGCTCATCGGGATTTGGTAGAAAAAGTGGCTAAGGGGCATGCATTTAGTCAGTCAGACAGAGAGTGGCTAGCCTTTCATGCAAGTTTGCTCAATAAAGAGGATTATTTCTTTGATTATTTTTCTCTAGGAAGTTGGACAAGTCCATCCTTTGAAAAGCAGAAAGCACTGTTACCAGATGAATTTTCTTATGATAATTTGGCGCAACTGGCAACCATGATTGCCCAGTCAGAGACAGGAAATAATCAATTTGGTATTAAAAATGACTTTTATCGTCAGCGAATCGCTTCCCGCTTAAAAGAATTAAAAGGTGCTCAAAAGCAATTTTCTTATCTGTCTTCTCCCGAGTACACCGATCTTCAGCTGGTTTTGAAGGAATTTGCAGAATCAAATACCAATGTGCTTTTCGTCATTCCTCCTGTCAATGGGAAATGGGCTCGTTTTTCAGGACTGGATCAGACCATGTATGCCAAGTCAGTTGCCAAGATTAAGTACCAGTTGCAGAGTCAAGGTTTTACTCACATTGCTGATTTGTCACAAGATGGCGATAAACCCTATTTTATGCAGGATACCATTCATCTAGGTTGGAATGGTTGGTTGGAGTTAGACAAGTACATTGAACCTTTTTTGACACAAAAACAAGCAGCGCCAACTTACCAGCTCAATGATGCATTTTTAGAAAAATCATGGGCAGCCTATTCAGGTCAACCAGAGGATTTTCCTACAGATAAAAAGTAAAACAATTTTTAGCGACGAATGATTGAAGTTGCTAGAAGTTGTTTTCTTTTTTTAGGAGAAGGTGTATAATAGTCAAAACTAAGGAGGAGACGCTTATAGTGAGAAAGGTCGGAATTATTGGAATGGGGCACGTGGGTTCAACAATAGTCCATGGTTTAATTGCTCAGGGAGCATTTGATGACTATGTTTTAATAGATATCAATGAGAAAAAATTGCTGGCAGATGCTGGAGATTTTGAAGATGCTGCAGCCAATCTCCCTCATCATGCGAATATTATCCTCAATGACTATGCAGCCTTGGCGGATGCAGATGTGGTCATTTCAGCTTTGGGAGATATTGCTCTCCAGGATAATCCTGATGCAGACCGTTTTGCAGAATTGCCTTTCACAGCCAGTCAGGTTCCGCAAGTCGCGGCTCAGTTGAAAGAGGTTGGCTTTGCAGGAATTTTGATTGTCATTTCAAATCCAGTTGATGTGGTGACGAGTCTCTATCAACATTATACTGGGCTACCAAAGGAGAAGGTCATCGGGACAGGAACCTTGTTAGATACAGCACGTATGAAACGAGCTGTGAGTCAGTATTTTGAGGTAGATGCTAGAAGTGTATCGGGTTACAATCTTGGTGAACATGGCAATTCCCAATTTACCGCATGGAGCCAAGTGTGGATCAAGGGGCAGGCTATTACCGATATGGTAGAAGCGAGTGTTTTAGAAGAATTAACCCAAGAATCCATTGTTGGAGGGCACCGTGTCTTCTACGGGAAAAAATATACCAGCTACGGCATTGCCTCAGCCGCTATTCGACTAGCCTTGGCAGTGGTGTCAGATAGCCGAGAAGAATTACCAGTATCAACTTATTACCAGCCTCTCGAAACCTATCTGGGCTATCCAGCTATTGTCGGACGGTCAGGTATCATCGAGCAGGTCAAGCTCAATCTAACAGCAGCAGAAGAGGAAAAATTGGCAGCCTCTGCAGCCTTTATTCAGAAAAAATTTGCTGAAAGTTTGTAAAGCTGAGGAGAGATTTCTCCCAGCTTTTTTCGAAAACGCTTCCTTGAATTTTCACAAATTAGTTCAAACTATGGTATAATAAAGTATTAGAAAAATGGAGGTAGTGTATGACAGTTTTAGTCAAGGACTTGATGCAGCATGTGCGAGTTGATTGTGCCTATGGAACTGAAGAACTTTTAGAAAAAGTTGTTTCAACAGCGGATATCTCACGTCCAGGTCTTGAAATGACAGGTTATTTTGATTATTATTCACCAGAGCGGATTCAGTTGATTGGGATGAAGGAGTGGTCTTACCTGGTGTCTATGACCTCTCACAATCGCTACTCTGTCTTGAGCCGCATGTTCCAGCCAGAAACCCCCGTTGTAATTGTGGCGCGTGGCTTGGAAATTCCAGAAGAAATGTATCAAGCAGCCAAGGAAAAGGGGATCGCTATCCTTAGCGGAACGACGGCGACTAGCCGACTTTCAGGAGAATTGTCATCCTTCCTTGATTCACGTTTGGCACAGCGGACTAGTGTTCATGGGGTGCTCATGGATATCTATGGTATGGGCGTACTGATTCAAGGGGATTCTGGTATCGGTAAGAGTGAGACTGGTTTGGAACTGGTCAAGCGTGGTCACCGGATTGTTGCGGATGACCGTGTAGATGTTTTTGCTAAGGATGATGTGACTCTTTGGGGTGAACCTGCAGAAATCCTTCGTCACCTTTTGGAAATCCGAGGTGTTGGTATCATTGACATTATGAGCCTTTATGGGGCTAGCGCTGTCAAAGAGTCATCAGAAGTGCAATTGGCTGTCTACCTTGAAAATTACGAAACAGGTAAGGTCTTTGACCGTCTTGGAAATGGTGGTGATACCATTGAAATCGCGGGAATCACCATTCCTCAAATTCGTATTCCAGTTAAAACCGGTCGTAACATTTCTGTGGTCATCGAAGCAGCAGCTATGAACTACCGTGCTAAATTGATGGGATTTGACGCAACCAAAACCTTCGAAGATCGTTTGACAGCTCTCATTGAGAAAAATACAGAAGTGGGGGCAGACTAATGGATCCAATTGCTATCCAGTTGGGACCTGTTGCCATTCGTTGGTATGCGCTCTGTATCGTTTCAGGCTTGATGTTAGCAGTTTACTTGGCTTCTAAAGAAGCGCCGCGCAAAAAAATCTTATCGGATGATATTTTGGATTTTATCCTTATTGCTTTTCCTTTGTCCATTATCGGTGCGCGTCTTTACTACGTCATCTTTTCTTGGGCAGATTATAAGGACAATTTGGGTGAGATTTTTGCCATCTGGCATGGCGGTTTAGCTATTTATGGCGGTTTGCTGACAGGCTTACTTTGCCTCCTTCTCTTTACTCGTCACCGTTTTATTGAAACATGGGACTTTTTAGATATCACTGTTCCACCGGTGATGATTGCACAAGCAATTGGGCGTTGGGGGAATTTCTTCAATCAAGAAGCTTACGGGAAGGCGGTGAAAAGCCTGGATTACCTTCCAGCCTTCATTCGAGATCAGATGTATATTGACGGTTCTTATCGTGTTCCCACCTTCCTTTACGAATCTGTCTGGAACCTGTTTGGATTTGTCCTTATTCTCATCTTACGACGTCGCCCCCGTTTCTTGAAGCAGGGTGAAATCACCTTCTTTTACATGATTTGGTACGGTATCGGCCGGATGATTATCGAAGGGATGCGGACAGATAGCCTCATGTTGGGTGGCTTACGGGTTTCACAATGGTTGTCGGCAGGTTTGATTTTACTCGGATTGGCTCTTTGGGCCTACCGCCGTCGGGATAAGTCAATCCCTTACTATACTGCATAAGGAGTTTTATGATGATTGAAATTGCTGTTTTATTAATTGCCCTTTCTTTTGTGGCTATCGCAGTTTACCTAGTACTCTTGCTGAAAAAAATTGGTCAAGTTACAGATGAAGCACAACAAACGCTAAAAGTTTTGACGAGTGACCTTAATGTTACCCTCTACCAGACCAATGAACTCTTGGCTAAGACCAATGTTTTAGTAGAAGATGTCAATGGCAAGGTACAGATCCTAGATCCCCTTTTTGTTGCTGTTGCGGATCTGTCAACTTCGGTATCAGACCTTAATTCTTCTGCTCGTGACTTAACAGTTAAGGCTAAAAATGCCGGACAGAGTACAGTCAAAGCAGGAACAGCCCTGTCAGCTCTTAATATCGTCTCATCACTTTTGAACAAGAAAGGAAAAAAAGACAATGGCTAAAAAAACAAGTATCTTAACAAGCCTCCTCTTAGGAGCAGCAGGCGGTGCAGCTGCGGCAGTTTTCTTGGCATCAGAAACAGGGAAAGTTGTGAAAAACAAAGTCACTAGCTTTGCCAAGGATTACCAAGAAAATTACGAAGAAATCAATGCTGAATTTGTCAACAAGGCGCAAGATTTGGGACAACAGGTCGTAGATAAATTTGATCAGGTCAAAACGCAGTTAGAAACAGGGGAGCTGACAGTGGATGATTTGATTCAATCAGGAAAAGAAAAAGCCCTGGCCCTCAAGGACCAGTCTTTGGAAAAAATTGACCAAGTAAAAGAAAAATTCGCTGAATCAGAAACAGCTGAAGTGGAAGTCCTCTCAGAAGATGTTTTTGAAGCAGTTGAAGAAGAAAAAGTCGTTCAAAACGACATTGAAATTAACTTGTAAAAAAACGAAGTCGGAATTATTTTCGACCTCGTTTTTTTTGTTGAATTCGTTTGTATTCTGCTTTTAGCCCTATTTGAACCAATTTGAGTCCCCAAAGCCCTGTAGCTGTTGCCAAAATAAAGGCAAAGAAGGCTGGAATGCCAAGTGATAGGTAGATATAGGCTGAAATGACAGTCAAAATACTAAAAATAGCGATATTGACAAAAAAGAGTACCTCTTTTAATTGTTCTCTTCGTGTATTCTTTTCTTTATATTCTTGGTAACTAGCCTGTTTCTCTTGCGGGATATACTCTTCAAACTGGTCAGGCCGATATTGTCTAAGTGCCATATCGTCTCCTTTAATGCTTTACAATAATATCATAATATTGCTTTCTTTATGTAACAGTAATGTTACAAAAGTATTACAAAAGGCAAAATTCACATGAGAAAAGTCAGAACATTAAAATTCTAATCTTTCCTTAAATTTTAAGGAGGAATTTGATATAATGAACTTTATGAAAAAAATTATTATTACAGCAACAGCTGAAAGTGTGGAGCAGGTCAAAGAGCTGCTTGCCGCAGGTGTTGACCGCATTTATGTGGGAGAAGCAGATTACGCACTGCGCCTTCCAAAAACTTTTTCATATGATGAATTGCGTGAAATTGCCCAACTAGTGCATGCAGCAGGAAAGGAGCTGACAGTGGCGGCCAACGCCCTTATGCACCAAGACATGATGGACAATATCAAGCCTTTCATGGAATTGATGAAGGAAATTCAAGTGGATTATTTGGTGGTAGGAGATGCGGGTGTCTTCTATATTAATAAACGCGATGGTTACAATTTTAAACTCATCTATGATACTTCCGTTTTTGTGACGTCTAGTCGTCAGATTAACTTTTGGAAGGAACATGGAGCTGTCGAAGCAGTTTTGGCGCGTGAAATTCCGTCTGAAGAACTCTTTGATATTGCAGAAAATTTGGACATACCAGCTGAGATTTTGGTCTATGGAGCTTCCGTTATCCACCATTCAAAACGCTCTTTGTTACAAAATTACTACAATTTTACAAAGGCTGATGAAACGGATAAGTCCAAAGAACGCGGTCTCTTCTTAGCAGAGCCGACAGATCCAGATAGCCACTATTCTATTTTTGAGGACAAACACGGCACTCATATCTTTATCAACAATGATATCGACATGATGACCAAGTTACTGGAATTGGATGCCCATGGTTACCACAATTGGAAATTGGATGGGGTATTCTGTCCAGGTCAAAACTTTGTTGAAATCGCAAAAATCTTTATCCAAGCCCGTGATTTGATGGAAAAAGGTGAGTTTAGTCAAGACCAAGCCTTTGTCTTGGATGAGCAAATTCGCAAATTCCACCCTAAAGAGCGTGGTTTAGATACTGGTTTCTACGAGTACGCTCGTAATAAAGTAAAATAATATCGTATTGCTGACCATGAAGTTACTATTAAACAGGACATGGTCAGTGAAAAAACTAGCTTCCCACTCTAAAAAATATCGTTTTAGAGTGAGAAGTGTCGAAAGACCTTAATTCAACCTATCTTGTAAATAGAAAGAATAAAATATGTCAAATAAAACGTTAAAGCGTCCTGAGGTTTTGTCGCCTGCTGGGACTTTGGAAAAATTAAAAGTTGCCATTGATTATGGTGCAGATGCTGTCTTTGTTGGTGGTCAGGCCTATGGTTTGCGTAGCCGCGCTGGGAATTTCTCTATGGAAGAGATGAAAGAGGGAATTGAATACGCCCATGCCCGCGGTGCTAAGGTCTATGTGGCTGCCAATATGGTCACTCACGAGGGCAATGAATCAGGCGCTGGTGCTTGGTTCCGTGAGTTGCGTGATATGGGCTTGGATGCGGTCATCGTGTCTGACCCAGCCCTTATCATGATTTGTGCGACAGAAGCACCTGGTTTGGAGATTCACCTTTCAACCCAAGCCTCATCAACCAACTATGAAACGTTCGAGTTCTGGAAAGAACTGGGCTTGACTCGTGTCGTTTTAGCCCGCGAAGTAACTATGGCAGAATTGGCTGAAATCCGTAAGCGGACCAGCGTGGAAATTGAAGCCTTCGTCCATGGTGCTATGTGTATTTCCTACTCAGGTCGTTGCGTTTTATCTAACCATATGAGTAACCGTGATGCCAACCGTGGTGGCTGTTCTCAGTCTTGTCGCTGGAAATACAATCTCTATGATTTGCCATTTGGCGAAGAGCGCCGTTCTATCCAAGGTCAAGTTCCGGAAGAATTTTCGATGTCTGCCGTTGATATGTGTATGATTGACCATATTCCTGATATGATTGAAAATGGCGTTGATAGCTTGAAAATCGAAGGTCGTATGAAGTCTGTCCACTATGTTTCCACAGTAACAAACTGTTATAAGGCAGCAGTGGATGCTTATCTTGAAAGCCCAGCTAAATTTGAATCTATCAAGCAAGACTTGATTGATGAGATGTGGAAAGTGGCACAGCGTGAATTGGCAACTGGTTTCTACTACAATGCACCAACAGAAAACGAGCAGCTCTTTGGTGCCCGTCGTAAAATTCCTGAGTATAAATTCATCGCAGAAGTAGTCGCTTTTGACAAGGCGACTATGACCGCAACCATTCGTCAGCGCAATGTTATCAACGAAGGTGACCAAGTTGAGTTTTACGGACCAGGTTTCCGTCATTTTGAGACCAGCATTCAAGAACTGCGTGATTCTGACGGCAACTTGATTGACCGTGCCAACCGTCCAATGGAACTCTTAACTATTACCTTGCCACAGGAAGTTTTCCCTGGTGATATGGTTCGTGCCTGCAAGTCAGGTCTTATCAATCTTTACCAAGAAGACGGGAAGTCAGTTACAGTTCGTGCATGATAGAAAAGGCTTGGAAGTTTACTTCCAGCCTTTTTGCGATTTTCGAATGGTTTCAGGAACTAGGGAGATGCGTTTGATTTCTTCCAAATGAATGATGCTTCCCATATTTTTGGAGAAATTTTTCATCACTAAACGCTTTCGTTCTTTGTCAAATTTGACGATTTCGCCTGTGAAACTTTTCTGACGACCGTAGATGACATGTACGGCAGCCTGCTTATATAAAGCTAAGTCAATGGTTTCCAATAGTTTTTCTTGTTTCTCTTCTTCATCGCTGATAGTAACAGGAGCTGTTTTTGTCCCTAAAAATACTTGTGCATGATCTAAAAGTAGCTCGATGAACTTTTTCATGGTAAAATCCTTTCATCCTTGATACAATAATCTTAGCGAAATTTTTAAAAAAAGACAAGTGTCTACGAATAGATAGTTAGGAGGAAAATATGGCAGAATTTACATTTGAAATTGAAGAACAACTCTTGGTCTTGTCAGAAAATGATAAAGGTTGGACCAAGGAACTAAACCGTGTCTCTTTTAACGGAGCACCAGCCAAGTATGATATCCGTACCTGGAGTCCAGATCATACAAAAATGAGTAAAGGCATTACCCTCTCAAACGAAGAATTCCAAGTCATGTTAGATGCATTTGCAGGTAAGTAAAAAGGCTAGGTCTTCCCTAGCTTTTTATAGTACATTTGTAGCCTACCTATTCTTCTTCAAAATAGGTTGCAGGTAGCGATGGCTGAGGCAAACCAAGCTAATTTTACCAAGTTCAGGAAGAAGAAAGGGAAGAGTTGTCAGGGCGAGTGTCTTACTCCAACTAGTATCCAAGCTAAATCTAAAAAAGAAGATACCTAGTAAAAAGCACGTTATATCGCCGAGAATATTGGCGCTTAGGACTCTGATGACACTCGAATCACGATAAGTCATTAGTGAAGTAGCGAAGGCATAGGTGAGGAATCCCCATAAAAAACCAGCTGTTGGATGAAGAGTTAGGCTAGCGATTCCTCCTGAAAATCCAGAAAAAACTGGAATTCCAATTCCACCAAGAAGGAGGTAGAGCCCGACAGAAGAACAAGCAAGTCGCCAAGGATAAATTGTTGCAATCAGTCCGACTGCGAAAGTTTGCAGGGTGAAGGGAACAGGGCCAAGCGAAATCGTCATCTGAGAGAGAATGACAAGGAGGGTCACTCCGCTAGCGATATAGGTTAGCTGATGTAATTTAGTAGTTTTCATGTTGTTATCCTTTTTGTTTGTTAGGTTAACAATAGTTTACAGACTCTTTTTCGGAAAGTCAATAGGCTAAGATCGGCTGTCACAAGAAGCGTCAAGCTGTTTGGTTAATAAATAGTAAAGCACCTAAGACGCTTGTCTCTGGTGCTTTGTGTGATTTATAGTCTATCTAGATAGTAATTGAGAAATTCTTGTGCTAGGCTGTTTGGTTTGATGGCTTCTCGGACCATTGCCGATGATCAATCTCGTGGTTCGGTTTTACCTGAGCGCTTGTTGTGGCGATAAAATTCAGCATGAGTGTATTTGAACCTGCGTAGTAATGGCTTTTGTTGAAGCAGATCGAAGTCGTGGTCAGACCAAGTTCTTCAGCGATTTCTCGTGCAACTGTATCTTCAGCATTCTCCCCCTGACTAATACAGCCAGCCGTCAAAATGTAATCTGGACGTCCATATTGCTGGATAAGCAGGACTTGATCTTCAGCTTCATTTAGCACAATCATACTGCAGGCTGTATCGAAAGTTGGAAATCGATATTCTTGACAGCTTGGGCAGTAGGGGATACTTCCTTCATGCTCTAAGAAGCGTATCTCAAGTTTATGACCGCAAGTGCTACAATAATCTTCTTGTTTGTAGGTTATGATTAGCCTTCAAAAATAGAGCAATTCTTTTGGTGTTTTGGTGAAGACCTCAAATCCAGTTTTTGTCACATAACCACAATCCTCGATACGAACACCGACCTTACCAGGAATGTAGATGCCAGGTTCTACAGAGAAGCACATGCCTTCTTGGATTTCCATATCGTTGCCCGCCATGATAGATGGAAACTCGTGGACATCCATGCCGAGACCATGTCCCAAACGGTGGTTAAAGTATTCGCCATAGCCTGCTTTTTCAATGACATTGCGGGCAGCCGCGTCAACTTCAGCAGCAGTAACACCAGGTTTAATAAATTCTTGAGCAGTTAATTGAGCTTCTAAGCAAAGATTGTAAATATCTTGCTTGAATTGGTCTGGTTTTCCGACAGCCACCGTCCGAGTCATATCAGAAGTGTAGCCTAATGTTTCCACACCTAGGTCAAAGAGAAGGAGACTATCATTTTCAATCTTGTTAGTGCCTGGAATGCCGTGAGGGTTAGCAGCGTTGTTACCAGTCAAGACCATGGTGTCAAAGCTCATCTTGTTGATGCCTTGTTTTTTCATTTCAAACTCGATTTGGGCGATGATATCTGTTTCGGTCACATCCAGAGAAATATTGTCAAATCCGACCTGAACAGCCTTGTCTGCAAAATCACCGGCAACCAGCATTTTTTCGATTTCATCGGCTGATTTAATGAGACGCATGTGTTGGAGAGTTGGTGTCAAGTTGACAAATTCTCCAGAGAAGACTGTCTGCAAGCCTTTGAACTTAGTCACGTTGAGGTTATCAAATTCGACAGCCACTTGTGGGAAATTGGTTGCTGGTAGAACAGCTTTGATTTTTTCCCAAGGATTTTCAGAATCTTGGTATCCCACAACTGGAAAATTAAGCGTCGCTTCAGCGCGTGCCACATCAAGGGCAGGCAAGAAAAGGAGCGGTGTCTTGTCCGCAAAGACAAAGAGGTACATGTGGCGCTCGTGTGGATCAGATAAGTATCCAGTCAAGTAGTTGATAGAAACGGGGTCAGATAAAACAGCAGCGAAAATATTTTCTTTTTCGAGTTTCTGAGTAAGAGTCGTAATTTTTGACATAGTTTTCTCCTTTGAAATTTCTACCTTCTATTCTATGCCAATTATGAGAAAAATCAAGTCCCAACTAAAATTGAGAAAATTTTACTTTTTTCCTATTTATTTTCTAAAAAAAGCAACAAAACTCTTGAAAGTGGTTTCAAAAAGTGATAAACTATAACAGAGTGAAAGCGTAATTTTCATAAGATAAAAGTTACAGAAAGGATATGGAAATATGATGAATACGGATGATACAGTAACAATCTATGATGTTGCCCGCGAAGCTGGCGTATCGATGGCTACTGTTAGTCGTGTTGTCAATGGCAACAAAAATGTAAAAGAGAATACTCGTAAGAAAGTTTTAGAAGTCATTGAACGCTTGGATTACCGTCCAAATGCTGTTGCACGTGGTTTGGCCAGCAAAAAAACGACAACAGTTGGGGTGGTGATTCCAAATATTGCAAATGCCTACTACGCAACGCTTGCAAAAGGGATTGATGATATTGCTGAGATGTACAAATACAATATTATCTTGGCAAACTCTGATGAAAATGATGACAAGGAAATCAATGTGGTGAACACCCTCTTCTCTAAACAAGTAGACGGGATTATCTTTATGGGGTACCACTTGACAGACAAGATTCGTGCAGAGTTTTCACGCTCACGTACACCGATTGTCTTGGCAGGTACAGTTGACCTTGAACATCAATTACCAAGTGTTAATATTGATTACGGTCAAGCAGCCAAGGATGTGGTAAACTTGTTGGGGAAAAATAATAAGAAGATTGCCTTTGTATCTGGTCCGCTAGTGGATGAAATCAATGGTAAGATTCGGTTGGCAGGTTACAAGGAAGCCCTTCAAGATAATGGTTTGGAATTCAACGAAGGTTTGGTGTTTGAGTCTAAATACAAATATGAAGAAGGCTATGCCTTGGCAGAACGCCTCTTGAATGCAGGTGCAACTGCGGCTTATGTAGCAGAAGACGAAATTGCTGCTGGTCTCTTGAACGGTATTGCTGACCGCGGAGTGAAAGTTCCAGAAGAGTTTGAAATCGTGACAAGCGATGATTCTTTGGTAACTAAGTTCACTCGTCCAAACTTGACATCTATTAGCCAACCACTTTATGATATCGGTGCTATTGCCATGCGTATGTTGACTAAAATCATGCACAAGGAAGAATTGGAAAACCGCGAAGTGGTCCTTAACCATGGCATCAAAGAACGCCAATCAACTAAATAAAGACAAGCTGCTTCGGCAGCTTTTTTTGGTAAATCGACATGAATATTGAAAGATTATGATAAAATGATAGAAAGAATTTGTGACTGGAGAGAGAATGAGTAAGAAAATTATTAACATGATGTCGAGCGCCACAAAGGTTTCAGGGCAGGGAGTTGGTTCAGCTTACTTGGAGCAGGTTGACTTGGTGAAGACAGGATTGTCAGAAGACTTTGAAGTGACCATTAATCAGTACAAGCCTGCAGATATTACCCATTATCATACTATTGACCCTCAATTTTACTTGACCAAGCCTTGGTTTACCCGCAAGGGAATGTCAGTGGGCTACGTGCATATGTTACCTGAAACGGTTGAACAGAGCCTACAGTTGCCTGGTTTTGCCAAGAAAATATTTTACAAGTATATGATTGCATTCTATAAGAAGATGGATTACTTGGTGACAGTCAATCCCTACTTTATTGGCGAGTTGGCTCGCTACGGTGTGCCCAAGGAAAAGGTGACCTACATTCCAAATTTTGTGTCCAGCCAGACCTTTCATCCCCTGACAGCAGAGGAAAAGGCAGCTAATCGGGACCAGTACGGTTTTGCTCAGGCTGATTTTTTGATTGTAGGCGTGGGCCAGATTCAGACGCGTAAGGGTGTTTTTGACTTTTTGAAAATGGCAGAGCGTTTGCCTCACTACAAGTTTGTCTGGGCAGGTGGCTTCTCCTTTGGAAAAATCACAGACGGTTATGAAGAATTGAAAAAAGTAGTAGATAATCCACCAGCTAATGTGACTTTTTTAGGAATTGTCGAGCGAGAAAGAATGAACGCTATCTACAATTTGGCGGATGTCATGATTTTACCATCCTTTGAAGAACTCTTTCCCATGTCCATCCTAGAGGCCATGTGCACCCACAAGCCCATTCTTTTGCGGGATTTGGAGATTTATGAAGATATTCTCTTTGACTTTTATCGTCGGGCGGAGGATTTGGAGGGCTTTGTTGATCAAATTGAAAAATTGGCAACAGATAGCAACTATTACCAGCAGGCGGTAGCCGATGCTCAGCGTGGCAATGAATTTTACTCACGTGAGCATGTGCTAGAGATGTGGCAGGAATTTTACGAAAAAGTGTCACCTAAAAAAGACTAGAAAGGGATTTGTATGAGAATTGGATTGTTTACAGATTCTTATTTTCCGCAGGTATCAGGTGTTGCGACGTCCATTAAGACCCTGAAGACAGAACTGGAAAAACAGGGACATATGGTGTTCATATTTACCACGACAGATAAGGATGTCAATCGTTATGAAGATTGGGATATAATCCGCATTCCAAGTGTGCCTTTCTTTGCCTTCAAGGATCGTCGGGTGGCCTATCGTGGCTTTACAGATGCCTTGAAAATTGCAGAGCGTTACAAGTTAGACCTTATTCACACCCATACAGAATTTTCTCTGGGGATCTTAGGAAAAATGATTGCACGTGAGCTGGATATTCCGCTGGTTCACACTTATCATACTCAGTACGAGGACTATGTTCGCTATATTGCTAACGGAAAATTGATTCGACCAAGCATGGTCAAGTATTTGGCGCGTGCCTTTTTCAAGGATTTGGATGGTGTGATTTGTCCGAGTGAGATTGTTGAAGACATTCTTAATGAGTATCAGATTGCTATTCCCAAGCGCGTGATTCCGACAGGGATTGACTTGGCAAAATTTGACCGTCCAGAAATTACCAAAGATAATATCGAGGATTTACGGGAGCAGTTGGGGATTGCGGAAAATGAAACCATGCTCCTCAGCTTGTCACGGATTTCCTATGAAAAAAATATTCAGGCGGTGGTGCAAGCTATGCCTGCAATCCTAGCAGAAAATCCCAATGTGAAGCTAGTCATTGCTGGTGGTGGGCCTTATGCCAAAGACTTGGGAGCCATGATAGCGGAATTGGGGCTAGAGGCTTCCATTCAGATGACAGGTATGATTGCGCCTAGCGACACGGCTCTTTATTACAAGGCAGCAGATTTCTTCATCTCGGCTTCAACCAGTGAGACGCAGGGGCTGACCTACTTGGAGAGTTTGGCTTCTGGGACACCGATTTTGGCTCATGCCAACCCTTATTTGGAAAATGTACTGACGAATCCGATGTTTGGAGCTCTTTTTGCAGAAGAAGAAGCCTTGGCGGAAACGGTTCTTGAGGCTATTGACCAGACACCAGCTATGAATCAGTATGTCTTGGACAAAAAGTTGTATGAAATTTCTGCAGAAAACTTCGGTCGTCGGGTTTATGAATATTATCTGGACTTGAAAATTGCCTATGATTTTCGGAAAAACCAGCTCAATGGCGAATCGGTAGCAGAAGAAATTCTCAAAGGAGCGATTGCCTTGCCTAAACGTGCCTTTGTCAAATCATCAGATACAACCGCGAAAATCTGGAAAGCTTCCATCAAGCAGATCAAATCCATTCGAGATTATCTAGATTAAAAAGGAATCTGTTATGAAGACTCAAAAACTATTTCTGTATTCTCTATGTCCACTTGTCGTGCATTTTCTACCAGTTTTTCTTTATCTTTTTGTAACAATGAAATGGCTTGACGTGAATGAACTAGCCTTAAAGAGTTTTGATATTAGTACAATCTTATTTTATGCACCACTGGCAATTTTTCTTGTTTCCACATTGTTTGGTTTCTTTCAAGGTTTTAACTGGTACTTTCCTTTGGTAATTGGTGGTGGATTTTTGCTTAAAATAGTAGTAGAATATGTATGTTTCAACAGCGATGGTATTGAATTTTACCTTCTTCCCTATCTAATTATTTCTTTTCTAGCGATGTTATTAGGGGTTGGTCTAGGGAGGATGTCAAAAAAAGGGAAGAAGAAAACTTGAAATATCTGAATTTTGTGCTACAATAAAACACAGAGACATGTCTAACCTTGTCGAATGGTCGAGAGAGTGCCCGTTGCTGGGAGTGGCACCTATTCATGGACGGACACTACTCGGTATGATTTTATGCAAACATAAAAGGGTGGTTCCCTTATCGCCAATCTGAGGTAGTCAGGCTTTTTAGCGTGACTGCGAATGAAGGTGGAACCACGTTACGACGTCCTTTTGTGAGGGCGTCGTGTTTTCTTTTTTGACAAAACAAGGAGATGAAATTGACCAGCATTCCACAAGAAACGATTGCCCGTTGCCTAGCCATTCGCAAGGCTTACAGAGAGTTGGAAGTCAAGCATCACGACAAAGAGTGGTCGATTGAGGAAGACCTTTTGGCTTTGACCAATGATATTGGCAACATGAACCGCCTGATTATGACCAAGCAGGGGCGTTACTATGATGAAACGCCTTATACCTTGGAGCATAAAATGGCTGAAAATATCTGGTGGTTGATTGAACTGGCTGACCGACTGGATATTGATATTCAAAAAGAAATGGAAACCTTTTTAGCTCAAAAAGAAGAGTTATTGGGGATTAAAAAATAAAAAATAAGGAGATAAACATGATTAAAATCACTTTCCCAGATGGTGCTGTTCGTGAGTACCCAGCTGGCGTGACTACTTTTGAAATTGCAGAGAGCATCAGCAAGTCTTTGGCGAAAAAGGCGCTTGCTGGTAAGTTCAATGGTAAATTGATTGATACCACTCGTGCTATTGAAGAGGACGGTACGCTTGAAATCGTAACGCCTGATCACGAGGATGCCTTGGATATCTTGCGTCACTCAGCAGCTCACTTATTTGCCCAAGCGGCTCGTCGCCTTTTCCCGGACATCAAGTTGGGGGTTGGTCCTGCTATTCAGGATGGTTTCTACTATGATACGGACAATGCTGGCGGACAAATTTCGAACGAAGATTTGCCAGCTATTGAAGCAGAAATGCAAAAAATCGTTAAAGAAAACTATCCATGTATTCGTGAGGAAGTGACAAAAGAAGAAGCGCTTGAAATCTTCAAAGACGATCCTTATAAGGTCGAATTGATTTCTGAACATGCTGATGACGCTGCTGGTTTGACCATTTACCGTCAAGGTGAATTTGTAGACCTTTGCCGTGGACCACACGTACCGTCAACTGGTCGTATCCAAGTCTTCCACTTGCTTAACGTAGCGGGTGCTTACTGGCGTGGAAATAGCGACAACAATATGATGCAACGTGTGTATGGGACTGCTTGGTTTGACAAGAAAGATTTGAAAGACCACTTGACACGCTTGGCAGAAGCTAAAGAACGTGACCACCGTAAACTTGGTAAAGAATTGGACCTCTTCATGATTTCTCAAGAAGTTGGTCAAGGTTTGCCATTCTGGTTGCCAAATGGTGCGACAATTCGCCGGACTTTGGAGCGTTACATTACGGATAAAGAGTTGGCTTCAGGCTACCAACATGTTTACACACCACCGTTAGCATCTGTTGAACTCTACAAAACATCAGGTCACTGGGACCACTACCATGAAGATATGTTCCCAACTATGGATATGGGCGACGGGGAAGAGTTTGTCCTTCGTCCAATGAACTGCCCACACCACATCCAAGTTTATAAAAATCATGTTCGTTCATACCGTGAATTGCCAGTGCGTATCGCTGAGCTTGGTATGATGCACCGCTATGAAAAATCTGGTGCCCTCACTGGTTTGCAACGTGTGCGCGAAATGACCCTCAACGATGGTCACATCTTCGTTACTCCAGAACAAATCCAAGAAGAATTCAAACGTGCTCTTCAGTTGATCATTGATGTATATGCTGATTTCAACTTGACTGATTATCGTTTCCGTTTATCATACCGTGATCCTGAGGACACTGAGAAATACTATGATAACGACGAAATGTGGGAAAATGCGCAAGCTATGCTCAAGGGCGCAATGGATGATATGGAGCTGGATTACTTTGAAGCAGAAGGTGAAGCAGCATTCTACGGTCCAAAACTCGACATCCAGGTGAAGACTGCTCTTGGTAATGAAGAAACCCTGTCAACTATTCAATTGGACTTCCTTCTTCCAGAACGTTTTGACCTGAAATACATTGGTGCTGATGGAGAAGAACACCGTCCAGTTATGATTCACCGTGGGGTTATTTCAACCATGGAACGCTTTACAGCTATCCTTATCGAAACTTACAAAGGAGCTTTTCCAACTTGGTTGGCACCTCAACAAGTTACGGTTATCCCTATTTCAAATGAAGCGCATACTGGCTACGCTTGGGAAGTAGCAAAAGAACTTCGCGACCGTGGTGTCCGTGTTGAAGTGGATGAACGAAACGAAAAAATGCAATACAAGATTCGTCAAAGTCAAACGCAAAAAGTTCCTTACCAATTGATCGTTGGTGACAAGGAGATGGCTGACACGGCTGTCAACGTTCGTCGCTACGGAAGTAAAGAAACACACACTGAAACCATCGCTGAATTTGTAGAGACAATTTTAGCAGATATCGCTCGCAAATCACGCCCAGCTGATGCAGAATAAGAAAATGAAGTCCTGCGGGGCTTCTTTTTTGCAACCCGAGAAAACGTTTGCATAAGTAGGTGGAACCTGCTATAATGAGAGATACGAAATAGCAAGGAGTCGCTATGATGACAATGATACGTGTATCTCATTTACAGAAAAATTTCAAGAAAACGATCAAGGAGCCAGGGCTTTTAGGAGCTATGAAATCTTTAGTTCGACCAGAATACCAGAATTTTGAAGCAGTCAAGGACTTGACCTTTGAAGTTCCAAAGGGGCAGATTATGGGCTTTATCGGTGCCAACGGTGCTGGGAAATCAACTACAATTAAAATGTTGACAGGGATTTTGACTCCGACATCTGGTTTTTGTCAGATTAACGGAAAAATTCCTCAAGAAAATCGACAGGACTATGTTAAGGATATCGGGGTTGTTTTTGGGCAACGGACCCAGTTGTGGTGGGACTTAGCCTTGCAAGAAACCTACACTGTCTTGAAAGAAATCTATCAGGTTCCTGATAAGGATTTTCACAAGCGTATGGACTTTCTCAATGATATTCTGGATTTGAATGAATTTATCAAGGATCCTGTTCGGACGCTGTCGCTTGGTCAGCGAATGCGGGCCGATATTGCAGCCTCCTTGCTCCATAATCCCAAGGTTCTATTCTTAGATGAGCCAACGATTGGGCTGGATGTAGCGGTTAAGGACAATATTCGAAAGGCCATTTCTCAGCTCAATCAAGAGGAAGAGACAACCATTATACTGACGACCCATGATTTGAGCGATATTGAAAATCTTTGTGACCGGATTTTTATGATTGATAAGGGGCAAGAAATTTTTGATGGCACCTTGGATCAATTAAAAACAACTTTTGGAAAAATGCAGACCTTGGAATTTGAAGTCATGTCGGGTCAATCTCCAAATCGCTTTTCTTATGAAGGGATGCCAGATATTCAGGTCAAGCGCGAGAAAAATCACTTGACTGTGCAATATGATCGGACACGTTATCAGACGGCTGATTTAATCCAAAAGACTATGAATCAGGTCCAAGTACGTGATGTAGCCATCAAGGAAGCGGACATTGAGGATATTATCCGGCGTTTCTACCGAAAGGAGCTCTAAATGAAGACTTTTTGGTATCGATACCGCCCCTTTGTACGGGCGGGGATTCAGGAAATGGTGACCTATCGGGTTAATTTTTTCCTCTATCGCTTGGGAGATGTGATTGGTGCTTTTGTGGCTTTTTACTTATGGAAAGCAGTTTTCGATTCATCAGCCAATCCCGTTCTCAATCATTTTAGTTTAGCAGATATGACTTCCTATATTATTGTCGGGTTCTTAACCAATCTATTGACTAAGTCAGATTCATCCTTTATGATTGGCGATGAGGTCAAAGATGGTTCGATTGTCATGCGTTTACTGCGTCCAGTTCACTTTGCCATATCCTATTTATTTACCGAATTAGGCTTCAAGTGTATGGTCTTTTTATCTGTAGGTTTTCCATTTTTACTTGGAATGAGTCTTTGGCAAATCTGGCAAGGTCAGACTTTTTTGCAAGTCTTGCTACGATTGGTCATTTATCTGTTTAGCTTGTTATTGGCCTATCTGATGAACTTTTATTTTAATATTTGTTTTGGATTTACAGCCTTTGTATTTAAAAATCTCTGGGGTTCCAACCTTTTGAAGAATTCCATTGTTGCTTTCTTATCAGGAAGTCTCATACCGCTGGCTTTTTTCCCAACAATTGTCGCTAAAATATTGTCGATTTTACCTTTTTCATCGCTCGTGTATGCACCAGTCATGATCTTTATTGGAAAATATAATCTGCAAGAAACTTTCTTTGCTTTGGGACTGCAGGTGTTTTGGTTGCTCTTTTTTGTGGGCTTGTCTCAGTTAGTTTGGAAAGCTGTACAGGGACATTTGACAGTTCAAGGAGGTTGATATGAGACGTTTAGGACGATTACATGGCTTGTTTATCAAGCAATATCTAAAGCAGCTGATGGAGTACAAGGTGGATTTTTTAATTGGTGTGCTGGGAGTTTTTTTGACACAGGGCTTGAATATCCTTTTCCTCCAAGTTCTTTTTTCCCATATTCCTAATTTACAAGGGTGGAATTTCGCGCAGATTGCATTTATCTATGGTTATTCACTGCTTCCCAAGGGAATTGACCACCTTTTCTTCGATAATTTGTGGGCGGTTGGTCAGCGTTTGGTTCGCAGGGGGGATTTTGATAAATATTTGACACGCCCTCTCAATCCACTTTTTCATGTATTGGTAGAAACCTTTCAAGTAGATGCTCTTGGAGAGTTATTGGTTGGCTTTCTACTTCTAGCAAGCAGTGCTGGGAGTATGGAGTGGACAGCAGGGAAGTTGCTCTTGTTTGTCCTTAGTTTGCCATTTGCGACAGCTATTTATACTTCATTAAAGATTGCGACAGCCAGTATTTCCTTTTGGACCAAGCAATCGGGTGCAGTGACTTATATTTTTTATATGTTTAATGATTTTGCTAAATATCCTATGGCAATCTACCATCCTTTTTTGAAATATGTGCTTAGCTTTATTCTTCCCTTTGCTTTTACAGCCTATTATCCTGCAGCTTACTTTTTGACAGGGGAAGAATTGGTATTTCGCTTAGGAGGGCTGGTTTTGGCGGCAATCATTTGTCTCAGTCTTTCTATTTTTGTATGGAATAAAGGTTTGTCTGCCTATGAAAGTGCGGGTTCTTAAAAATTCTGTTCAATCCTGTACTTTTATGCTAAAATAAACCTATAAAATGAAATGTGAGGTCCTGTGGCGTCATGATTAACAAGTAAATCCGAAGTTTCTAGTTTTCATTCTTGAGATACAAGGGTGGAGACTGTACTTTTGAGGTTTCTTGTAGTCTGGCTTGGCGGGATTTTTCTGTCAAGGTCGTGTTCTGCACGGCTTTTTGTCTACCCGAAACCTTTCTTTTTCAGGCAAGTGAGGTTTTTATGGAAGTAGTATATTGTCAACAAGTAAGAAAAGAAGTAGCAGGTCGTCTCTTATTTGATCTGCCTAGGTTACAGCTGGAGACAGGTTGTAAGGTGGGTTTAATTGGGGAAAATGGTGCTGGCAAATCTAGCTTTCTCAAGATTCTTGTGGGGCAGGATAGAGATTTCACAGGTCAGATAGAGGTTATGCAGGATTTTGCCTATCTTCCTCAAATCAAAGAAGAAACAGCTCTATCTGGTGGTGAACAAATTTTGCAGGCACTAAAGAAAGCACTGGCTCAAAAGCCTAGACTCTTGCTTTTAGATGAGCCAACTGCCAATCTAGATATGGAAAATCGTCTCTGGCTCATCCACCAATTGCGAAAATACCGAGGGAGTCTGTTGGTGGTCAGTCATGACCGTGACTTCCTCAATCAAATTGTGACGAAAATCTGGTATCTGGAACACCAGACTATTCGTCAATACCAAGGAAATTATGACCAGTGTACAGAAGAACGGCAGGCTGAACGAAGCCAGAAAGCAGCTGCTTATCGCGATTATCAAGCCAAGGTCAAGCAACTGCAAGGTGTCTTGGAAGACAAGAAGGTCAAGGCGAAAAAATTAACTAAGAAGAAAAAGTCAGTCAGTTCTTCGGATTGGAAGGTTAATTCTAGATTGGGTGCCTATGATGGGCAAGCTAAGGCAATGGCCAAGAATGCTAAGGCGATTGAAAAACGCATCGAGCGCATGGATAAAGTAGAAAAACCACGAAAGGAATCATGGGTGAAAATGGAGGTGCGAGGGCAGTTGGACAGCACTCTCCACACCCTTTTCCGCCTCAAAGAAAATGCGATTTTTGTAGAAGAGAATTATTTGTTTTATCATCCAGAATTAAGCATGACCTTTGGTCAAAAAGTGGCCTTGCTGGGGAGAAATGGTGCTGGAAAGACTAGTTTTGTACGACAACTCTTGTCTCATCAGCTGGACGGTTATTATGCGGCTAAGTTATCCGTCGCCTACTTTTCACAGAATTTCAGCCAGCTGGACTTGGAAAAATCCGCCTTTGATAATGCTCGTCAGACTTCTGAGCAGGACCGTGTGACAATCCTTAATCTTCTAGCCATGCTGGGGATTCGCTATGAAAAGGCTCAACAGAAGGTGGCGACCTTGTCAGGTGGTGAGCGTGTGCGATTGGCTCTAGCCAAGGTTTTATTGAGCGACAGCACTCTGCTGATACTGGATGAGCCGACCAATTTTCTGGATGTGGTCACCTTGGAGGCCTTGGAAACCTTTCTAGAAAGCTATCCTGGAAGCCTTCTTCTCATCTCACATGATCCTCGTTTTGTTGGGGAAATAGCAGAGCAGATTTGGCGGATTGAGGATGGTCAACTTTCTCTAGAAAGCCCAATCTAGGTCAAGAAAAATCCCTCCTCCTGTGTTATAATAGAAAAGAATTTCCAGAAAGAGGTGTTGATAGTGGCGAAAAAGAAAACGGCAAATAACAAGTTACGCAACCACATTCCTAGAAGACTCTATATCCTATTTTCGTTGGTTGTCCTCTTGTTTACAGCCTTGATTGCACGATTGGCCTACATGCAGATTGTGAATCAGGAATTTTATACCAATAAATTGGCAAAAGCCAGTAAGAAGACCATTACGACCAGCTCGGTACGTGGTCAGATTTATGATGCCAAAGGAGTTGCTTTGGTAGAAAATGAAGTGGAACAAGTGGTCGCTTTTACTCGTTCCAACACGATGACAGCGGGGCAAATTAAGCAGATTGCACAAAATTTGCTTGGTTATGTGACAGTGACAAGTGTGTCCAACTCAGACCGAGATCGCGCAGATTACTACTTGGCTGATCCAGAAACCTATCGAGAAGTTGTTGCCAATCTTCCTAAAAAGAAAAAATTTGATACAGATGGCAATTATTTGAATGAGTCTACCATTTATGCTAATGCAGTAGCGAGCTTGAAGCCCGAACAGTTGAATTTTTCTGAGGAAGAAAACAAGGTCATTGAACTCTTTTCGCAGATGAATGCGGCAGGTTACTTTGAAACAGTCCATTTGGTGACAGAACCCCTGACAGCTGAACAGATTGCTTTGATCGCTGCCAATGAAAAGAATTTATCAGGCATTTCGACCACCAGTAACTGGAACCGAGTTGTCAAGGAGACATCGCTAGCTTCCATTATAGGGACGGTAACGACTGAGCAAGCAGGATTGCCACAAGAAGATGCGGCAGAGTATTTAGCCAAAGGCTATGCTCTTAATGACCGTGTGGGAACAGCTTACTTGGAAAAACAATACGAAGAAGTTCTCCAAGGCAAACACCAAGTTCGAGATATTTTATTGGATAAAAATGGCAGAGTAGACCAGATAAAAACGGTTCAAGAAGGACAAAAAGGGAATAATATCAAGCTAACCCTTGATTTGAAATTCCAAGATGGTGTCAATGCTATCTTGAAAAAGCACTTTGATGCTGAGCTTTCAACAGGTAGTGCTCGTTATTCTAATGGTGTTTATGCTGTCGTTCTCAAACCAGATACCGGCGATGTCCTTGCCATGGCGGGCTACAAGCATGATACCGAGACCAATGAGGTGTCAGAAGATGCTCTCGGAACTATTACCAATATCTTTGTACCGGGGTCAATCGTCAAAGGAGCCACCATTGCTTCTGGTTGGGAAAATGGAATTATTTCGGGAAATCAAGTCCTGACGGACCAGCCTATCCAGTTTGCGGGTTCCAATCCCATTACTTCTTGGTTTACAGCTTATGGCAATCAAGATATCACAGCTGTTCAAGCTCTCCAGTACTCATCTAATACTTACATGGTACAGCTTGCCCTCAAGATGGCTGGTCAACCCTATATTTACGGCATGACCTTAGCTGAAAATGATCAAATGACAGAGGCAATGAAAAAGCTGCGGTCTACCTTTAGAGAATTTGGTCTGGGTACTTCAACAGGTATTGACTTGCCGCTTGAGTCTACAGGCTATATTCCTGAAGAATTCAGTATTTCTAACTATTTGACCAATGCCTTTGGACAGTTTGACAACTATACTCCTCTGCAAATGGCCCAGTATGCAGCGACGGTTGCCAATGATGGAAAACGTGTTTCACCGCATTTAGTGCAAGGGGTTTATGACAATAAGGAAGACGGTAGTCTAGGCAATCAAATCTCAACGGTGACCGGTAAGGAATTGAATCAAGTCAATGTCTCTGCAGAAGATATGGCTCTTATCAAGGAAGGTTTCTACCAAGTGGTAAATGGTGCCAGCGGTTTCACAACTGGTCGTGCTATTGCAAACGGAGCTTCTGTGCAAATCAGTGCCAAAACAGGTACTGCCGAAACCTTTGTCAAAGCGGCAGATGGTCAATTTTTAGACGCAGTCAATACCAATATCGTTGCCTATGCACCGAGTGACAATCCCCAAATTGCGGTATCCGTTGTCTTGCCAAATCTTACGGATCTCAATTCAGCGACAAGTAAGGCCATTGTCACAGAAATCGTTAACCTTTACAACTCACTTTATCATATGAATTAAGGAATTTTATGCTCTACCCAACACACATCAAATAAAACACATAAAAACCCCATGAAATCAACGTTCGTGGGGTTTATTTGTTTTTCTGGGGGCAGAAAAGGGGCAAGTTATCAAGTTTATCTATGATGTCATTTTTCATTTTATTTGTAACGTGTGTGTAGATTTTTAGAGTTGTATTTGGATTCGTATGCCCGACTCTATCCATAATTGCTTTGAGCGGTGTGTTTAATTCCGTTAATATGGAGATGTGAGTATGTCTAAAAACGTGTGTTGATAGTTTCTTTTTTTGATAGTCCAATCTCCTCAAGAATATGCCGATATTTGAATCAAAAATGATAGTGCCGTTTCGTTGATTTGTCCATATTGGGTCAGATGACTTTCCTTGATTGTTTCCAAGTGTGATATTTGTTTGAATAATTTCGTCTAATATCGTTCTTGCTCTCTTGCTGAGCGATACTTTTCTGTAGCTTGATTTGTTTTTTGGCGTTATCTTTTGGCGTACGTATCTATCGTATGTACCAGTTACCGCTATAAAGTCTCCTTGATAATCTTTGCAAGTCAAACCTAAGGCTTCGCCGATGCGCAAACCTGTCAGCGCCAAAAATTCGAAGAGCAACGCATAACGATGATTTTTCGCATCAACTAAATGGAGCACTTCGCGTAATTCCTCCATTTCCAAATATTTTGGGGTATCGTTTTCTAACTCGTCTATCGTTTTTATTTTAGGGACAATTGTGCAGTTTTTCGTTGGATTTTCCACATTGTATCCACGCTTGATAGCGTATTTGTATACATTTGAGATATAAGCCTTAAAATTCGAGATGCTTTCGAGCGAATAGTTTTCCTCGTAGTATAGATTCTCCAAAATATCCAGTACTTGAGCTTGTTTTAATTCTATCAGCAAAGTTTTCTCTGGAATAAATAGAGCTAGTTTGTGCCGAGCAACTTTTCTGTTTCGTATAGTGGCAGGTTTAAGCGTATGCGTTTCAATTTTTTCCATATCCTTCGCAACTTCCCAAAATAAAGCGGAAGTTGCATTTCCGCTTTTTGTTTTCTCTTGTATCTTCTCTAGTAACATGCGTGAGGCTTGATTCTGCGCTTGCTTGGTATTCTTGTCAAGAGTGATAGATACACGCTTTGTGCGGTTATATTCGTCCTTATAACGCTCAAAATACTTATACTTTCCGTTGTCTAATTCTTCAATCCACATTGTTTTTTACCTCACTTTTTGATAAAATGGGTAAAGTAAATAGAACTACTAATAAGCAGTCTATGTACTATACCAGATTTAGCCTATCACTCAAGCTTGGCGGCGGAGAGTGGTAGGCTTTTTTGTTTTTTACTTTGATTTAAAACGTAATCTTTCAGATAGTGGTCTATTAATATTTTTCACGCTATCTATGGAACGTTTTTTTATTGCTTGCGGTGTATTTGGCAGCGGGATTATCGAAGTATTATCCCAATCGGTCGGGAAATCCAAGGTTTGCAAAACCTTAGAAATCGGGATAGAATGGAGGTTTTTCTTAAGGGTTGTGACCCTTTTTCTAATACTGTTGTGTAAAATAGCATATTGTGAACTAGACAATAAACACTGCAAATAACAAAATACATAATACAGCCCTTGGCGATTACAACTAACGTGGTCAGCAGGCAACCACCTTTGAGAACTTAGAGATTTCCAGCAGCGATGCTTAAAAATTAAATTATTGTGAGCTGCAATGTTTCTAAACTCATTTGTATTATTTAGAACCTTTAATAATGTAGAAGCAGAGATAACCTGATTGGTTGTTTTACTCGTTATATTTTGGATGTTACTTTGTAAAAACGTAGACATATCTCTTGCAATATCATCTTGTAAACTACTGTCTAGATACGTATAAAATGTAATTATTTGACCAAACGTCATATCATTGCATAGTACCCAAAAAGGGATTTCACCATGATTTTTATAATGGTGCTTTATCGAATTCATATCTTTTTTATTTACATTCGAGTTGACGATATTAGATAAAATTCCTATTAACTTAGATATTTTAGCCATCTCTTTGAAATTAGATGTTCTTTTGTAACAATTAGTATTAAGATAGGAATATGGCGATTTGTATTTTTCGGAAAATCTATAAGCTACAACTGATTTAAAATGTTTTTCTGCTTCGATAAACGCTTTTAAAACGACGTTTTTTAATTCCTTATCAAATAAATGTACAGCGACAATCTCATCAAAATCAGTGGTTGAAATATAAATAGAGTGATTTCGGCGTGTCGTGAAAAATTTACTATATCCGTTAATCACGTTATAGTAATTGTTGGTTAAAAGATATTTTTTAGCTTTATCAACATCAGAGAAGTTTAGGCCTCTGCTTTTTAATATGTTAATCTGCTCATCTAAATCCTTAAAAGGTTTCATCTGGTTCTCCCACAAAAAATAAAACGGCAACTAATATAAATTAGATGCCGTTTTCTTAACGACCATACCCCCTTGGGGATATGGGCTTAACTCATTTAACTTATATTACATAAAAAATATTAGATTGTCAACAAAAATGTTTAATTTTTATTAATATTTTTCCTATATCTCTCCACAACCTTTCCGATAATACGGAAGTCACTATCTGAATCAACAGGAATGTCGTCGTATTTACTGTTTAAGCTATGCAGAAACGCTCCATCTTCATTGATAAGCAATTGTTTAATATAAGCGTCCCCGTTATACTCAAATACTCCAATATCGCCATCAGAGAGGTCCACAGATAGTTTGACGAATACGTAATCGCCTGAGTGGTATTCTGGTTCCATGGAGTCACCGTAAATGGGTACAACGAAGTCGGCATTCACATTGATAGGCAATTCAACTTGTTTAACTTGCACATCGTTCAAATACTGCCCCGTTCCAGCCGAGGCTGGTTGGTCGTAGTAGTTGTAGGGGAAAAGTTGTTCTTCGTGAACCTCTACTGTATTCTTACTGTTTTCTACTGTCTTTTCTCTCTTTTGCTCCTCTAACAACTCATTTCCATACTGCACCCACTTACCGTGTCGCGGGTCTTTTAGGTCTTTGTCTAGCTGTAGGACGGCGGGGGTGGACTTTTCGACAATTTTGTCTATAGGAGGAAATAAATCATCTATAGAAATATCAAAAGCGTTTGCTAATTTGAAAAGGGTGTTTTTCTTCGGTGTACGAAAACCTTTTTCGTAATTGGCGATAGTAGTATCTCCCATTCCAACTTTCTCAGCTAATTCTTTTTGTGTAAAACTTTTGGCTTTTCTATATTCTTTTATTTTATTTCCAATATAGATAGCTAATTCTTTATCAGTCATTTTCTCACCTCTTTTCAGTATGATTATATCACATAAATTCACGATTTGAAAAGTTTTTTTGTGTTTTCGCAAAAAAATAGTTGACACTTCACGAAAAGTGAAGTATAATATAATCAAGGTTGAGGTAATCAATCAAATCTAAGGAAAGGAGCGCTTATGAGAAGTCGCAAAAAGAAAAAGCTTAGTAGCGAAGTAAGAATCGCATTGATAATAGCGGTTATCAACTTGATTGCAGCCTTACTAAATCTACTAAGCAAACTCTTAGAATAATTGTCAGGGGCGTTTGCCCCGTCCAATTATTGTGACTTTATTATAAAGCAAAGGTGGAAGTTATGCAAGACAAACACGCAAAAATCCTGACTTGGGTATTGATTGCCTTGACCGTCGGAATTATTATCGCCACTTGGTTGGTGTAGAAAGGGGAAGGGGATGGACCTTCAAATCTTAATAACGTTGTTACTTTCTACCATTTTTTCATTGATTTCTTTCATCGTGGTCACAACAGCTGTTGACAGGAAATCTAAGAAAATGCGTGACGAGATGTACAAAAGCGTTTGGGATGAGTATAAAAAAAGAAGTGGCAAGTAGCCTACTTCTTGGAGAGTTTTTGGACAAATTGTTTTTTTAGGTTTTGTTTTTGGTTGTAATTTTCTACCTTGTCTGCGCTAGAAAATACGGAATCGAGGTTGACTTCTCCCGTCATGACTTTATAGATAAGTTCATTCTGTTTTAAAGCTAAATCCATTTCAGCATCTAGTTTTGATACTTTCTCTAATTCTAAGAGTCTGAGGTCGTGAGATTGTTTGAGAGCATCTAATTCTTGAGAGTGTTGTCGCTCAATGTTTTCAAGTTCGTGCTTATGAGATAGCGATAGTTTCTCCATCTCGTGCTCAAACTGAATTTTAATCGCTTTAATGTCAGAACGATTTTTCATCCAAGAAGCTCCAAAGCTAAGCAAACCGGTTATTGCAGCTGGTATTGTTGCAGTACCGAAAGTGAGCCAAAATTGAAAATTTTCCATGAGAGGTGTCTCCGATCGTTTTTATTTTCATTATACCACATAGAAAGGGGGTGAAGAAAATGCCACCAGAGTTGATGCAAAAATTGTTAGAAGGGTCGGAGTTCTTGTCAAAGAACTGCCTGCATAGCCAAATTATCATAACGGTTGAAGGCGTCACTTTTACGGAAACAAAAGAGTTCCACCCTACAAGCGAAACTCTAATAGATTAGATAATACGTGTGTATGAATGCAGTTTAGCTAATCTATGAATATTTGAACCAACAGAACCAACTAATACAGCTTGGTATTCAGCTTGGCTAACATTATGATAATGGTAAATAGAACCATTATTAAATTCAACTTCCAAAGTGCTATCTTCCCAACCAACACTTCGGACGTTACTAGATGAAACGTATTGACGTTGCATACCTTATCCTCCTTTCATTAAGATTTCGAGGATATTATATCAATTATCAACACTTTTAGAAAGGAGGGAGCTGGATGGATGAAATTAAAGTCTGTGGAATGACTTACGCTGTCGAAGTCAAAGAATATTTCAAAGCCCATGATGATGAACGCAATCTTTGGGGTTACTGTGACTATGAGCAACAGAAAATCTATATCCGTGAATCGTTATCAGAACAAAAGAAAAAGCAAGTGCTAATCCATGAATTAACACATGCCATTCTGCATGAAGCTGGTTACAAAGAACAAGATGAAGAATTTGTGAATCGTTTTTCAATCGTTCTACATCAAGTCATTACTGATAATCCTAAATTGCTTAATGCTTAGTTGATTTATGGCTGTTCAGAGTGTGGCTAGCTTTTGATTTAGCAGAAGGTGATTTGCTAGTTGATAGAGTTTTACCAGCTTTACTGACAGTTTTAGATGGTTTGCACGATTTTGCCATATCATTCTCCTTTCTTTTCTATTTGACACACAGGAGAAAATCACTAGATTTGGTAGTTAAAGTTGGATTTATTTTCCTGAATGTCATAGAAATATTGGCAGAACGAGGTTTGACAGTCGTTGATTTGGCGAAAATGGCAGATATTCCAAAGACGAGTATCTACAACGCAAAGTATCACGATATTGGTTTTGAAAAAATGGTAAAACTCGCTGACGCACTAGAAGTCAGCCTAGATGAATTTAGAAAGGAGTGAGAGAATGCAGGTTAAGCTTTATGAGTTGAGAAAAAAAGCTGGCTTGACACAAGCAACTTTAGCTGGTGTCATCAATAAAAGCGAGACAACTTATCGCGATAAAGAATTAGGAAACCGAGATTTTACACTAAGCGAGATGTACAACATCGCCAATTACTTCAAAGTTAGTATAGGCGATATTTTTACAGATACAACTTCACGAAAGGTGAACAAAGCATAACTAGATAGAAAGGAAAGTATGCACATTGATGAAGTAAGAAATAATCAATTTTTCCAATTTCCGCAGTGGATATTAAAAGAACCTTACAACGCTTTGAGTGATAAAGCTAAATTGATGTATATGCTCTTGTTCGATAGACGAACTCTTTCGGAAAAAAATAATTGGTATGACGAAAATGGCAGAGTATATATGTACTTCACCATTGAGCAATTTATGCAGGAACTTTCTTGCAGTCGACAGACTATTATTAACGCTAAGAAAGAATTGCAAAAAATTGGTCTGTTGGAAGAAATCCGCCAAGGCGTAAACAAGCCTAACATCATGTACATCAACGGAAGTCTAAATACTAGACTTCAAGAAGTCCAAAAATTAGACCGCGGAAGTCTAAATACTAGACTTCAAGAAGTCCAAAAATTAGACGGAATCAATACTAATATAACCAATACTAATATAACCAATACTTCTACTGCTTATAGCCCTTCTGAAAATTCTTCAGTATTTGACTACTACCAACAACGGATTGGAGCATTGGACGGCTATCAGTATGAAAGTCTGAATCAGTACATGACTGTAGATGGTCTTGAGCCTGAATTAGTCAAGCGTGCTATTTCGAGAGCTGCGGACAACTCTAAGCGGTCATTTGGCTATATCAACTCTATTTTAAAATCTTGGTCGCAGAACGGTATCAAGACCATAGCGCAACAGGACGAAGAACAGCGGAAGTTTGATGACGGAAAAGCCGACCGTTTCCAAAATGGAAAGTGCTCAAAAAAAGAACCTGACAAGCCTAAGTACGGCGGTGACTGGTTCTTGGAATTGTAGAAAGGAGTAATGCCGTGAATGGATGTCAGAAAACTTAGTCATACCGTGACAGACGAACTATGCAGGAAGCACAATATCTACGTTTGGGAAATGATTCAACCTGTCACTGTCTACAAATATGACAAAGAAAAAAAGGAAATGGTTCCTGATTGCGTAAAGAAAATCAGAGTCTGTCCGAGGTGTGGACAAGAAGCGATTGATAAATCAAGTGAAGCCTTAGATATGAAATCTACGTTGCAACACGATTTGAGCAAGACTTACGATGTCTTTTATAACAAGAGTATCATTCCGTCAGATTTAAAAGATGCGAATTACTCAACGTTCACGACTTCTACGCAAATGGATAATCACGCTAGAAATTTTGGCTTGAGACAGAATGATTTTTGGTTTAGGCAGCAAGGTACAGGAAATGCTCTTTTAAGTGGCCATGCCGGAGTCGGAAAGTCGCATTTGACTTTGGCAATAGCTAAGAAACTAAACGACGACTTTAGAGCAAACGGCGAACCTAAGAGCGTGTTGTACATTCCTATTCAACAACTGTTCCGAAAAATCAAAGATGGGTTTGACGATAAGACAAACCACGAAGGTAAGAAGTTAATGGAATTGATGAAGTCGGTTGATTTTCTATTTGTGGACGACCTTGGAAAAGAAGCTACGTATCAGAATGAGGTTAGACGTGTATCTGACTTTAAACAAGAGATTCTGTATGAACTATTTGATGCTCGCTCAAATTCGTTTATCAATACTAATTTGAGCAAGGACGGTTTACAGAAAGCCTACGACAAAGCAGTACTCAGTCGAATGCTCAAAGGCGCTAAAGGACACACACTTTTTTATCCAGACACAGCAGAGGATAAACGTGTATTACCGTTTTAGGAGGTTGTATGGACGAAAAAGAAGAAATGATTGCTGATTTTGAAGCGGTCGCATGGAAAATTGATGAAGAATTAAAAAAACGACTCTTGCAGTTATCTATTAATCAATTAGCTTGTAAACTAGTTGATTGGCATAACTGGTTGGAAGTCGGACAAATCGAATTTTCAGCAAAATAAAAAAAGCCACTGCGGGAACAGATGGCTTGCAAATAAAAACTAAAGGAATTATACCATGGAAAAAGAAAAAAAGAAAGTCATAAATTTACCAGTGACAGATGCAAAGCTGGCAGAAAAGACTGGTATATCAGCCAAAACGATAGCTACAAGACGACGTGAAGCGCATAAAATGCCGTCGCAGAAGCATTGTCTGACTGGAGATGGCAAGTTCTTCTTCGAGGAAGGGTTTGCGGATTACATGGCTTATTACAGGTCGCCTGCTTGGAAAAAAGAACAAGCACAACTTGAAAAGATGAAAATTAAAGAGGCATAAACATGAGTGAAATTTTAGGCGGAATCACAGTCGTATCTGGATTGTTTGCGATGGTTGCAGGCAGTGCGTGGTTGGAACAACGAAAACTGGAAAACCTACGTCGCAAACGTAGAATGCAGGAAATCCGTGAGAATCACGAGTACCACATCAAGTGGCAGGCAGTCATGGAAGAGCGTGAACGTGCTAAGGTGCAGGCCAAACTCAGTTTGAAGGCTTGGAAGCCGTTAGAGGTATGAATATGAACCAACAGAAAATTATTGAAGCGCAGAATAAGTACATTGAAAGTCAACTAGATTTGTATGACAGGATTTTGGCAAAAGTGGAATCCGCGTACGAGTTTGGAAGCGGTGAACAAACGATTAACCACGTCGCTATTGGTATCTATCTAGGCTACGTACTATCCGATGTTACAGACGCAATTCGAGAGCAAAACAATGACTAAAGAATTGCTAGAAACAATCAGACGCGAACGTTGCGACAAGCTACATCTTTGCGAAGAGCTCGGAAAGATTATCAATGAGCAACAGGATATTATTATCAGCTTGCAGAACGAGAACCGCAGGTTGAAGAAAGAAAACTGGAACTTGAAACAGACGAAAGGTAGAAGAAAATGAACACAGAAACACAAA
This sequence comes from Streptococcus hepaticus, assembly GCF_043656315.1. Taxonomy (NCBI): domain Bacteria; kingdom Bacillati; phylum Bacillota; class Bacilli; order Lactobacillales; family Streptococcaceae; genus Streptococcus; species Streptococcus hepaticus. The sequence goes on from NZ_JBINIY010000002.1 coordinate 105,979, forward strand.
TTTTAGCGACAACTATTTTATCAATTGCAGAAGGTGTCGAAAGATATGGTTACGTATCACCAGTTTCTTTTGATACGCAAAAACTGATTGAAGATTTTAGAGATGAAAATAAAATCTACGAAGTTGTTGAGGGCGAAGACGGAGAATTTGAAAAGAAATTTGTCGGTTTTAAAGATGAAAAACTTGAAAAAATTCTAAAACACCTTTCGACATCTTGTGAAAAAGACAGAATGGATTTACTAAGATATGGATCTGAAATCGACAAGCGTGGTAAAGATAAGGTTGAGCTTATCAAGAAGGTTGTTAAGATATACGCAATTAGAATGGATGAAGAATAGAGGAGAAAATAGATGGCAAATGAATTGACACAGAAACAGGTAACATCAAATGTTGCCACGCGAATCGAAGCGATGAAAGGCGAAGGTTTGCTTATCGCTCCAAATTACAGCGTAAATAACGCTCTAAGCTCTGCTTACTACGCGTTGAAGAACTCGTCTAGTGGCAATCTATTGCAACAATGCAGCCAAGACAGTGTTTATAATGCGCTACTCGAAATGGTGACGCAAGGACTAAGTCCGGCTAAAAAGCAGTGCTACTTTATCCAATACGGGACAGATGTTCAGTTGCGGATGTCATATTTTGGGACAATCAAAGTCACCAAGGATTTGGAAGAAGTCAAAGATGTTACCGCGAATGTTGTGTACGAAGGAGACACGTTGGAAGTGGCTGTTGAAAATGGTCGCAAAAAACTAGTCAAACACGAGACTGATTGGCAGAATGCTGACAATCCAATCATTGCCGCTTACTGTATCATCACTCGTACAGATGGAACGGATTTTTTTGAAATCATGACTAAAAAGCAAATTGACAAATCTTGGTCAAAAGCGAAAACAAAGAATGTGCAGATTGATTTTCCAGACCAGATGGCAATGCGCACAGTTATCAACCGTGCAGCCAAAATGTTTATCAATACAAGTAATGACAGCGACTTATTCGCTGGAGCAATTAACAGTGCTATCGCTGATGAATACGAAGACGGTCGTCAAATTAAAGAAGTTGAACTAATCAAAGATGATCACGCAACTTTGGACGACCTTCTACAAGCCCATAGAGAGCCCATAGAGAACGAAAAGGTGTTAGATGGACAATTTGCCGAGACAGCCGAAACAGAGCCGAAAACGGCTAAAAAAACAGCAAATAAGAGCAAATCAACTTCAACCGAATACCCAGCAGAAGAAATTCCAGATTTTGATGCCGAAACAGGCGAGATTTTGGAAGGCTCTGGCAACCTCTTTGACAACTTAGAAGACTTGATGCCATGACAAAATTAGATTTACTCGGAAAGGACTACTATAGCAAGGAATCGGCCATCAGATACTGGTCTATTAGTCAGTACAAGCGTTTTAGAGAATGCGAGACAAGAGCGCTTGCCGAATTACGAGGGGATTGGACAGATGCCAGAGATAAGACTGCGCTACTCGTCGGTAACTATGTACATAGTTACTTCGAGAGCGAAGAAGCTCATGCCAATTTTGTTGACGTCAACAAAAATGTAATGTTATCAACTCGTGGCGCTACGAAAGGCCAGCTTAAAAAGGAGTTCTTAGTAGCTGAACAGATGATTGAAGCGCTCAAAAATGATGATAACTTTATGGCTATCTATCGCGGGGACAAAGAAGTCGCTGTCACTGGCTTCCTTGGTGGTGTAGAGTTCAAAGGTAAAATCGACTGTCTAAACGTTGAACGTGGCTATTTTGTGGATATTAAGACCACGAAAGGTCCAGTTGATGACATGGTTTGGACTGGTCAGGCTAAATTGCCTTGGTTTGAGGCTTACGGTTACATCTTACAGATGGCAGCTTACAAAAACATGTTAGAGGCGATTTACAACAAGCCTTTTGAGCCAATCATCTACGCAGTAACCAAGGAAGAACCGTCTGATACAGCTGCGCTACGTGTGCAAAATATAGACATGATGCAGATGGAATTAAATGAGCTATCTCAAAACATTCAACGATTGGATGCGGTTAAAAAAGGTTTAGAAAAACCTAAACCTTGCGGACATTGCGATTTTTGTCGAGCTAATAAGCTGACAAAACGTGTATATATTATTTAAAGGTCGTGAAATCATGAATAGATTGAAAGAATTAAGGCAAGAAAAAAAGCTATCTCAGAAAGAGTTAGCTAAAAAAATTGGCGTGCATTATAGAACTTTACAAAATTGGGAAAACGGCGAAAGCCAAATCAAACCAGACAAAGCTCAGGCACTCGCTGAACATTTTGGGGTAACAGTTGCTTATTTACTCGGCTATTCCGATTATCAAGGAGACAATCTTAGAGATTTGCTTTTCCATGAAATCAAAGCTTTGAAAGAATACAAGGTAATACGCAATGGATTCGAAAATTTTATTTCCGAAAACGACGTATTAAATGTAATTGATAGAATTTTAGATTAACAATAAACAACGTGTCGTGAACCACGTTAAAAGCGAACTAGAAAGCGTTAGTTTTGCGATTTTGGACGAATCGCAGAATTTCGTAGAGTCTGGATATACTCACAATTGTTTTTACTCACACAAATCCAGACTCTAGCTTTTTGAAAAGGAAATGAAACATGGAACAAATTAGAATCACAGGAACAGAAACAACCATCATCAGCAGTCGAATTGACAGAACCTTTGTCATCGCAGGTCACTTGGCCGAAAAATGGAAGTTTAGAACTCTATTTGAAAAAGTTTATGACGGGCCTTCTTTGGACGAAAACGGCGACTTGTTCGAACCGGTTTATGATTTAGTGCTAGAGGCAGAACCTTTGATGCCTATCGTTATCGATTCGTCATACTCGGCCAAGGACCGCAAAAAGGATATGGACGAAATCCAGAAAGTCTTTGCCTTTATTGAAGACAACAAGAAAAACATCTTTGAATCTCTCGGAATTCAAGGAGTGATTGAATGAGTAGTCTAGTATTATCGCTAGACATCTCAACTACTGGAACAGGATGGGCCTTATTTAAAGGTCCAGAACTGGTCCAAAGTGGTGTCTTGAAGCACAAGAGTAAGTCTTATTTTGAGCGTGGTCGCTATATGGCTAGTCAACTACGCATGATACAGTCTAAGGCTCTAAAGGAGCATGATTGTCCGTTTAGCGCAATTGTGGTGGAAAAAAACAGCGTCATGGGTCCAAATCAGCAATCAATGATCAGCATCGGGATTGTGACAGGAACCATTCTTGGCAGACTGATTGCGGATAAGGCAGTTTTTGTCAATGTGTCTACGTGGCGCAAGCATTGGAAATTTAGCCATAAAGAGTACAAAGGCTTAAAAGCCCGCTCTAAAAAATCTATGAAGTTGCAGGCAGTTGATAAGGTCTTAGAGTCTTTTAACAAGACAGTCAAGGATGACGAGGCAGATGCGATTCTGCTTGGTTTTTACTACGTCGAAAAAGGTCTCAACGATGATCTGGAATCACATGAATATTGAGGTGTCAAATGGTTAAAAAGAAAACGCATGTCGTCAGAGTCTATCAGCGCGCTTCAACTGTGAGCAGAAATACGACGACTAAGAGCAAATTCGATGAGTATTTTTTTGATACCGAAATAGAAGCACTTACAAAATTAGCTAGTGTGAAGTCAAAGTTCAAAGAATACTACATTCTAGAGGTGCAACATGGACAAAGATAAAATCATAGCTATAGTGCTAGCTGCAATGACAAGTGCAATCGTAGCTCTCACACTCAACGTAGGTAGGTTGTTACATCAGGTAGATATACTGGAAAAACGAGAGGAAGCATCTTGAAATTTTTAGACTTATTTGCCGGTATTGGTGGTTTCCGTCTTGGTATGGAACGAGCCGTCCGAACATACGAAGAACGCCAATTGGCTCTTATTAGTCAGGACAAGGCTATTCGGCAGGAATTGGCGGACTTGAAGCGGTACATACAGACTGGAGAAGCAAGTGGAGGGTAGTCATGAAACTTAAAGAATTAATGGCCGTGTTAGACGATGGTGTAACAGTGGAATTTTGGCATAAAGGGTATATGGTTTATGTCGAAAAAGATTCAAACGACCCCTATTTAGACAAAGAAATTACATGGCTTGGATTGAGGCGGGACTCTGGGTTGCTAGTTGATTTTAAGGAGGTAGAGTGATGAAAGTCGTAGCTAATCCAAAATACTTAGATGCATTTGAATGGGACGGAAGAAAAGAAACTTTTGAAAAAATAAGGAAGCTCGCAAATAATATCGAAGATGATGTATATATGCGAGATGGTCAATTAGTAGTTTATGATGGTATTTTCGAGGAGGAAGAAGTTGTAAAGATTGGTCGTTTTGTTGTTTTTGAAAACGATAAAATCGATACGTATAGTCCTATTGGATTTGATGTTTTATTTCAGGAGGTCGAAGATGATTCCGAAGTTTAGAATATGGAACATGCACGAAAACATGATGGTTACTGACGACCAAATTATTATTTGGAATGGTAATGTCTATATCAACGAGGCAAGAAAGCTGTCGCCTAAAAAATTAACAGGATGGAGCGTTGATGATAAATACCTCATGCAATCAACACATCTCAAAGACAAAAACGGTGTAGAGATTTTTGAAGGGGATGTGGTAAAAATGCACTCAGGCGAGCTTTTACCAGTAAAGCTACACCACGGCATGTTTGAACCTGTTTGTTATTATATCAGCGGTGTCTTTGAGAGAGTTGGGAATATTTTTGAAAATCCCGAGTTGTTAAAGCATCCAGATTTTAGAGAGGTAAACAATGACTAACGAAAAAATAGGCGTGCTACTGGTTGATGTACCAGAGCCGAGGTTTGCTGTGTATCATTTTGTTTACTTGTCAGAATTAGGCTTTATGATTAAACCTTCAAGTGACTCAAAAATAATACTGGATTTAGCCTACAAATGCACCCAAGAAGAAGCGGAAAAATACCAACAATTTCGGTGGGTAGCGTTGGAGGAATTGGGATGACCATCAAAGAACTAATCAAAGAATTGCAGATGTACGACGAGGACAAAGAGGTTGTTTTAACGATAGCCAATGTTTATCCAGTTTTGCATGAATTAGTAGATTTGAAAACTGGATTGGTTCGTGTTTCGTCGGATTGTCAAATTGGCTTTGAGTTTAATTTTTTATCAGACAATCGTTTAGAAATTGAGGGGGTGTGGAATTGATTACACAACCAAACAGAGTCAGACGACATAAGTACAGACAGCCTCACGTAGCGCATACAGGAGATCCAAAAGAAATGTATCCGATTGACTACTGCGAGCTTATGCGCAACGGCATGACACCACTTGAATGGTCAGAGGTGTTAGGTATATCCGAAACACATGCAAGACGGCTGATATTAGCTGAAACCGTTCCGAATGTAGAGCTTTGCAATAGAATCGCCGCATACCTATCTAAAATCAATTCTAAGGACGTTTAGAAACGTCTGAGGGTAAATACACTAGACAACAAAAATACGTCTCGAGAACGACGTTAAAAGCGAGCTAGATAATAGAGTGATTAGGTTAACAGACTGTCACAGGTCTGTTAGTCATACGAGCTGGAATCCTCGTTAAACTTAACCTAGACTTTTTCTAACTAAATGTGGCTGGCAAGAGTTCGAAGGCTTGTCAGTCTTACGTCCTCGGTATCGACGTCAAAAAGGCCGTACGCTTTCATATTCGGCAACGGTTCGGATAATACTGATCGTTGTCATTCCGCTAAAATTAAAATTAGAAAGTAGGAAACTCCTTAAAAATAATTCAAACACATCCATCCGTGATGGCGGTAAGCGGAAATAAAGCAGAAAGGAGGTAGGAAATGAATAAACGTACCAAAAAGAAAAAAATATTAAAAGGTCTAAATAAGGAACAGAGATATAACAGAACTCATTGCCCAGTTTGCAACGATAAAATTGGTTTATTTGAACAATATTTTAATAGATACGGTTTCTGCTCTGAATACTGTGGATATAGCTACTACGGTATTTCAAGATTATAAAAAGCCAGCCTTGCGACTGACCTCTTCGATATATTAACCTAAAAATATTATACCACAAGGAGAGGTTAAGTGAGCAGAATTAAAACACCGGCTGAAAAAATGCTAGAAGAGTTGCGTGTCATTCCAAAGTTAATCAGCGAATTAAAAAACGACATTGAGGCTACTAGAAGCTCTATTTTGAGCTCTCCGAAGTGGTCAGATATGAAGGTTCAGGGAGGCCTGAAACAGTCGCAAGAGGACAAGAACATAACCATTCTTGACGTGTCTGAATACAATGTGAAACAGATTGAGTCGCTGGTAGCCCGAAAATCGGAAATCATGGACATTATCATGACAATGCCAGATATGTTGCAGCGACATGTATTGATTACGACATACGCAAGCTGTCAAACCTTTGAGGAAGCTATGGATAGATTGGAAATGACACGTAATAATTATTTTATGCTGAAACGAAAAGGCGTTGAAAGCTTAAATCTGATACTAAATCGTACTAAATCGGTACAAATTGATACTAAATCGGTACAAAGTCATACTCAAAAATACGAATTGGGGTGCTAAAATAGTATTATCAAAATAGCGAGAAGAGACAATCTTTTACCTTAGCCTAATCACAATTAGGGAACAACTTTAACTACCGTCGAACTCGCTATTTTTGATTATGGACAAGGTAGTTTAAAGCGTGGGCGTTTGATGGACGCATCAAAAGGAGACGCATGTGCAAAACGCTGGGCTGATAACCCAGAGATGGAGGTTCGAATCCTCTTCTTGTGGTAAAACAGACCGACATAGATGTCGGGCAGAAGTCACACATCGTGTGGCTTTTTTTGATTGGAGGTGATGATATTGGCAAAAACAAAGCGTGGTAGACCTACAAAAATGACACAAGGAACGGTAAAGAAATTAGAGGAAGCATTTTTAAGAGGTTTAAGCGACGAAGAAGCCTGTCTTTATGCCGATATCAGTAAACCTACACTTTATGATTATTGCGATAAAAATCCTGATTTTCTTGACCGAAAAGAGTTGCTTAAGCAACGTGTGAAAACACGGGCAAAACTTAATATATCGAAAGCGATTGAAGATGGGGATATAGACTTGTCAAAATGGTACTTAGAACGTCGTGACAACGATTTTAAAACAAAACAAGCAGTGACACACGACGGTGAAGTCAATATCAACCAAACCAACCCATTTGCCGACTTGACAACGGATGAGTTAAGGAAGTTGATTGATGATGAATAAGGCAGCAATCAAAAGACAAGCACAGTTAGAACTTGCACGTCGAGATTTCTTTTACTATTGTCGGTTAATGGCCCCGGATTTTTACAAACCTAATCGTCAATATCTAGTAGAGCTTTGCAATGACTTGCAAGGCTTTTTAGATGATGATGAACACGATGTACTAGTTATCAATGAGCCTCCTCGGCATGGGAAATCTCGTACCGCTGGAATGTTTGTTCAATGGATGTTTGGCCGTGACAATACTAAAAAAGTGATGACAGGATCATATAACGAAACACTGTCAACGGTATTTTCAAAAAATGTTCGTAATGCTATTCAAGAGACAAAGGCAGACGATTCTATTACGGTTTTTAGTGATGTTTTTCCTGATATTAAGATTAAATATGGTGACGGTGCCATGAATCTATGGTCTCTTGAAGGAGGGTACAACAATTACCTAGCAACTAGTCCGACTGGTACAGCAACTGGTTTCGGTGCTGATGTCCTTATTATTGATGATCTAATTAAAAGTGCTTTGGAAGCTAATAACGCGAACATCTTGCAGCAACACTGGGAATGGTTTACCAACACCATGCTGTCTCGTCTCGAAGAAGGTGGGAAAATCATCATCATTATGACACGCTGGCATAGCAACGACTTAGCAGGCAAAGCTTTGGTAGAGTTGCCGAAGTCAGGCCATAAAGTCAAACACATCAGCATGAAAGCTTACAACGAAGCGACTGACACGATGTTGTGTGACGAGGTGCTTAGTAAGAAGGCTTATCTGCAAAAAAGTAGAGCGTTAGGAGCTGATATAGCCTCGGCCAACTACCAACAAGAGCCAATCGATATCAAAGGTAGATTGTATTCTGAGTTTAAGACTTATGATAGTAAACCGGCATTCAAACGCATAGCAGCCTACACAGATACGGCTGATACTGGTAGTGACTATCTATCAAGTTACATCTATGGCGTTATAAGCGATAATGAAGCTTACATATTGGATGTAGTCTTTACCAAGGAGGCAATGGAGGTCACAGAGCCATTACTTGCTAGAAAGTTGGCAGAGTACCAAGTTAACACTTGTGATATTGAGAGTAATAACGGTGGTCGTGGTTTTGCTCGCAATGTTGAGAGGCTGACAAAGGGCGATTTTGGCAATCATTATACGGTATTCAATTGGTTCCATCAATCTCAGAATAAACAAGCTCGTATTTTAACGAATACGACGTGGATTATGGAACATATATACTTCCCTGAAAATTGGAGACATCGTTGGCCGGAATTATACAGTGAGTTGATGAATTATCAGCGAGAAGGCAAGAATGCTCACGACGATGCTGCAGACGCATTGACGGGGATTGTAGAGAGTATCAACAACAAGATTAAGACAAAAGCGAAAGTCAAACGCAAATCAACATACGGATTATAGAGAGGAGCAGCATGCAAGAATTATTTATCTATTCTCGCGAAAATTATAACGAGGATAACCTGGATCAGCAAATCATCTACAAGTTGATTCAGAAGCACACTAAGCTAAGAACCGAGCTCAAAAAACTTAAAGATTACTACTTAGGCAGTCACGCCATCCTTAGGCATGTTCGTAGAGAAGGGCAGCCAAACTACAAGCCGGTCTGCAACCATGCTAAGGACATCGCAGACACGTCGACAGGTTATTTTATGGGCAATCCTATCAAGTACACGAACACGGCCGACGGAGACCTAGAGAAGCTATTGGGAGCTTTTGACGTGGCCGAAGTTGATTCTGTTGACGCAGATAATGCTTTGAATATGGCTATCTATGGCAGGTCTTACGAATTTATTTTTGTCAAAGAAGGTGAAAATGAATTATCTGCTCGTTGCTTAGAGCCAGAAAATACTTTTATTGTTTACGATGACTCAATTGAGCAACGACCGCTGTTTGCTGTCTATTATTACGAGATTGAGGACGATGTAAAAGATAGTACGACTTATCGCGCAGAAGTCTATACAGACACTTGGCACTATTCTTTTTCTCTAAAAGATGGCAAAAACGATTCAACAGAACCGGAAGAACACAATCTTGGTATGATTCCAATCATTGAATATCGAAATAATCGGTACATGGTTGGTGATTATGAGCAACAGATTGGTTTGATTGATGCTTACAACTCGTTGATGGGTAATCGTGTCAACGATAAAGAGCAAGCAGTAGAAAGCATCCTGACGCTTTACGGCGCTGCGCTAGCAGATGACCAAGAAGAAGCAAGAGAAGCTATGACCATTCTACGTGAAGAAGGTTTATTGGAGTTGCCTGCAGATGCACGAGCGGAATTTTTGAAAAATGTCCTGGATGAATCATCTGTTGAGGTCCTGCGCAAGTCGCTGAAAGAAGACATTTATACATTTAGTCATATTCCGAACCTGTCAGACGAGAAGTTTGCAGGGAACACCTCTGGTGTGGCCATGGAATTTAAGCTTTTAGGATTAGAAATGATTACTAAGACAAAACAGCAGCATTACGTCAAATCGTTACGCAAACGCATTGAGATTTTTGCCTATTATTACAATCTGACACAAATTTACGACAATGCAAAAGCAATCGTGCCACAATTTAGTCGTGGATTGCCTAAGAACTTGCTTGAACTATCCCAGATTATCAGCAATTTATCAGGCAAGGTTAGCCTGCGTCAATTGATTACTCTGTTGCCATTTGTCGAAGACCCAGATGCAGAAATTGAAGCGCTCGAAGAAGAAAAGGAGCGAGAACCAGAGCCTGCATTCACAGTCAACAGTCCTGTTGAGCAGTCAGAAGAAGATGATCTAGATGAGTAAGCTAAACTATTGGAAGCGTCGTAAGGCTGAGCGTATGGTCAGAGACATGGATAAAGCGGAGAAGATGTCTGACAATCTTAACGAGATCTACAATCTGGCCAACAGACACATCACATCGAAGATTGATGGTATTTTTGAGAGGTTTAGACAAGACCATGGACTGACGGAGGACGAAGCTAAACGGATTTTGCAAAACGTTGACAATCTAGCCGACTTTAACAAGCTCAGGCTAGCGATAGACAGTGTAACAGATAGCGAGGAATTAAGGCAACTAGCAATTACGCTTGATTCTGCATCCTACGCATCGAGAATTAAGCGCTATGAGTCGTTACAACGGCAAGTGGCTAACATTAAACAACCGATTTTCAAAGCCGAAAATGAGCAAACAGGGGCTTTTTACAAGGATCTTGCAGAGGATGTCTATTATCAATCAACGTTTGAGATCCAGCAGCAATCAGGAATTGGCTACAGTTTTGACAATATTTCTCAGGAAACCATCTCGGAGATAGTGAATCAGGAATGGCTTGGTAAGAACTATTCGGAACGCATTTGGGACAACACGACACAATTAGCTGATGACTTACAAAAGGAGTTAGCTATTAGTCTGCTTGCAGGTCGCTCTGACGAAGAGACTGCTCAGGCTATCGATAGCAAGTTCAATAAAGGCAAGTCAAATGCTAGAAGGCTTGTTAGGACCGAATCAGCTCATATCCACGCAGAGATGGAAGCTAAGTCTTACGAGGAAGCGGATATCAAGTATTATCGTTTTTTGGCCACGTTAGACTTGCGAACATCAAGTATCTGCAGAGAGCATGACGGGAAAGTCTACAAACTCTCTGAGCGTCAAACAGGTATCAATTACCCGCCTTTGCATCCATGGTGCAGGTCAGACACGATTGCCTCGCTTGACGAAGAATGGCTCAAGCGTATTAAACGTAGAGCAAGAGACCCCGAGACAGGTCACAATATTGAAGTGCCGGGTGATATGACATACGAGGATTGGTATGATCAGTATGTAAAACCTAAGTATAACGTCGACAATCTGAACAAGACTAAGCTCAAACAAGATGAAGAACAGTATAATTCTTGGAAAAGCCTATTAGACCAAGAAAATATGCCAAAATCACTGGATAGTTTTGTTAGAATGAAGTATAATAATGTCGAGAAATACAATAGACTTGGCGATAATGCATTTGTCAAAAAGAAGATAAAAATCGGCAAATGGGGTTCGAAAATTAATCCAGAAAAGCAATTACCACACATGGAATCAACACACGAGGATGGTAAATCCTACATCTATGATGATATAGATGTACAAGAGTTATTAGATAAGTATAGTGGTACTGGAATAGTTGAGAGAGACCGCAAAGGTGAAAGAACTAACAAGGAAATCGTTGAACTAGAATTTCCGATTGGCGTAGCAGTCAGCGAGTTTGGTTCTATTGAAACTAATGTGATAAAAATCCATCACTCTGCAAATCGCACGCATATAGTACCAAAAGAAAGGAGATAGTTATGTCGTGGAATAGTCTGCATGATTTTTTAGGTAAAAATATAAAAGTTACTTTTACTGACGATACTGTCTTGGCAGGGTACTGCAATACATTTACGGGAAAGCTCGATACAGAAGAAGAACTGTACGACGAAATTACCATTAAAACCGACAAGTATCCGTATGTTGGATTTAATGAATCAGAAATTAAAACAATTGAGGTGGTATAATGGCAAAAGATGACTATTGGGTGGTGGTTTATAAAGTATTAACTTACTACTTTAAAAAAATGAAAAGAGGAGAGGAAGTAGATGACAATGAACTATCTGCTAACTCTCTAGGAATCAATCAACCATATTTGATGAATGTATACCGTAATCTTTTTGATGATGGATACCTTACCGGTTCTCAGATTACCGGAGATATGTCAGGACGGTTTTATATTGAAAACCCTTATGTAGTCAGAATTACAACAAAAGGTATCGAGTATTTAGAGGATAATACTAAGATGAAACAAGTATACAAAGTATTAAAAGAATTAAAGGAATGGATTCCGGGAATGTAAAGTACTTAGAAGAATCTAGGTGCTTTTCTTATACCCAAAATTAGGAGGTGATCACTCATTTTGGCTGGTAGGAAAGACTGCAACCACTAAATATAGCTAACCGTATGGAATCCCGTGCGGTTTTCTTTTTGTCCGAGCATTGATGACAAAAAAAGCCATGGAATTTAACAGTCGGGGACGACTTAAAACATAGGAGGTTCACATGAATGAAGAAACACAAACAGTCGAAACGGTTGAAGAAGGTAACAAAACGGTAGCAGCTGAACCAAAACAACCTGAACAACCAACAGACAAAAAGAAGTACACAGACGCTGATGTTGATGCCATCATCGACAAGAAGTTTGCCAAGTGGAAGTCAGAGCAAGAGGCTAAGGAAAGCGAGGCTAAGAAACTTGCGAAGATGAATGCTGATGACAAGCAAAAATATGAGATGGACAAGCGTGAACAAGCGTTGGCAGAACGTGAAGCTGAAATCAGCAAACGTGAGCTGACTGCTGAAGCTAAGTCAATCCTTAGTGAGCGCGGATTGCCATCTGAATTGATTGATAATGTCAATCTAACAGACGCTGATAGTGTACGTACCTCAATCGACAAGTTACAATCTGCGTGGGAATTAGCCGTGCAGAAAGGTATTGCCGATAAAACCAAAGGTGGTGCTCCAATTAAACGAGCGCCAAGTGATTCGGGAGAAATCACAAAAGAACAATTTAATAAGATGGGATATGCAAGTAGAAATGAGCTCTTGCAGAATAACCCAGAACTCTATCGTAAATTGAAAGGATAATTTTTTATGACACAAACAAAACTCGCAACCATGATCAATCCGGAAGTAATGGCTGATATGGTTTCTGCAAAACTTCCTAAGATGATTAAATTCACTCCGCTCGCGTACGTCGAACGTGCCCTCGAAGGTCAACCTGGTTCAAAATTAACAGTTCCTGCGTGGGTATATAGCGGGGACGCTAAGGAAGTTGCTGAAGGGGGCGCTATCGAACCAGACCAAATGGAGACATCACACCGCGAAATGGAAATCAAAAAAGCTGCGAAGGGGATTGAATTGACAGATGAAGCAGTCCTGTCCGGATTTGGAGACCCGCTTGGCCAAGCTACTCACCAAATTGCCCTGGCCATTGCTAACAAGGTTGATAATGACCTTGTTACTGCAGCAAAAGGTGCTAGTCAAAACATCACAGAAGCACCTACGACTGTCGATAATATCGACAAAGCCTTGGAAGTCCTCGAAGATGAAGATGACGCACGCTATGTTGCTATCATCAATCCAAAAGATGCCATCAAACTTCGTGCCAACGCCCAAAAAGAATGGACTCGTGGTTCTGAACTCGGAGCGGACACAGTTGTCAATGGTACTTTTGGTGAAGTTCATGCCGTCCAAATTGTGCGCTCTAAAAAGGTTGATGAAGGCAAAGGTTTCTTGGTTAAAGTTTCAACTTCCGAAACAGATACAGAGGATGTTGCTAAATACGGTGCCTTTGTCATCAACCTTAAGCGTGATGTGACAATTGAAACAGACCGTGACATCTTGAAGAAAACAACTGTCATCACTGGCGATGAACACTATGGTGTTTACCTCTACGATGAGAAGAAAGTCGTTAAATTCGGAGGTGTGTAGTGGGTATGCTGTTGCGTCGACATTATGATGTGGTAACGTCTGAAAAGACTGACTACGCTTCTTTGACCGCCAAGGAATTAAAAACTTTGGCAAAAGAAAAAGGTGTTGAAGGTTATACTTCGATGACCAAGGAAGAACTATTGGAGGCTCTAAATGAAAAGGCTTAAAGCAAAAGTTGATTTCCACGACTGGGAGGCTGGCTTTATTCGTAAGGCTGGTACAGAATTTGAGATGACAGATGAACGTTATGAAGAGTTTGTCAAACATCTTGAAGATCAAGACATCGATGTAAAAGATGTCGTAGAAGAAATCAAAAAATCTAAAAAGGCAGCGGGTGGAACTCCTGCTAAATAGGAGGTCTCATGGCAGAAAACAACCTTGAGGACTTGAAAGTATTGACAGGCGAGAGCGACGAAAAACTCCTCTCGTCTTTGCTTTTGAGGGCTAAAAATATCATTTTGACAAAGACAAATCGCACGAAGATGCTCCCTGCGCTCGAAAGAATCCAGTTGGAACTAGCACTTGAAATGTTTAACAGACAAGGCAGTGAAGGTGAGTTATCTCGGAGCGAGGGAGGTATCTCTGTCAGTTACAAAGACGGAATTTCCGATACATTACTAACCAGCATAAATCAATACAGATTAGCGAGGGTCAGTGGACGTGCGTTTGAAGCAAAACCGACTGAATACTCGTAAGGTTTGCTCTTTTGTCGTCAAAAAAGACGACGAGGGCAATAAAACTGTGTCTTATGATTATGAACATGCCAGGGAAGTAAAGCTTGAAACGTGGCCTGCTGGTGGCAGATTACAAGCTGAAATTTACGGAGAGCGATTGAACTATATCTTAAACGGATTAGCCGAAAAAAGCGCTGAAATAGCCGAAAAAGACGGTGTGTGTATCGATAGTGAGAAGGTAACTCACAAGGTTATCTCTAAAAAGCCGTATACAGACCACATCGTATTGGAACTTGAGTATGTCGGAAATCGTTAATTACGACAGACTGATGACCAAATTGCACAGATTATCAACAGATGTCAGCATAGACATCGTGCGGACTGGGGTTGATAATTCTCTGAAAACGATTGTACAGCCACAAGCCAAGCTATTAGCCCCTGCCAACGAAGGGGAACTGCGTCGCAATATTAAGACGAAGGTTGATCTAAAAGGTAGCAAGGTTATCGGGAGTATGTACAACAATTTGGAACATGCTCCATATGTCGAATTCGGCACAGGTCCAAAAGGAGCGACAGACCATTCGGGAATATCACCAGAAGCGTCTATCAGCTATCGGACTGAACCGTGGTTTGTCCATAAAGACCAAATTGATGTCGGTCCATATCGTTTCCAAGAGGTAGGCGACTTTTATAAGATGTATGGTCAAGCTGCTCAACCGTTTATGTATCCTGCCCTCAAAGATAATGAGGATAGGGTTGTAAAGAATATCGGAAATTACGTTAAACGTAGATTAAGAGAGGTCTCAAAATGATAAACATTAAACCAATTATTTACAAGGAACTGCAGAAAATTGCAGACAACGTCACAGACACGTATCCCGAGGACTGGGAAAGCTACCCAGTAGTTATCTATCTGGAAGAACAGAACAAGCCTTATGAAGTCTATGACGGTAAAGAACAGAAGGCTGAAATCAGATATAAGGTTGACATCTTCGACGTTGGCTCAACTAGCGCCACAGCGGTAGCTGTTGATGCTGCGTTTATGTCGCTAGGTATGCGCCGGACACAGTCTGTTGATACACCAGACCCTGGTCATCTTAAACACAAGGTTATGCGTTTTGAAGGCGTTGTTGACCTCAACTCTGAATTAGTCTATCAAGCAAGAATGGAAGGATAATACATGTTAGCAAATGGAATTACGCTTGGTTTTAACGAAACCAGCACAGAAAGTTACACAAATCTAACAGGACTCAAAGAAGTACCTGAATTAGGTATTGAGCCTGAAAAAGTCGAAAACACAACCTTGGCCGACACTGTCAAACAGTATGAATTGGGCATCGGTGACGCGGGAGAGTTGGAATTTAAGTTTTCATACAAAAATGACAAACCAACCGACTCATATCGTGTACTGCGCAAATTAGCTGATGCTAAGAAAAAAGCCAACTTTGAAATGACCTACCCAGATACAACCAAGGTCAAATTTGCAGGGCAAGTAGCTGTCAAACTCGGCGGTGGCGGTGTCAATGGAGTCATTGAATTTACCCTCAAAGTAGCTTTGCAGTCAGACTTAGTATTTACTGACCCAATCGGAGGATAAACTGAATGAAAAACAAACCTTTTACAACTTGGACAGTCAATGGAAAGAGCTACGACCTTCGCCTTACAACGCGACAGGTAGTCAGCATCGAAGAAAATCTCAAAATCAATTTAATCAAGATTTTCATGGGCAGTGGCAATGGATTTGAAATCCCGCCTTTGAAAATCATGCTCTTAGTCATCCACGGAGCAATGCAAAAATTTAGTCACGGCGTGTCACTGGAAGATGTCTACGATATCTTTGACGATTACGTTGTAGAGGGCAATTCGCAGGTTGAGCTTTTGACAGAGGTTATCTTGCCATTGTTTGAAGTATCGGGTTTTATTCCCCGCAAGGAGAAGGAGGAGACAACCCCAGCTCTGGAAGCGGTGAAATAAGACAAATCGAAACCATTACCGAATTAATCGACGAGCTATATCCTATCGCACTTGATGCAGGGATTAGCCCTTTTAATTTTTGGGATTATACGATTAAGGAAATCAAAGACTTAATCGAGAGCTTTAACCGAAATTATCTTGTGAAGCAAAAGGAGAAGGTGGCGACCAACTACATGTTGTCTCAAATGATTGCAAATCATGTATCCATGTTGCTTAGCAGTGATGCTAAACCGATTGATATGTGGGAGTATGCTCCTCAACTGTTTGCCGAAGAGAGAGAAAAGGTGGAAGAAGAGCGCAGGAAACAAGAATTGCTACTGCACAGAGAACGCATGCGAGCATTTGCAGAGCGTTTTAACCAGCAAAGGAAAGGAGGATGTGATTGAGTACGACACTTGAAAAACTAAAGGTCATCATTGAGGCTGAGATTGGTCCATTTAAGCAAAAGATGAAGGACGTTGAAGGTAAAGTCAAGCAGGCCAATGACAAGGTCGAGCAAAGCACGAAACGAGCTAGAAGTGCTGTTAGCGGTGCGACTGGCGGTATTGCTGCTGCTTTTGGCCGATTGGCTAAAATCGCCTCTCTTGCTTACCTTGGCAAGAAAATGCTTGATTTAGGCATGTATTCTACTCAAATGGCGCTTGAAGTAACAGCGTCAATCAACCAAATCAATCGGCAAATGGGTGAGTCCAGTCAGACATTTTTGAAATGGATTGACAGAAATGCCAACGCAATGAACATGTCTGTTGGAGAGGCTACTAAATACGCTGGAGTTTACTCGAATTTATTTAGTGGATTTATCAAAGATAGTCAAAAGTTATCTGCATACACAGGCAAAATGTTACAGACATCAGCGGTTATTGCAGAGGGCGCAGGGCGGTCTATTACAGATGTCATGGAACGGATTCGGTCAGGTTTGCTAGGGAATACGGAAGCGATAGACTTTTGTCGCACCGCTTAGAAATAAGCGGATTAAGAACTTACCAAAATCGGTAGAACTCTAAATTTTAATTTGAAACTTCGGTATAAATGTGATATAATATACTTGGTTAAAAAGAGGTGATATTATGGGCGTTATATACGAAATTAAATGTACCAAAACAGGAAGAAGCTATTTTGGTCAATCCAAGAATATAAAAAGACGATTCGATGATCACAAATATAAACTTCGTCATAACCAGCATTATTCAAAAGAAATGCAAGATGATTTTAATTTGTTTGGAGAAGAAGAGTTTCAATTTTCTATTTTAGAAGAAGCATCTGATAACATCTTAGACGAACGAGAAAGTTATTGGATATCATTATCTGACAATGCGTATAATATTGAAAGTGGTGGAGTTAGGGATAAACAACTTGCTGAAAGCACCAAAGAGAAATTAAGTGCTGAAGCAAAAGCGAGATACAAAACTCACGCAAAATATTTTAATAACCCAACAGCCATTAAAAAACGCTCAATATCAAATACAGGTAAAAAACGAGATGATGATTTTAGAAAGAAAATGAGCGATATTGCCAAAAAAAGAATAGGTTCTAAGAACTCATTCTTTGGTAAAAAGCACTCTGAAGAAACAAAACGAAAAATCAGCGAAGCTAATAAGGGGAAATATGATGGTGGCAAGCCTAAAATTCCTATCGTAGCTATTCATCTTGAAACTGGAGAAACAAGGGAGTACACATCAAAAAGCGATGCTTCAAAAGATATTTTTCCAGCTAGGTCTTTTATTGACAAAGTTTTGAATGGTGAAAAGAAACATTATAAAGGGTACACTTTCAAAGAATTAAAACATGACGATACCGAGGTAAACTAAGCAATTAAAAAGGCTTAGTCACCGTAGAGCATAGGGATTGAACCTGTGCTTTTTGTTTTGTCAAAAAGTATAGAATAAAATATCCCCACGAGTGGTAAGCACCTAAACAATTCGGTTGTAGGTGAAAATATATGCCGAACTTACAAGAAATTGTAAGAAGTATGGATAAAAAGCCATGCGATAACATTATTGAGAAGATTTAGGAATCAACGTCAATGTGGCTATGATTGAGTCCACAGAAGCCTTTAAAAAGTTCGCGAATGGACAATCTTGGCAAGACCTTGACTACAATACTCAACAACAAATCCGTCTCATGGCGATTTTGGAGCAGGCTACATCTAAGTATGGCGATACACTATCCAATTCGGTTAATGGTCGTGTAAGCCTGTTTAAGTCGCTTTTAAAGGACGCTGCACTAAATATTGGTAATGCTTTATTGCCAGTTGTCAATGCAGTAATGCCAGTCCTAAATTCACTGGCTATGGCTCTTAAAAACATCACTGCTAAACTAGCTGAATTTGTTGGACTAATGTTTAACAAAAAAGCAAGCGTCAAAAATGGCGCGGTCGCTAATGCGAACAAAGGCTTACAAGATGCTGCAGGGACCTCCGGGGACTTGAACGACGCTTTGGGTGACGCTGGTAGCGGTGCAGATGATATGGCAGACAGCCTTGGTGGCGCAGCTAAACAAGCCAAGAAAGTCAAATCTGAACTACTTGGGCTTGCCGGATTCGATGAAATTTCCATTTTGAAAGCGAATGACGGTGATGATTCCAGCTCTGGTGGCAAGGGCAAAGGTGGGAAAGGCTCTGGCGCTGGAGGTGGGTTTAATGATATCTTGCCAGAAATCGAACTCACTGACATGGATAACAATTTCAAGTCAATCTTTGATGGATGGGGAGATAAGCTAAAAGGTCTGTTTGACCTATTTAAAAAAGGATTTAACGCCTCGTTTAGAGCGGAAGGTTTAGAACGTATTCGAGCGGCAGTCGTTCGAATCGGAAAGACCTTACAGGAAATCTTTACCGATCCAAAGGTCGTCAAGTCATTTCAGACCATGCTCGACAAGATAGCTTATGCCTTGGGACAATTCGTGGGTTCTCTAGCCACGGTTGCAGTTGGCTTTGGTGTCTTTGTTGCCGAAAGTATTGCTAATGGCTTAGAGCGTCAAAAAGAGCGTATTAAGAGCGCTCTGGTGTCTTTGTTTATCAATCTAGGTATTGTCGCCGAAGCCGCAGGAAATATTGCTCAAGAGCTATCAAATGGCTTTTACGATGCAATTACATCATCAGGAGCCGTTAGAATTGGCAGTGCGATTGTATCTGCTGTCTTAAGCGCAGGAAGCACAATTATAGACATTGGTAGCCGCCTAGGTGGAGATTTGGCGCAGGCTATTGAGAAGATAGTTACTGACAATGTTCCTAAGCTATCTACTACCCTGCAAAACATGTTTACTGCAATTGTTCCATTCTTTGAAACTTTTGAAACATATATAAATGATGCTGGTGCAACTATTAGCAAACTGTACGACAAGCATATTGCTCCATTTATCGAATCGTTTTCGGGAGGATTTTCCGAGATTATCGGCACTCTGATAGATGGGTGGAATGCTCATATCAATCCTGTACTAACTGTGTTTGGTGAAAAATTTAGTCAAATGTATGATGAGCACATCAAACCGGCGATTGACAACATTTCCAAAGCTCTGGGAAGTTTGTTTGACTTTATCAAGACGATTTGGGAGGAAAACCTACAGCCGTACTGGAACATGCTCGCAGAAGTGTTGATGCCAATCCTAGCATTGCTTGCTGACTTTTTGCTATCTACGTTAATCGTGGTAATTGAGCGGATTGCAGGCACCATCGGAGGTATCTCATTAGCATTATCTGGATTACTTGACTTTTTGACTGGGGTGTTTACTGGCGACTGGGACAAGGCGTGGAATGGTATCAAGGATTTGTTCAAAGGCATCATTGATACATTACTTGCAAATCTTGGAATTGATATCGATGAAATGATCGATAATTTCAAACGCTGGTGGAGAGAAGTTGTAGCTGTCTTTACCCCGGTTGCGCAGTGGTTCCAAACCAAGTTCAATGAAGCATGGACCTTTATTACAGGTATATTTACCCCGCTAAGTTTATGGTTTAGCCAGAAATACGAAGAATTGAAATCGAATCTTTCAAGTATTCCGTCTTGGTTTAGCTCAAAATTCCGTGAGGCTTGGAACAATGTGACAAATGCGTTCGCTAGTGTCGGTAGCTTTTTCCAAGGTATTTATAGTCATATCACAGGGATGTTTGGAAATATCGGTGTCGCTGTCGGAGATGCAATCGGTGGAGCGTTTAGATACGCAGTAAACGCAGTATTGTCCACGGCCGAAAATGCCATCAACTGGTTTATCGACGCTATGAACGGCGTTATCAATATTATCAACGCAGTTCCTGGTGTGAGCCTTGGTTATGTGCCAAGCGTAAACTTCCCAAGGCTAGCTCGTGGTGGTATCGTCGATAGTCCGACAATGGCCATGATCGGTGAAGCTGGCAAAGAGGTTGTAATGCCGCTTGAAAACACCGGGTTCCTCCAAACTATGGGTCGTGTTGTTGGCTCTGCAGTTGTCGGAGCGTTAGGCGGAGGCTTACCACAGGCTGGCGGATTTAGCGGCGATGGAGATATCGTCATCAACATCGGCGGACAAGAATTTGGACGATTTGCTATCAGAGAAATCAACAGAGCACAGGAACAGGCAGGAGAAATCCTGCTCAACATTTAAAGAAAGGAGAGATAATTGAGCGCATTTACCATAAATGGCGTAACTGTTAAAGCGCCAAAGACAATGCAGGTAGGAATACAGGACATTGATGGAGAGACTGGCCGAAACGCAAATGGCGATATGGTTCGCGACCGCATCACCACAAAGAGAAAAATCGAGCTCGAGTGGGGACAGTTGACACAGAATGAAATACAGACTTTACTAAACGCAGTCTCTCCGGTCTTTTTTGATGTTAGCTATCCTGATCCGCTATCTGGACAGAGCACCAAGACTTTTTATGTCGGCGACAGAACAACACCAGTTTATTCGTTTGCTAATACTTTAAAGCCATGGTCTGGTCTAAAAATGAACTTCATAGAAAGGTAAGGTGAGTATGGCAACATTTAACGAAGCGATGTTAGCTAGGAACCGTACATTTTCTATCCGTGTCGGAACGTATGCTAATAGCGACATCAAAGAGGCAAGTTTTAGCTACGGTTATATTGCTGGCGATACCTTTAAGCCAGGGGGGACCGTGGCAGGCTCGGCCAAAATTGTTTTTACTCGAATCTTGACTAACTTTAACAAGCTAGATAAGATTTATCCCGAAATCGGTCTGTTAGTGGACGGTCGG
The DNA here is from genome assembly GCF_043656315.1 of Streptococcus hepaticus. Lineage (NCBI taxonomy): Bacteria > Bacillati > Bacillota > Bacilli > Lactobacillales > Streptococcaceae > Streptococcus > Streptococcus hepaticus. Next base: position 127,536 of record NZ_JBINIY010000002.1, read on the forward strand.
TTGCAATGGACAAAGATGGGTGAGTGGTATATCAATGATATCCAATTAGATCGCAACCGTAATCAGACTATGTTAGACCTGATGGATGGAATGTTTAAACTAAATCAACCATATCTTACAGACTTGAGCTATCCTGCACAGATTCGTGATGTAATTAGAGAGATTGTAGCTAAAACAGGAATCACGTTGCAGACTGACGATTTAGGTTTTAGAGCTATTCAGCACCATATTCGGTCTACTCCAAGCAAAAAAGACATCACATTTCGAGAAGTATTAAGTCAGGCAATTCAATTGCTTGGCTTTTCTGCTTTTTTCAATCGCGATGGAAAATTAGAAATACGCGGTCTTAAAGAAAGTGGTCTGACAATCACAGCCGATAGTTATTATTTGCACGGTTTGGAACGTAGTGAAATTGAGTATCAAATAGCTGGTATTACTTGCAAAAAAGACAAGGAAACATTGTCTGTAGGCTTGCGAACAGGTCGGTCTCTTGAGCTAGAAAACTCATTTATGATACAGAATATCTTAGATTCTTTGTATTCTGATTTGAAGGATTTGAGGTATTATCCATACTCCTTAAAATACCAAGGTCACTTACGACTAGACGTTGGTTCTTGGGTGACAATCGTTACCAACAAGGGAGAGTCGTTTAAAGTACCTGTCTTACATCAGTCCTTTAACTTTAAAGGTGGATTATCAGGACAAATTAGTGCAGATAGCAAAGCGGGTAACGATACTCAGTATATCTACAAAGGTTTTTTTGCCAAAAAAATTGAACAAGTCTCTACGGATTTGGCAGCAGAAGTCCAACAACAATTGGAATATGTGAACCAGAAATTTGAAGAACAAACAGGAGCTATTAAAACCGAACTGGAAGAAGGAATCCGGCAAGGCATAGTTAGTGCAAACCAAAAAGCGGAATCATTAGCTACTGATATCAGAAAGCAGATAGAGCAGGTATCAAATCAAATCGCACAAGAGGAACAATCTCAAAACGCTCAAATTGCAGAGTCGTTACGTATTGCCGGACTGTCTAACAACCTCGCTCAAGAAGCTAAGCAGATCGCCACGAGCGCGAACCAGTCAATCGCTAATTTTGGCAACCAGCTCCAATCCACAAATGATCTACTCACTCAACAAGCTAAAGACCTACTTGCACAGGCTCAGGCACAGACGGACTTAACCAATCGTGTCACGACAGTAGAGGATACCGCTAACGGTACTAAAATGACTGTCACAGAGCTGTCTAAAACCGTGGATGGTCATGCTGGTCAGATTAGTAGCGTGAATCAACGAACGAAGACTGTCGAAGACGGATTGAGTGGATTGACGACTAAGTACGAAAATCTGTCTGTCGGCAGTCGTAATCTATTGACAAACACTAAGACGTTAGCTGATAGTCGCGGAAACAGGTTTAATACGACAGATACGTATCAAGGTTTTACAATTGCTAAAAGTATTATTCCGCAAGGCTATACACAGAGTTATGTAGATACATTTAGTCAACACACATCTGTAATTGTAAATGGAAATATGTACATTGTCTCATTTTACGCAAAAGCAGACGCACAAACAGAAATTCACTGTTATTTTTATAGTCCTAACACGACTACTAGCTCTCTATCAAGCACTGGTTACAGTGGTAACAGCCCAGATGGTCTAGCTAAAGTTGTTATAGGTACAGAATGGAAACGTTATTGGATTGTCTGGACTCAAAATGGAGCTAGTACCACAACTGACAAATCTGTCATTTTAGGTCGTCATTTTAGCAAGACTAACAATTTTTATATGTGTGCACCAGCTTTGTATGATGGCAATCTCAATAAAGACTGGTCCGAGGCTAACGAGGATATTCGGCAAGTAGTGGCAGAATACAAGCAATCCTCTGATCAAAACTACGCTAATCTAACGCAACGCATGCAAACCACAGAAGGCAATCTCTCAGAAGCGCAGACACTACTCAATCAGACATCTCAGCAGTTGCAGTCCAAGGCTAACCAGTCATCGCTAGACACGCTGACAGGTCGTGTGAGCAACGCTGAGACGAAGATTACGCAGACTGCGGAAGGTCTGACGCAAGAGATTACAGCGACTAGAAACATGATTCCGACTGACATCAGTAGTCAAAATCTACTGCGTGGCACAAAGGATATGATCAAGAAAGGGAATACACACAAAGATGACTGGTACACAGAAGGTGCAGTCCTCGTTGATGAGATAGTAGACGGCTATCCTTTTACCTTTAAAAAATGGTCGAGTGGTGCTAAAACGTCGCCGTCAATTGAAATTACAGTAAAATCTGGGGTTGAGTATACTTTTACAGCTTATATTGCTAGAGAAAACGCAGGTCGATTGTACTTTTACTTGTACGATACATGGGATTATCACATTACTAGTGCGACTCGTCGTGAAACAATAATCGAGAGTGTCGGTCCAGAAATCCAACGTTTTAAAATTACCTTTGTGCCGACTAGAGACGGTAAAATCAGACCACGCTTTGCGATGTCACCTAGCGACCAAGGCTGGTTCATGGCTGGTGGTTACAAGCTGAATCGCGGTCCTATTGCTTCGGACTGGTCACTAGCAACAGAGGATCTAACGACCGTCACAAACTTTAACAGAGTCGAAGAAACAGTCAATAGCCACACGCAGACCATCGGGTCTGTCGGGGCTACTGGCACGATATTAGATAATCTCAGTCGAGTCACACAGACGGCGAACTTAATCCAGTCTGAAGTACTGGGTACTAATGGACTCAAGACACAGATGAGCCAACTGGCAGGGTCATGGTCTATTAAAAATCTGACAAGTGCAGGAACAGTGCTAAATCAGCTAAACCTAAACAAGGACGGTACAGTCAAGATTGACGGTAAGTTGGTGCAGATTACTGGCACGACTTACATCCAAGATGGTGTCATTGCATCTGCTAAGATTGCTGGTCTTGACGCAGGTAAAGTAACAACAGGTTACCTAGATGCAGCACGAATTGCGACTGAAGCTATCACGGCAGATAAGCTCAAAGTTGACCAGGCTTTTTTCAACAAGTTGACTGTAAACGAAGCGTATTTATCTCAATTGTTTGCCAAAAATGCATTTATTGCACAGGTGCAAGCTGTTACGCTGTCAGCTACTAAGATTAGCGGTGGTATACTCAATGCAACAAATGGAGCTATGTCCATCAATCTTAATCAGGCAAATATCTCTTTCAACTCATCAGCAACAATTGACTTTAACAGTTCTGGAAATGCTCTGAGACGCAGAGTAGGAGACGTTACTGGTTTTTTGCATTTTAATGACGCAAGTGCAGGCGGTACTTACGTTGGATTAGGTGTTACATCGCACAATGAAGGTATCAACTCGCAAAGTGCTGGTCGATTTGCAGGTGTCCGAATTTTTAGGTCAAACGATACAACAGACCAAACTGAGATATACGGAGACAAGATTGTTCTAAGCGATTCCTTTTCGTCTAATAGACAGCTGAGTATATCAACGACAAAACTTGACGGATTTTACGAAATGGCAAACATTATCAAATCCATAAAATCCCTTTGGAAGTGCTGGTTGCACCTAAATGGGATTGGATGGAATCTCGACAACTACGATCTGAGAAAAGCTATCATCAACGAGTACAATACTAACAATATAGGTTAAGGAGAAACAATGACACAAGAACAAATCAATCAAGCGCTACGCTTAACCATCAACGAATTGTCTACCAAATTGGCAGATGAGTCCACAACCAAGAATGTGCTGGCGGTCCAATTGTCAGAAGCGCAGCAGGAAATTACTAACCTAAAAGCACAAGTAGACGAATTAACCGCGCTACTTAACGAACAAACACAACCAGAAATCATTGAAGGAGAATAACCATGGCAGGACTTATTACGGAAAACACACTACTTGATATCAATACCATCACACAACCTTTTGACCTCGCGACAGCCTTGAAGTACATGAAGGAAAACGGCGAATTCATCCGTTGCAAGAACGCGCAAAATGACTTTTACATGTATCGCGACGTGCAGAAGCGCCCAGCCATTGTAAAAGGTAAACGTCAATTTGTGGAAGTTGAAACCGTTTGGGCGTTTAACCAATGGGGTGGCACAACTACCACAATCAACGTCGCAGATCTCTTTAACCTTGATTACTATGTCATGAAATTTGACGAAAACGGAAATCCAGACTGGACAGAGCCAACTGTAAGTAAAGAGGAATAATCTATGGGAATTCCAGTAGAACAAGCGGAGAGAATTGCTACAAGTCAAGCGGTTTGGGCAATCCTCTTTGTCCTCTTGTTTATCATCGTGGTTGGCTACTTGGTCCGCACGTCGGATAAACGCGAGAAAAAGTTGATGGAGTTCCACGAGAACTCAAAAGCGGATTCCAACAGACGAGAAGACCGTCTGATGAACCATTTGGAAAAAACTACAGTCGAACTGTCAACCATCACGCATACTGTCAGCAATGTGCAAAAAGAAATGTCACGGATGAATGACCGTCTTGATCAAATCGAAAAAGGAGAATAACCATGAACGACATCACAACACTTATTGTCAACACAGCGCTGTCTATTTTAACAATTTTAGCTGGTTTAGCCTTTAAACAGGTAAAAACCTACCTTACAGCTAAAGGTGGCGAAAAAGCCGTTTTAATTGCCGAAATCGTGGCTAAAAATGCAGTCAATGCAGTAGAGCAGATTGTAGCGATTGACGACGACAATCACATTGACAAGTACGATATGGCTAAACGTCGTGTCGTCAGCGAGTTGTCAAAATACAATATCACGCTATCGGAATCACAGTTGGAGACCTTTATCGAGTCAGCGGTTAAGCAGATGAATGACAGCTGGAAAGGGGAAGTAAATGGTGCAAGCAAATGATGTAGTAGCATATTCTAAGAGCCTTGTTGGCCAAAAGATTACAGTACCAACCAACCGGTATGGTGGACAGTGTGTAGCCTTAATCGATCATATCGTGCAGCATTTTACAGCTGGGCAGAAGAATCTGGCTTACACAAATGCAAAAGATGGTTTGACTAAGGCAGAACAACAAGGTCTTGAAGTCATCTACAACGATGGCTCACCAGAGCTTATTCCACAAGCTGGTGATTTCTTCGTTTGTCGGTGGGGAGCTGGTGACCCGTTCGGACACATCGGTGTGGTGGTCTCTGCGGATCAAAATGGTATGACAACCATTGAGCAAAATATCGACGGTTACCGAGACGATAACGGTAATGGTATAAACGACCAGCTCGAAGAGGGCGGCGGTGGCTATACTCGTAACCACAGTCGGAATTACGAAGGTGTCATTGGCTGGTTTAGATTGCCGTATGACGTTACAGAACAAAAACCACAAGAAGAAAAGAAAGAAAATGAGGAAACAGACGTGATTACAATTTCAGCAGAAGGACGTGGTATTGCACTTATGATGGGTGGCAAGTTTTTGCCAATCTTAGATGCTAAAATGCCAACCGTTTTTTGGAATCAAGGTGTCAAACACTACCAACTTGACACCAAAACATTCGACGCATGGCAAGGTAAGGCTGAGAAGTCTACACTTGATGATGTGACGGTTAAAAAATTGATTGATGGTCTAAAATAAAAACGAGCCTCTGGGAAATCCCAGAGGCTTTTTTTGCGTTTTTTAAATTGTTGACGAATTCGAAACAATATGTCATAATGGGGGTGGTTAAAAGAACAGTAAAAATATCATTTACTACCTCCTTTCTAACCACTTCTAAACTCATTTGAGCGTATAGCAGAAGCGCGCTATACGGCTTGGCAGAGCTTAAGAACTGTTCTCTGGTGATAAGCCTAAGAAGCACTAAGGAGAGTTAAGAGTCCTCAACTCTTAATCGTTAGCCCCGGTCGGTGGAATATCCGACCCGCGCTTTTTTATTTTTGACGAAAGATTTATCTAGTGGATATTAAAGAGATTGTAGAAGATTACGAATTGAATTTCAGCGGGAAACAATGTTTGTTCCAAACGAGTTATAATAAATTACCTGAAATACTTGTACGATTTGAAGTAGAGGATTTATATCATATTTTAGGTATCCACAAATTAGGTATTGGACTACGAGCTAGGACATGGATCGAATCTGTGAAAAGTAGCCAATTTATGTTAAGTGACTACTCCAAACACAGCAGATTTTCAGAAGTTCTTCCAAGAGTTCGTAATTATGAATTTTTCTACGAAATATTTTATCAAGATAAAGTTAAGGTCTGTATACTTGATAAAGATTTAACGAGGAATACAATGCAACTAAGCGTTGTTTTCTATAAAGACGAGAAGAAGAAGGTTATTGTGATAGGGATTCGTAAGACGCCAGAAGGTTATTATGTGCCTGCAACCTTACATGAAAGTAGATTGAATACATATAGTCGAATGAAAAAGACATCAATCAAGAAAGTATCAATGAAATAAAATCATCCTCTGGGAGCAATCCCGGAGTTTTTTAAAAAAGGAGAATAGAAATGAAACAATGAGTTTTACACTTGTTACTTGCTTTGTCATGTGTGCTGTATTTATTTGCAGGACAAGCTACGGTATTTGCAGCTGACTATTATGACGAGACTGATTCTGTTGTATTTAGCGAAGACGCAGCCTACTTTAAGTTTAATGATTCGGATGTTACAAAGTATATTGCCAACAGATGTTTTGCGAAAAATGTCGTATTTACAGATTCTGAGAAGCAGATAATGCATGATTATACTTATAATAAGGCTACTCCTATCAATTCAAGTATTGACGCAGCTCAAGGAGAGATTACTACACTTAAACCAGAGCTTCAAAAAGAGATTACTTTGTTAGATCAGGCTACTCATAAGATGATGATTCCTTGGAATATTATTGTTTATCGCTATGTGTATTCGTCCTTTTTATTGGATTTGGGTTTAACTGAAGAAGACTTGGCAACCTATTATGTAAACGGTCAGTTTGCTCCAGAGATATTGGATAAGATAGTTTCTGGAACCTTGTATACAAAGCATAGTTTTATGAGTACCACAGCTTTGAAAAATGGAGCGATGACACATAGACCTATAGAATTGAGAATTAGAGTCAAGAGAGGAAGTTATGCGGCATTTGTTGAACCGTATTCTTATGTTCCTTCAGAATTGGAATTTTTATTTCCAAGAGAAAGCAAGTTGGAAGTAATAGGGGCCTATGTGTCAGAAGATCATAAAAGACTTAATATAGAAGTCAATTTTAAAGGGAGTTTGTAGTAGCTTCAATCCACAATAAAACACAACCAGTAATACTGGCTGTGTTTTTTCTAATCTACAAGATATTGAATTACTTCTTCCGACAACTGATGCCCGTAGTTCTTGATGAGAAACTCATACGCATCCTCATCGTCAACCTTTAGCAAGTGAATTCTTTTTTTAATATGGTCAATCACTCCGAGTCTTTTTAAATCTTTAACAGTTACTGACTGAATAGGTTTCCCAGCAATTGTGCTTGGGAGCTGAATAGGTGTAGGTTGGCATCCCGCTAACACAAGACTAAACATAATAAAACTTAAAAATAATGATACTTTTTTCATATAAAATTTCTCCTTTCATGGAATAATTATAAAAAAACATCATAAAAAATCAACATTTGTTTTCTGAAAAAGTTTAAAAATTTCACTGATATTTCCAATTAAAATCAGCTCAATTTCAAAAAAAAGTATCGTTTTTTCGATTTTTAAGAAACTTTTTACGTAATTATAAAAAAACAATCGATAAATTTCGTTGAATTTTGTTAATTTGTATAATATAATTGTTATATAAACATAGGTGACAGATGTGTTGCTTGTGTTATTTTTTATTTTATGAAGGAGGTATATATATGACAATGGAACGGTTTGCTAACCATATTCTTGCAAGAGCAAATGAAAATAATATACCTGTTACTAACTTGACTTTACAAAAGGTTATGTATTTTGTACTTAGAAATTCAAGTGCAGTTTTAAATAGGAATCAGCAAGAAGAAATATATAATGAACCTTTTTTGGTATGGCGCTATGGTCCAGTTGTGGAATCTCAATACAATAGATTCTATATGTTTGGGTCTGATAAAATATTAGGAGAATATTCTAGTCATTTAGAGTATGCTCCTTTAAATGATCTGATTGATAAATTCTTAAATATTAACGTTTTCCAAATGGTAAACGCGAGTCATTCACATCCATTTTGGAGAAACAACGAAAGCCAAATAATTCTAGGACGAAGTAATGTTCCGTATCCGTTAGATGAGGTTTTGAGAAATGGCTAATCATTTTTATACCATTGAAGAACTTTTTATTTCATTAGTTGAAAACGAGATTGCTGGAAAATACAATCAGAAGATTGTCCAATCGCCAATTGAATTTGATGATGACTCCACTCAAAATGCGCTAAATATATCTGATAAATTAAAAAAAGATATAGATAATTTAATCGAAGAAATATCAAAGCGCGAGGATAGTGAACTTATTGAGTATCAAAAGATTGCTAAATTTATATACACTAATGAGTACATGGAATTTTCTTCTTTTTTTGAAAGAGTAAAAGATATTATTGGCAATTATTTAGAAGATACTTCTAAGCGAAAACTTATAAAAATGGTTAATCAAGCTGAGTTATCTTATGTTCAAAGGCATCATCTTTATGTTTCTTTAAGAGATGAAATGCAAAAACGGAATTGGGATCTCCGTTCTGAAATTTCTATTGAGCAGTTAAATGTATCAAAGCTTTCTAATGAAAATAAAGATCTTGAGAAGCGATTAAAACGTACAACAGACAAATTAGAAAGTATTTATACAGATTTTATCGCCATCTTGGGAGTGTTTTCTTCTTTTGTATTTGTTATGTTCGGTGGTTTTGACGCCTTGGCGAAAATATTAGAGAATTTAGGTAGTACTAATGTTTCTTTACCTAGAACAATCTTTATTTCTAGTTTGTTAGTCATGTTCTTGTTCACGGTACTGTATGCTCAATTGTTATGGATTGCAAAAATAACAGGAAGAGTTTTTGTTGATAGATCATGTACTTGTGCAGGTCGCTGCAATCATTTAGGACATATTTTTGGACGACATAGATTTTACCTATCCATAATGATTTTATCTTTTGGATCAGTAATACTATCAATGTTATTTTTACTATAAAATCACTTTTTACAAGTGGTTTTTCTTTTATGATTACGAATATATAGACAAGGAGGACGAAACATGTTAGATTTAAACGATTTTAAACGAGCGGTTGACGCAGGACTGGTGAACAGAGATAGTGTGCGAGTGGTAGTCAAAAATGGTCAGATAGTGGACTACTTGACTGATGATGATCAAGTGCAGGCTGATGAGATTGTTAAGACTATGAGTTTGATGGATGTGTTGGCAAGGGTTTTTATGCTATAATGTTCCAAGGAAATTATTAAAATAGGGGGCAAAAAAGGGGCAAAAGGTTCATATTTTTTCAAAAAAATATGAGCGAAACAAGAAAAACGCACCTTGAAAAACCCTTGAAATCAACGTTTTTGAAATAAATTAAAAAAAGAGAGAAAAACCATGCTCTACCCAACACCTATTGCTAAGCTGATTGACTCTTATTCTAAATTGCCCGGTATTGGTATTAAAACAGCGACTCGTCTGGCTTTTTATACCATCGGGATGGAGGACGATGTGGTCAATGAATTTGCTAAAAACCTCTTGGCTGCCAAACGGGAACTGTCTTATTGCTCCATTTGTGGCAATTTGACAGACCAAGATCCTTGTGGTATTTGCCAAGAGCAGACGCGAGACAAAACCAAAATTTTGGTTGTGGAAGATAGTCGTGATGTATCTGCCATGGAAAATATTCAAGAATATCGCGGCCTTTACCATGTGTTGCACGGGCTGATTTCTCCTATGAATGGAGTTGGTCCAGATGACATCAATCTCAAAACACTGATTACCCGCCTCATGGATGGCATAGTAGAAGAGGTCATTATTGCCACTAACGCAACGGCTGATGGCGAGGCGACCTCCATGTACATCTCTCGTGTCCTCAAACCAGCAGGTATCAAAGTGACCCGCCTAGCGCGTGGACTAGCAGTCGGAGCTGACATTGAATACGCTGACGAAGTAACCTTGTTGCGCGCGATTGAAAACCGAACAGAATTGTAAAAATAAGGGAGTGGGAAAGAACTCATAGCAATTAGCAAAGAGTTCCCTTCGCTCCCTTATTTTTTAAGCTCAGGCAGAAAACGTCCACTGGACCTTTTCTCTCCCACCCCCGTACAGTTGATTGGGCTATCTTTGAAGCTTGAAAAGCGAACAAAGATGCCAATCAACCACTGCGTCTTGCAATTCTAGCTTAAATAAAATTAGGAGTTGGACTTGAGCCCAGCTCCTTTAATTCTTGTAGGGTAAGTTACGAATGGTGGTGTCTAATTGGTTACTGATGATAGTGAAACCATATTCAGTAGTTTGAGCAATACTATCCAAACCATTGGAGATGGATTTTCCAATGGTGAATGCACTGATAATAATGGCTGCAGCGATGATAAACGTATGAAGCAATTCTGACTTACTTTTCATCGTTTTGACCTCCGGTAGATATTGTATTTGCCTTTATTGTAGTGTCAAATTGGAATACCGTCAAGTCTTTCGGGGAATAAGTCAAATAGAAACTCTCTGTGATTTTTTCTAGTCCTGTCTATCAATTTAGTGTATAATAGAAATGAATTTTATAGAAAAGAGAAACTCATGTCAAAACAAACTCTAGTCCTGCTTTACGGTGGACGATCTGCTGAGCGAGAAGTGTCTGTTCTCTCAGCTGAGAGCGTCATGCGTGCCGTAAATTACGAAAAATTCTTTGTCAAAACGTACTTCATCACGCAAACTGGCGACTTTATCAAGACCCAAGAATTTTCAAGTCAGCCAGCAGCTGATGAAAAGCTTATGACAAATGAGACCATTGTTGCCAGTCAACAAATCAAACCGAGCGATATTTACGAAGAAGGGGCTGTTGTTTTCCCAGTTTTACATGGTCCAATGGGCGAAGATGGTTCGATTCAAGGCTTCCTTGAAGTGCTTAAAATGCCCTATGTCGGTACTAATATCCTGTCGTCTAGTGTTGCCATGGACAAAATCACGACCAAGCATGTCTTGGAATCAGCAGGTGTACCACAGGTTGCCTATACTGTTTATGTAGAAGGCGCTGATTTGGAGGATATTATTGCGGAGACCTTGGAAAAATTAACCTTCCCAATTTTCGTTAAGCCTGCTAATATGGGCTCATCTGTCGGCATTTCATGTGCTGGTGATGAGACAGAGTTGCGTGCAGCCATTGACCTAGCCCTCAAATACGATAGCCGTATCTTAATCGAACAAGGCGTTGTGGCGCGTGAGATTGAGGTTGGACTTCTTGGAAATGCAGATGTGAAAACAACGGAAGCAGGTGAAGTTGTGAAGGATGTAGCCTTCTACGACTACCAAGCCAAGTATATCGACAACAAGATTACCATGGCTATTCCTGCTCAGATTGACGCAGCTATTATGGACCAAATGCGGGACTACGCAGCAACTGCCTTCCGTGCGATTGGCGGTTGTGGCCTTTCCCGCTGTGATTTCTTCTTGACAGAAGACGGTCAAATTTATCTCAATGAGCTCAACACCATGCCAGGTTTTACTCAGTGGTCTATGTATCCTCTTCTCTGGGAAAATATGGGGCTTGCCTACCCAGATTTGATTGAAGAGTTGGTTGGTTTGGCGCAGGAAATGTTTGAAAAACGCGAAAGCCATTTGAATTAGAGTCTTTCACATTTATTAATAAAGTAGATTGACGCAGTAGTTGACTGAATGTTCTCATTCCTTGCTATGCAAGCAATTTCGAATAATTGAAGCTAGTTTCACTAGCTATATTTATAGCCACCAAAGGTCCCCCAGACCTTTGGTGCTAGTCAACTGTGCGGGGGCGGGACGGCAAAATCGATTTCTAGGAAATCACGATTCTTGTCCCGCTCCCTTTTGGAGAAATAACATGAAATTAAGTTTACACGAGGTGGCGCAGGCTGTCGGTGCTAGAAATGATATCACAGTCTTTCCAGACTTTGATTTAGGAAATATCGAGTTTGACAGCCGCAAGATTCAAGCGGGAGATCTTTTTCTTCCTCTTCAAGGAGCGCGTGATGGGCATGACTTTATTGATATTGCCTTTGAAAATGGTGCTCTGGCCACTTTTTCTGAAAGAGATTTGGGAGACAGACCCCATATTTGGGTCTATGACTGCCTCAAGTCTTTGCAAAAATTAGCCAAGTATTATTTAGAAAAGATGGATGCGGAAGTCATCGCTGTGACGGGTTCGAATGGGAAAACGACGACCAAGGATATGATTTGTGACGTTTTATCAACGACTTACAAAACCTATAAGACTCAGGGGAATTACAATAACGAAATTGGTCTTCCCTACACAGCTCTTCATATGCCTGATGATACGGAAATGCTGGTCTTGGAAATGGGACAGGATCACTTGGGCGACATCCATTTGCTTTCAACGATTGCCAAGCCTAAAATCGGTGTTGTGACCCTAATTGGCGAAGCGCACTTGAAGTTCTTTGGAACACGTGAAAAGATTGCCCAAGGGAAACTTCAAATCGCAGACGGCATGCCGGTCGGTGGACTCTTGGTAGCACCAGCAGATAGCATCATTGATAAGTTTTTACCCAAGCAGCAGAATGTGGTTCGTTTTGGGGAAAATGCTGCACTGTCTATTAGCGACTTATCAGAGTACAAGGATCACCTAACCTTCAAGACAAATTTCCTAGAAAAAGAGATTTATTTACCTGTTACTGGTAAGTACAATGCCACCAATGCTATGATAGCTGCCTTTGTTGGACAAAAATTAGGTATAGCAGAAGAGGAAATTCTTCAAGCCTTGGCGCATTTGCAACTAACCAAAAACCGCACAGAGTGGAAAAAGGCCAGCAATGGAGCTGATATCTTATCAGATGTCTACAATGCCAACCCAACAGCTATGAAGTTGATTTTGGAAACATTTTCGAGCATTCCAGCCAATCCAGATGGCAAAAAAATTGCTGTCCTAGCAGAAATGAAGGAACTAGGCAAACAGTCTGTGGTTCTTCACAATCAGATGATCATGAGCCTCAGCCCGGAATACCTAGATACGGTTATTTTTTACGGGCAAGACATTGAAAATTTAGCCCAACTAGCTAGTCAGATGTTTCCGATTGGAAAAGTATTTTTCTTCAAGAAAAATGACCAAGAAGACCAATTTGAAGACCTTTTTAATAAGGTAAAAGAAGTCCTTCAGCCAAATGACCAAATTCTCCTCAAAGGAAGCAATTCCATGAATTTAGGAGAAATTGTGAAACGATTGGAAGAATAAAAATAAGAAAAGGAAGCAGGATGAACTGTTTCCTTTTACAATACCTTGATAAGGGCGAGTAGCAACATGTGAAGGGGATAAAAGAGGTAGGAGAAAGATTGGCTAATCTTGGATTTGTAGCCTTGCTGGCCACTATAGAGCCAGATGATAGGAAGAGCCGTGAGCGCCCAGTACTGGATAGAGATAATTTCCAGACCATAGATTTGCCAGGATTGATAAACAGCCTCCCAGCCATATTCTTGGATTAGAGGAAAATTTTTCATGATGACATTGATGATAAAGAAGAAAAAGAGTTGCCAGCTTTTGTTTTTAAGACTCTGTCCTTGGAAGAAGTAGAAGACATGCACCATGGCGACACCTCGACTGGCATAGTCTGTTCCTAGATAATCAGCTAGACTACAGGCAATTAGCAAGACCAGTAATATCGGTAGCAGTGCCCATTTTTTCTCTAATTTTTTGAGATAATCAATACTTGCCAAGCTGATAAGGGCGATGACAAAGGTCCAGAGGACATTTTGGAAAGGGCTGTAGGCCAGTTTTCCTTCGGACATGAGATGATAGGGAATATCGGTTAGAATGGCCATAGCTAGGAGACGCCCGATGTAGCTTCTCAGGTCATGAGTGTAGAGAAATCCTTGGACAAGCAAGAAGGCAAAAATGGGAAACGCTAGCCGTCCAATTGCCCGAATCCAGATGTGATTTGGAAAGAAGACTAGGCCAGTGTGGTCGATGAGCATGAGAATCATGGCCAAGTTTCGGAGGAAAAAACTGCTTAGTGAAGGTGTTTTTTGCATAATGATTTATCCTTAGAATAGTTCTTTCTTCTATTAAACCATATTTTTCTAAAAAGTGTTAGGAATGTTTAGAAAATGGTTCATGAGCATATTTCTAGTCAAAGAAAAAGAGATCTGATACAGTATTTTTGCGAACGAAATAAAAAATACAAAACAAATGTTCGTTGAAGGTGCTTTCTTTTGAAGAAAACAAATCGATACGTTGTTGCATTATTCGGTGTTGTCTTACACTTGATGTTGGGTTCGACCTATGCTTGGAGTGTTTATCGAAACCCTATTATGGAAGAAACCTCCTGGGATGTTTTTGCGGTGGCCTTTGCCTTTAGTTTAGCGATTTTTTGCTTGGGGATGTCAGCTGCTTTTATGGGACGGTTGGTTGAGAGATTTGGTCCTCGCGTGACAGGCCTGATCTCAGCGGCTTCTCCAATGGCACAAGATATGGCAGGGTTATCTGCTGAATCAGCTGCGGTACTGGTTGGGTTACTAGGGATTTTCAATGGCTTTGGTCGTCTTCTTTGGGCAAGTTTTTCAGATTATATTGGCCGTCCCTTGACCTTTTTCATCCTTTTCTTGGTGAATTTAGGGATGACAGCTAGCCTCTTCTTTGCCAAGGAAGCGATGCTCTTTTCCATTGCTATGTCTGTCCTCATGAAGTGCTATGGATCTGGTTTCTCCCTTCTTCCAGCCTATCTCAGTGATATGTTTGGAACTAAGGAATTAGCCGCCTTGCACGGCTATAGCTTGACGGCCTGGGCAGCAGCAGGTTTATTCGGTCCCATTCTTTTGTCGGAAAACTATTCTTGGTCTCAATCTTATACGACGACGCTTATAGTCTTTCTAGCTTTTTATTCGATTGGCCTAGTAACCACTTTTTATCTACGTTCTCTAATGAATAAGAAATAAGATGTAAAACAGGCAGATCTATTGCTTGTTTTTTGTGGTGTTGGAGCTAGCCTCGTTTTTTGGTATAATAGAATGAAATACTTGAATGAAAGATGAACAAATGCACACATTTTTTTCACCACTTCGTACCGAATTACCTCATTTTCCATTATCGATACACTTTTTGTCCATCTTATGCTTAATCTTGATTGCTTATGCTGTCCAACTTTGGAGTCACAAAGCTAGTTTTCAAAAGATTTGGCGTAATGGCATGCTGTTTCAGCTAATCGTAGTCTATACTTGGTTTATCTGGGCAAGCCTACCCTTATCTGAGCTATTGCCACTTTATCATTGTCGAATGGCTATGTTTATACTCTTATTTTGCCCTAAAGGACAAATCAAGGATTATTTTGCCTTAATTGGAGTGGTTGGTTCTATCTTAGCCATGATTTATCCTGCATTTTATCCCTACCCTCTTTTTCATGTGACGAATCTCTTTTTCTTCACAGGACATTTTGGCTTATTCGCCTTAAGCTTGCTTCATTTGAAAGAGAGTCAGACACTGGTTCAGATAAATGCATTTTGGATTGCTAAGGTGACAATTATATTAAATAGCCTTTTAATACTGGTCAATTTTTTGACAGGAGGAAATTACGGCTTTTTAGCAGATACACCTATTTTGCATAGTCAACAACCGGTCTTCAATCTATTTCTAGTCAGTGGAGTCTTTATTCTCTTGTTGACCTTGACTGCGACCGCTTTTCAGAAAAGTTTACAGGCTTCCTTGGTACTCTCAGCTGATAAGGATTGATAAAAAGCCTTAGTTTGGGTATAATAGTAGAGTTAGAGGTCTAGCTCTACTTTTTTACGTATTAGGAGTTTACCAATGTAAAAAAATAAACGGATAAGATATAGATGATAGCTCTGCTATTTTAAAAAAGAAAAAGGAAAGAATATGACATTACAAGACGAAATTAAGAAACGTCGTACTTTTGCCATCATCTCTCACCCGGATGCTGGTAAGACGACTATTACGGAGCAGTTGCTCTACTTTGGTGGGGAAATCCGCGAGGCGGGAACTGTTAAGGGAAAAAAGACAGGGAACTTTGCCAAGTCTGACTGGATGGATATCGAGAAACAACGTGGTATCTCTGTTACCTCATCTGTGATGCAGTTTGACTATGCTGGTAAACGCGTCAATATCTTGGATACGCCAGGGCACGAGGACTTCTCTGAAGATACTTATCGTACTTTGATGGCGGTGGATGCGGCGGTCATGGTCGTTGACTCTGCAAAGGGGATCGAGGCGCAGACTAAAAAACTGTTTGAAGTTGTGAAACACCGTAATATCCCAGTTTTCACCTTTATTAACAAATTGGACCGTGATGGACGTGAGCCACTTGACCTTTTGGAAGAATTGGAAGAAGTGCTGGGCATTGCCAGCTATCCAATGAACTGGCCAATCGGCATGGGGAAATCCTTCGAGGGTCTCTATGACTTGCACAATGAGCGCTTGGAACTCTACAAAGGGGATGAACGCTTTGCGACCATCGAAGAGGGGGACAAGCTTTTTGGGAGCAATCCTTTCTATGCCCAAGTTTTGGAAGATATTGAGCTTTTGCAAGAAGCAGGAAATGAATTTTCACAAGAAGCTATTTTCAATGGTGAATTGACCCCTGTTTTCTTCGGATCAGCCCTTACAAACTTTGGTGTACAGACCTTCCTTGATGCTTTCTTAGAATTTGCGCCAGAACCTCACGGTCATAAGACGACTGAAGGTGAAGTGATTGACCCACTCAATCAAGATTTTTCAGGATTTGTGTTCAAAATTCAAGCCAACATGGACCCACGTCACCGTGACCGTATTGCTTTTGTGCGTGTTGTTTCGGGTGAATTTGAGCGCGGTATGTCTGTCAACCTGCCTCGTACTGGTAAGGGGGCTAAGCTATCCAACGTGACTCAGTTTATGGCAGAGAGCCGTGAAAATGTTGAGAATGCGGTTGCTGGTGATATTATCGGGGTTTACGATACAGGAACCTATCAAGTTGGGGATACGCTTACTGTTGGTAAAAATAAATTTGAATTTGAACCACTCCCAACCTTCACACCTGAAATTTTCATGAAAGTTTCAGCTAAGAACGTCATGAAACAAAAATCATTCCACAAAGGAATCGAGCAATTGGTGCAAGAAGGAGCCGTCCAGCTTTACAAGAACTACCAAACTGGTGAATACATGCTCGGTGCTGTTGGTCAGTTGCAGTTTGAAGTCTTCAAACACCGCATGGAAGGCGAGTACAATGCAGAAGTAGTCATGACACCGATGGGTAAAAAGACAGTTCGTTGGATTAAACCAGAGGACTTGGATGAGCGCATGTCATCTAGCCGAAATATCTTGGCTAAAGACCGCTTTGACCAACCAGTCTTCCTCTTTGAAAATGACTTTGCCCTCCGCTGGTTTGCGGATAAATATCCAGATGTAGCACTGGAAGAGAAGATGTAATTAAAAAACAGCCTGAGGGCTGTTTTTTAACGCTTATTTCTAACAAAGAGGAGAAGGAGTCTGGCTACGATAAACCAAATGATCACCGAAATAATGCAAAGGTAAATCCAAGTATGTTCCCTATCGGTAAAGGGAAGGGGGATATTCATCCCGAAAAATCCAGTGATACAGGCAAGGATGGCTAGATTGATGGAAATGACATTAAGAGCGGTCAAGTTGTCATTCAGATTGTTATTGAGGACATTGTTGAAGGAAGAAGATAGTTGGGCAAGAATTTGTGAGTTGAGCTGCGTCATACTGACCAACTGGCGAGCTTCAATGAGGGCATCTGTCAATTGCTCCTTTTCAGCGTCGCTATTATTTTTCTGACTATGGTGACTTTCCAGCTGCTCTAGGAGTAGGACATTCTGGTTAGAAGCGGCAAGGAGGTAGACAGAACCTGTCTCCAAGTCGGACATGGCCAGCAGATTTTTTTTACTCGTTTGCTGGCGGAGTTTGCGATTGAGTTCGTCTTTTTCGTTATCAATAAAATCTACTGCCTGGAAATATTTTTTAGTTAAAAGCGTTAAGGTAGCAAAGAGGAAGGTTTTGACAGATACATGGGGATGATTTGTCAAATAGGTAGCCATCATTTGAGAAACATAGGCATTTCGATGATTGGTAATAGAGATGAGTTGCTTATTGTTTAAGACAAACGTTACAGGGATTGTCTCGTAATATTGGTCTTCTTGAATGGGATCTAAAACATTGAAGACCAGTGTCAAACTGTCAGAATCTATATCATATTCCATAAAAGCTCGTTCATTCTTATCTAAGGAATAGTTGATAATCTCAGGATCAATTTCTTGCGGAAGTGAGTGGCTATCTGGGTGCTGCTCAATATCAATATTAATCCATTTATACTCTCCAAATATAGTCTCTTGCATACTTGTTTCCTCTCTAACTACCTAGTGATTGTTATTATACTGAAATCCAGAGCACAATACAAGTAAGGGACTTTTTACAAAATAGTAAAGAAAATGAGTTAAATTTTACAGAAAACGATTGCATAATTTTGTGAAATAATGTACAATGTATTTACATCATTAAAAAATAATATTAGGGGGAACAATGATGAAGAAGAAACATTGGTTGGTCTTATTGGCTAGCTTGTTTGCAATCTTTTTAGTTGCTTGTGGAAGCACTAAAACAGCTAAGGAAACAGAGAAATCTTCAACTCCGCCAAGTAGTTCAGAAGAAGTAGTTTCAGGTGCATCTGAAAAGACTTATACTAATCCAAAAGAAATGAAGAAGAGCTATGACGTAGTTGTCGTTGGTTCTGGTGGTGCTGGTATGGCAGCAGCTATCTCTGCTCAAGAAGCAGGAGCAACTGTTGCAATCTTTGAAAAAATGCCAGTTATTGGGGGAAATACAACTAAATCATCTGGTGGTATGAATGCCTCTGAAACAAAATACCAAAAAGCACAAGGTATTGATGATACAAACGATTTGTTCTACGAAGAAACCCTTAAGGGTGGTAAGGGAACAAATGATCCTGAATTGCTGCGTTACCTAGTCGATAACTCATCAGAAGCGATTGACTGGTTGGATAGCATTGGTATCACATTGAGTGACGTTTCTTTCTCAGGTGGTTTCTCTAAGGCACGTATTCACCGTCCAGCTGATGGTTCAGCAGTAGGTGGCTACCTTGTTAATGGTCTTTACAACAACTTGATGGAGAAAAAAGTTCCAATCTTTGTCAATGCTGATGTAACAGAAATTACAGAAAAAGATGGTGCTGCAACAGGTATTAAAGTAACTGTTGATGGCAAAGAAAAAACAATCAAAGCCAAAGCTGTTATTGATACTGCTGGTGGTTTTGGTGCCAACATGGATATGATTACAAGCTACAAACCTGAACTTAAAGGCTATGTAACAACTAACCATGAAGGAGCTACAGGTGATGGTATTGCCATGGCTCAAAAACTTGGTGCAGCAACTGTTCAAATGGATAAAATTCAAATCCACCCAACAGTTTACCAAGAAAAATCATTCCTCGTTTCGGAAGCAATCCGTGGAGAAGGTGCAGTCCTTATCAACGCGGAAGGAAAACGTTTCTACAATGAAATGGAAACACGTGACAATGTATCTGCAGCCATTAATGCGCTTCCAGAACAATATGCTTATGTTGTCTTTGACCAACAACTTCGTGAACATTCTAAATCAATTGATACTTACGAAGAAAAAGGTATGGTTGTAAAAGCAGATACCATTGAAGAATTGGCAAAAGAAATGGGCGTTTCACCAGAAAACATGAAATCTACTATTGACGCATGGAATGGCTATGTTGCTGCTAAGAATGATACAGAATTTGGCCGTACAACAGGTATGGACCGCGATATCTCTAAAGGTCCATTCTACTCCATCAAGATTGCACCAGGTATTCACCATACAATGGGTGGTCTTAAAATCAATACAAACACAGAAGTATTGAAAGAAGATGGTTCAGCTATCCCAGGTCTCTTTGCCGCAGGTGAAGTAACGGGTGGTGTACATGGCTCTAACCGTATCGGTGGTAACGCGGTTGCGGACATTATCATCTTTGGCCGTCAAGCTGGTACAAAAGCAGCTGAGTTTGCTAAAAAATAATTTTAAAAAGTAGGCACGAAAGTATCGTGTTTACTTTTTTATTATTCCTTAAAAATTCTTTTCAAAATAGCTTGTCAACGTTTGTGAAATAATGTACAATATAAAAGCATCATTAAAAAAATAATATTAGGGGGAACAATGATGAAAAAGAAACATTGGTTAGTCTTATTGGCTAGCTTGCTCACAGTCTTTTTAGTTGCTTGTGGAGGCACTAAAACAGCTAAAGAAACAGAAAAATCTTCTACTCCACCAAGTAGTTCAGAAGAAGTCGTTTCAGGTGCATCTGAAAAAACTTATACTGATCCCAAAGAATTAAAAGAAAAATACGATGTTATCATCGTTGGTTCTGGTGGTGCTGGTATGGCAGCAGCTATTTCTGCAAAAGATGCAGGGGCAAATGTTGTGATTTTTGAAAAAATGCCAGTTATTGGGGGAAATACGTCAAAATCTTCAGCAGGTATGAATGCTTCTGAAACAAAATTTCAAAAAGCACAAGGTATCCAAGACTCAAACGATTTGTTCTACGAAGAAACTCTTAAAGGTGGTAAGGGAACAAACAATCCTGAGTTGCTTCGCTATTTTGTAGACAATTCAGCATCAGCCATTGAATGGTTGGATGGTATGGGAATCACTCTTGACAATATCACTACAACAGGTGGTATGAGTGTCACACGTACACACCGTCCTACAGATGGTTCAGCAGTTGGTCGTTACTTGGTAGATGGATTGTATGCGAACGTTACTGAGCGTAAAATCCCAACTTTTGTAAATGCGGATGTTACGTCATTGTTGGACAAAGACGGAGCTGTAACAGGTGTCAAAGTAAAAATTGACGGAAAAACTAAAAAAGTTATGGCTAAGTCAGTTGTTGTGACAACAGGTGGTTTCGGTGCCAACATGGAGATGGTTACAAAATTGAACCCTGCCTTAGAAGGTTATGTAACAACTAACCAAGAAGGTTCAACAGGTGACGGTATTGCTCTTGCTGAAAAAGAAGGTGCAGCTACTGTAGATATGGACCAAATCCAAATCCACCCATCTGTAGAACAAAAAACATCTTACTTGATCACAGAAGCTGTACGTGGTGAGGGTGCGATCCTTATCAATCAAGAAGGTAAACGTTTTGTCAATGAATTGGAAACACGTGATAATGTTTCTGCAGCTATTAACAAACTTGAACCTAACTATGCTTATGTCATCTTTGATGATGCCCTTCGTGGACGTGTAAAAGCTATTAACCAATACAAAGAAAAAGGATTGGTTGTAGAAGCAGCTACCATCGAAGATCTTGCTAAAGAATTGAAAGTTGATGCAGCGACGTTGAAGGAAACAATGACTGCTTGGAACAAGTCTGTTGCAGAAAAATCTGATGCGGCATTTGGTCGTACAACTGGTATGGATCATGACTTGTCTGCAGCACCTTTCTATGCTATTAAAGTTGCACCAGGTATCCACCACACAATGGGTGGTCTTAAAATCAATACAAATGCAGAAGTATTGAAAGAAGACGGCTCAGCTATCCCAGGTCTCTACGCAGCTGGTGAAGTAACAGGTGGTATCCATGGTAAAAACCGTATCGGTGGTAATGCAGTAGCAGATATCATCATCTTCGGTCGTCAAGCTGGTAACCAATCAGCAGCACATGCTAAATAATTAAAATGCTTAATAAGCTGGGACATTTTCCTGGCTTATTTTTTATAGTAATATTCATTTTCAAAAAGAACCTGAATGAGACAGGATAATGAGATGGCTAGATTGCAGAAGAGTAAATGACAGCATTTTTAAAAATATCGGTCTGAAAACTGGAAAAAATCTCATGAAAACGTGTTTATATAAAAAGACAAGGCTTGTCCTATCTTTTTACCTTGCTTTGTGTTACACTAGTTAAGTTGTTTAATCCCTTGTCGTTCTTTTCTCTACTCGAATCCTCCTTACCAAAGTTTTGGTATGCGATGGGAATCTTGCTGTGGGAGAAAAGTCAAAAGGACTGTTGAAAACAACAGAAGAAAGCGCTGTGAGACAGCTTCGCACTGTCTTTAGAAAAGGAAATACATTGAAATTTACTGAATTAAACTTGTCTGCTGAATTGATGGCAGAAATCGAAAACGCTGGCTTTACAGAGCCATCACCAATCCAAGAACAAACCATTCCACTTGCTTTGGAAGGTAAAGATGTGATTGGTCAAGCCCAAACAGGTACTGGTAAAACAGCTGCATTTGGCTTTCCAACTTTGGAAAAAATCAATACTGAAAATCAAACCATTCAAGCCTTGGTCATTGCACCAACGCGTGAATTGGCTGTACAATCTCAAGAAGAACTCTTCCGTTTTGGTCGTGCAAAAGGCGTAAAAGTTCGCTCTGTTTACGGCGGTTCTTCTATTGAAAAACAAATCAAGGCTCTTCGTTCAGGTGCCCACATTGTAGTTGGGACACCAGGTCGTCTCCTTGACTTGATTAAACGCAAGGCACTTCGTTTGGACAATATCGAGACCTTGATTTTGGATGAAGCAGATGAAATGCTCAACATGGGCTTCTTGGAAGACATTGAAGCAATCATCAGTCGCGTTCCGGAAAGTCGTCAAACCTTGCTCTTTTCAGCAACGATGCCAGATGCAATCAAGCGTATCGGTGTGCAGTTCATGAAAGATCCTGAGCATGTGAAAATTGCGGCGAAAGAATTGACAACGGATTTGGTAGATCAATACTATATCCGTGTTCGTGAAGGCGAAAAATTTGATACTATGACCCGTCTCATGGATGTAGATCAACCTGAATTGGCTATCGTCTTTGGACGTACAAAACGTCGTGTGGATGAATTGACACGTGGTTTGAAAATCCGTGGTTTCCGTGCAGAAGGTATTCACGGTGACTTGGATCAAAACAAACGTCTTCGTGTTCTTCGTGATTTCAAAAATGGCAACTTGGATGTTTTGGTTGCGACAGACGTTGCGGCGCGTGGGTTGGATATTTCTGGTGTGACTCATGTTTACAACTACGATATTCCACAAGAAGCGGAAAGCTATGTGCACCGTATCGGTCGTACTGGTCGTGCAGGTCAGTCTGGTCAGTCTATTACTTTTGTTTCACCAAATGAAATGGGCTACTTGGCAATCATCGAAAATACGACTAAAAAGCGTATGAAGGGTCTCAAACCAGCAACTGCTGAAGATGCCTTCCAAGCTAAGAAAAAAGTTGCTCTTAAGAAAATCGAACGTGATTTTGCTAACGAAACCATTCGTGCTAATTTTGAGAAATTTGGCAAAGATGCACGTGAGTTGGCAGCAGAATTTTCACCAGAAGAATTGGCTATGTATATCTTGACTTTGACAGTCCAAGACCCAGATATGCAAGAAAAAGTGGAAATCGCTCAAGAACGTCCATTGCCATTCAAACCAGCTGGTGGTGGCTTCAAGGGTAAAGGTGGCGGTGGCCGTCGCAATGATCGCGGTGGTAATCGTGATCGTAACGACCGTGACCGCGGTGGTTACCGTGGAGATCGTCGTCGTGGAGACCGCGACCGTAATGACCGTGATTTCAAACGTCGTGATCGCGATGATCGTGACCGCTTCAAAAAAGACAATCGTCACAAGGACAATAAAAAGCCACATAAAAACACATCAAGTGAAAAGAAAACAGGCTTTGTAATCCGCAATAAAGGTGACAAATAAAGTCTAACTTCCTAAGAAATATTCTTAGGAAGTTTTTTTGTGATAGAATATGTGTAAAGGAGAGAACGATGAACTTTATTGAAAATCCGGATTTAGCACTATCGAATGTATTGCATTTATATGATTCTGTTGGTTGGACAAACTATACACAAAATCCGCAGATGGTGGCAGAAGCCATCAAGCATTCTTTATTTGTTCTTGCTGCTTTTGATGGTGAGCAGTTAGTTGGGCTTCTTCGTGCAGTCGGTGATGGAGTCTCTATTTTGTTCATTCAAGACATTTTAGTTCATCCAGCCTATCAGCATCAAGGAATTGGGCGGACATTAGTTCAAAAAACTTTAGAAAAATATGTCCATGTATACCAGATTCACTTGCTGACCGATCAGACAGAAAAGACAGCCGCATTCTATACGAGCCTTGGTTTTCAACCAGTTGAGACTATTGCTTGCCGGGCATTTACATGGATAAAATAAAACATCCGCAGTTTTGCAACTGCGGGTGTTTTGGGTTAAATTAAGATTTTTTAGCTTTTGATTTGAAACGGATAAGCCCAACCAAAATTCCTAGTCCTGCTAATGGAAGGAAGTTTACAATTTCTTGACCAGTACGAGGCAAGATTTTTTGTGTTTTTCCAACTTTTTTCGCTTCAGGGGTAGTGGATGGTTCAGGAGTTTCTGATGGAGTAGTTGGCTGAGTTTGAGAAGTTGATGTTTGGACTGTAGATGATGAGCTAGTTGTAGTCGTTGTTGTTCCTTGCTCCAATTTAGACAATTCTTCGGCTGTCATATACGTTTTCACCTTGTCGGCTGGAACAGTAACGGCTTGTCCTTTGCTATCAAGATCTTTAATGTAGTTGACAAATGTTTCTGTATCAGAGCTAATAGCGCCAGCAAGATGTTTACCAGTAAAGCCGCTAAATCCATCACCACCACCAAACAAGAAGTCGTTGATGACAACTTTATAGGTAGCAGCTGGGTCTAATTCGGTACCATCCGCTTTGTAGGCCTTAGCAATTTTATATGGTTGGGCAGGGTCTTCATTGTTTGTATAGATGTATTTCAAACCTGAAATTTGAAGGAAGTATTTTTCTTCTTCATCGTATTGTTGATTGAGGACGTCGATAATATCTTGACCTGTCATATCAATGATTTGCAAGATATTGCCAAATGGTTGTACTTTTTGAGCAGCTCCCCAAGTGATGGTGCCGTCAGCCTGAACATCAAGGTCAGCGCGAATACCACCGTTGTTTGTCATAGCAAAATCCGCAGCATAACCAGCTTGACGTGCCATTTCTAACTGAGCAATTGTAATAACTTTACCAACTGGAGACTCCTTATCTTTATCCACTTCACGAGTGATCGTTTCAGCAGGAGTAGCAGTACCAATACGCGCTTCTGTAACTGGCTTGATCCGCGCATCTGCATCCGCAGCAATGGTTTGAATGCTAGCATCAGGAGCTAGACCGCCGTTAGGGTCAACAGCTTTAACTTCAGCTGTTGGAACGGTTGTGAAGTCATGCGTTGTTGTGTCGATGGTTCCTGTCACATTGGCGAAAGCTTTACCTTGTGAAGTCGCTTGAACGATGCGGGTAGTGCCTACTGTACCATTTGTATACATGTGGTTGTGACCAGCGAAGACAATATCAACACTGTTCTCAGGATCCTTGGCTTGGACATTTTGCATGATAGTAGCCATTTCCCCTTGAGCTTGGTCAGCTGAACTAGTAGCAGGAATATGAGCCAAGACAACAATGGCTTTGACACCTTGGTCGCGCAAGACTTTAGCATATTTGACAATAGTCTCTGCTTCGTTCAGGAAGGTATAGTTTTCATAGTGTTTTTTCAAGACAAGATTTGGAATCTCACCTGTTACCACACCGATAAATCCAATTTTTTCAGTTGTTTCTCCGACTTGGATTTCTTTGATGTCGTAAGGTTTCCAGTCAGCAAATGGGACATTTCCATTTCCATCTACAACGTTTGCGATGACAATGCTTTGTTGGCTGGCTTCGTGTGGGTAAGAATCTACAACAGAGGCGAATTGACCAGGAGTTGGAGCTTGCCCTGTCATAATACGGTGGAATTCATCTAAACCTTCATCAAATTCATGGTTTCCAAGTGTGCCATATTGGAATTTCATGGCATTGAAGATTTTAACAGTTGGTTCATCTTGCAAGAGTCCAGAATTAGCAGGACTAGCACCGACCATATCGCCAGCTTGTACACGAATGGATACACCGCCAGCATTGTTATTTAAAAAGTCATTTTCAGCTTGATTGAGGTAAGAAGAAAGGAGGGCAGCAGTACCTGCACCAGATACTTTTTGACCGTTTTCCATATAGGCACTCCCTGTTGATGTGAGAGCTCCGTGGAAGTCATTGACACCTAGAATCTGAACATTGACTTGGTCTGCAGCAGCAACACTACCCAGAAGACCGAGACTCA
Source organism: Streptococcus hepaticus (assembly GCF_043656315.1). Taxonomy (NCBI): domain Bacteria; kingdom Bacillati; phylum Bacillota; class Bacilli; order Lactobacillales; family Streptococcaceae; genus Streptococcus; species Streptococcus hepaticus. Next base: position 153,799 of record NZ_JBINIY010000002.1, read on the forward strand.
ACAGACTGAGTGCTAAGGCAGATTTTAAACGATAATTCTTTTTCATGAATCTTCTTCCTTTGTATTAAAAGTGTATTTCACAAACAATTATAACCTAAAAAACGCTCTCATTCAATAAGTTTTTGTAAAATGACGAACGTTTTTTGAAAATGTTTATAGAAAAATATGTTTGAATTATCAAATGAAAAAACAAGTCAGACTAATGCTAACTTGTTAGTGGGAAACAGATTATCTAAGAGGAGAATCTGTTTAACTGTTCTCTGATATACTCTAATTTAGCCTGTCTGGTTTTCTTTTTGAAAAGAGCTTCCGCGGACATGGCCGCATTTTTACTGTCAAATTCTTCCCAATAAAGTAAGGTGACTGGAAGACGAGTTTTAGTGTACTTGGCACCTTTTCCTCGATTGTGGGTTTGAATGCGGCGTGCAATGTCTGTTGTATAGCCGGTGTAGAGGCTACCATCAGCGCATTCGACGACGTACATATAGGCTTTATTTTCCATAGTAAATCTCGTGGATTTCTTTGGTATAGTCTCCATTTTCTTCGTGGACGATGAGTGGAGGTAAGATTTTCAAGCCTTGGGTAGAGCCGTCTTTAATAGCTTCGATGAGAAGCATATTGGCTTCTTTGCTGGCTTTTGGATAGACAAATTGAATGCGTTTTGGAGCTAATTTATAGCGTTTGAGGGTGTCCAAAATGTCTAAAAAGCGATCAGGCCTGTGGACCATGGCAAGTCGTCCGTTGGATTTGAGAACCTGTTGGGCAGTTCGACAGATGGCGTCTAGGTTGGTTGTGATTTCATGACGAGCCAGTAAGTAGTGCTGACTTTGGTTGAGATTGGACTGCTCATCTACCTTGAAGTAAGGCGGATTACAGAGGATGAGGTCCACCTTGGAATGATCCATGTGCTGGGTGAGGTTGCTTAGGTCATCGTTGATAACAGAGACTTGTTGCTCTAGTTGATTGAGAACGATGGAGCGCTGGTTCATGTCAGCCAGACGCTCTTGAAGTTCGACCTGAACAATCTGTGCTTTGGTCATGGTAGAGGCAAAAAGACCGACCGCACCATTTCCACTGCCAAGGTCCACAATCAATCCACGGCTGGGTAATTTTGGAAAGCGGGACAGAAGGACACTGTCCACAGAATAGCTGAAAACTTCCCGATTTTGAATAATTTTAACGTCTGTTGAAAAGAGCTGGTCAATCCGCTCACCGTCTAATAAGTGTTGATTTGTCATAAAAACATTATAGCATAGGAAGCTTTTATCAGGAAGAAAATGGCTGAAAAGACGGAAAAATATGGTATAATGAAGAGTGTTTGAAAAGGAGAGTTTATGTTTTATTCATTTTTGAGAAATCTATTGGTCTTTCTACTCTGGGCTGTTAATGGCAATGTTCATTACCATGATAAGGAAAATATTTTGCCAGAAGATGAGAATTACATTTTGGTTGCTCCTCATAAGAATTTCTGGGATCCGATTTTCCTCGGATTTGGTGCAGCGCCTAAGAAATTTATTTTTATGGCTAAAAAAGAGCTCTTTAAGAATCGTGGTTTTGGTTGGTGGATTCGCAAGTGTGGTGCCTTTCCAGTTGACCGTGAAAATCCGAGTCAGGCAGTTCTCAAATACCCTGTTAAAATGTTGAAAAAAAGTGATCGGTCTTTGGTCATGTTTCCTTCTGGGAGTCGCCATACAACAGAATTAAAAGGTGGTGTGGCTGTGATTGCTAAGACAGCTAAGGTTAAAATTATGCCAGCCAACTATGTGGGACCCAATGCTTTGAAGGGGCTTTTGACAGGTGAACGAGTAGATGTGGTCTTTGGTCATCTCATTGATGTGTCAGACATTAAACGCATGGACGAAGCAGGAATTGCAGAGGTAACTAGCCGTATCGAAGCGGAATTTAGCCGATTAGATGTGTTGGCAAATTCTTATCAAACCAAGAAAAAGTTAAATCCACTAACCTATATTTATCGTATACCAGTCATTGTCCTGGTCTTGCTGATCTTGTTGGTAACCTATATTGGTTCGTATGTAGCTAGCTTCTTTATCAATCCAGATGTTAAATTAGAAGATTAAACTTGGGACAGCAGTCTCAGTTTTTTTCTTTTTTCTACGAATAGATAAAGTAGGAGGAAACTATGCAAGAAAAATTCATAGAAATCATTAAAGAGTACAAGTGGCAGACAGGTCTGGTCTGTGTGGCTTTGCTAGTAGCTATAGTCATATTGTTTAGCCAATCTGCTCAAAGTCAAGAACAGGTGGCTTTGGTTCCAAAAATAGAAACAATCGCAAGCAGTTCATCCGCAAATCAGGAAAAGGAAGCGGTAGAAGAAACGCTCGAAATAATTGTTGATGTCAAAGGAGCTGTTGCTAAACCTGGCCTCTATCAGCTCAAATCAGGTGCCCGAGTTAATGATGCAGTCCAAGCGGCAGGAGGCTTTGCCTCAAATGCCGACCAAAAATCAGTTAATTTAGCACAAAAAGTCAGCGATGAAGCGGTTGTCTATGTAGCTACTGGTGAGGAAAATAGGTCAGTTGTTAGTCAGCAAGATGTGACGAATGGTGCACAGTCCAGTTCTTCAGGCTTTAATCTTGTGAACCTCAATACTGCCACAGAAGCAGATTTGCAGACGGTAACAGGAATTGGTGCCAAGCGGGCAGCAGATATCATCGCCTACCGTGAGGCTAATGGTAGCTTCAAGTCGGTGGATGACCTCAATAATGTCTCTGGCATCGGCGACAAAACGCTGGAAAATATTCGCCCCTATGTCACAGTGGATTAATAAATGGGACATAGTCCCCATCCATCTAGCAGTGGTAGTTGTTAGTCTTTATTTTGCCGTTTTTAATTTTTCATTCTTGTCGGTTTTACTTTCAGTTAGTCTCAGTTTACGCCTACTCTGGGTATACAGGCGAAAACTAGCAACCATACTTCCCATTTTGTTGGTCTTTCTTTCTCTTTTTTTAGGAGAAAAATGGCTAGCGCAGGAAAAAGAAAAGGCCCTACCAAATCAGATTTCCAGTTTGGTTATGCAAGTAGATACCATTAAAGTCAACGGTGACAGTCTGTCTTTTCGAGGCAAATCTGCTGGACAGACCTACCAAGTTTTTTACAAATTAAAAAGTCAGGAAGAGAAAAAATTCTTTCAAAAGTTAACAAAAACAACTCAACTTGAAGTGGAAGCGGTAGTAGAAAAGCCCACTCCTCAACGAAATTTTAATGGCTTTGACTATGCAGCCTATCTACGAACCCAAGGAATTTATGGAACAGTCCGAATCGAGCAGATACACTCAACGACTGTTTACAGCAGTTGGAATCCGCTTGATTGGATTTCAAGTTGGCGTAGGACGGCTCTGGTGCACATCAAGTCACAATTTCCAGCTCCAATGAGCCACTATATGACGGGACTTTTGTTTGGTGACTTGGACAGTGATTTTGATGAGATGAGTGATATTTACAGTAGTTTGGGGATTATTCACCTCTTTGCCTTGTCTGGTATGCAGGTGGGCTTTTTTATGGACTTGTTTCGACGGGGCTTTCTGCGTTTGGGGGTAAAACGGGAAATGGTGGACTGGCTGCAATTCCCAATTTCCCTAGTCTATGCAGGTTTGACAGGATATTCAGTATCAGTTGTGCGCTCACTGATTCAGAAAATATTGGGAAATTTGGGGATAAGGCGCTTGGATAATCTTGCTCTGACAGCTATGATTTGCTTTCTGTTGACACCTCATTTTCTCCTGACAGCTGGTGGCGTTTTGTCCTTTAGCTATGCCCTCTTGCTGACGGTTTTTGACTTTGATAGTCTGAGCGGCATGCGGAAAATAGTTGTGGAAAGTTTAGCACTGACCCTTGGCGTTTTACCTATCTTAATCTATTATTTTTATAGTTTCCAGCCCATGTCTATCCTGTTAACTTTCCTATTTTCCTTTCTCTTTGACAGCCTCATGCTACCAGGGGTGACCGCTATTTTTCTGCTGTCGCCTTTGATTTCTCTGACACAGGTCAACTTTTTCTTTGTTCTTTTGGAAAAAATTATGCTTTGGTTGTCCAACTTATTTCCCTATCCATTTGTTTTTGGCAAGCCAGAAATACCAGTTTTGCTGGCGCTTCTCATCCTATTGGGGCTGACCTATGACTACTGGGGACAGAAAAAATGGACGGCGGTGCTTATCTTCTCCACAGCTCTGCTATTTTTCATAACAAAAAATCCCCTGACAAATGAAGTGACGGTGGTCGATATTGGTCAGGGTGATAGCATTTTTTTGCGTGATGTGGCGGGGAGGACGATGTTAATTGATGTGGGAGGAAAGGTGGATTTTAGCTCAGACGAGAGCTGGCGGCAGAAGTCTAGCCAAGCCAATGCGGAACGGACCTTGGTTCCCTATCTGCGTAGTCGAGGTGTGGGTAAGATTGATAGTCTGGTTTTGACGCATACCGATACAGACCATGTCGGCGATCTCCTACCTGTGGTGAAGGCCTTTAAGATTGGGACCATTTATACATCGCTAGGGAGTCTGACAAATGAAGACTTTGTAGCTAAGCTCCATCAAACTGGTGTACAGGTGCAGGCGATTCAGTCGGGGCATCAATTTTCTATGATGGGGTCTAATTTGCAGGTACTCTATCCCTTTGAGCAAGGAGACGGAGGCAATAATGATTCGCTGGTTCTATACGGTCAACTCTTGGATAGGAAGTTTCTATTTACGGGAGATTTGGAAAAAGAGGGGGAAGAAAGTTTGATGGCAGCCTACCCTGACTTACCTGTGGATATCTTGAAGGCAGGTCACCATGGCTCAAAAGGCTCGTCAGATCCAGCCTTCTTGAAACATATCGGTGCAAACCTAGCCTTGATTTCAGCGGGGCAAAAGAACCGCTACCAGCACCCGCACCAAGAAATCTTGGAACGATTTTCAGAACAAAACATGACCGTCTTTCGCACTGACCAACAAGGAGCCATCCGCTTTTACGGGTGGAAAGAGTGGCAAGTGGAGACAGTGAGGTAGGGACGGACACCTTTTAATGCGTAGGATATAATGAAAGAAAAACTACCCAAGAGGTGCATATGATGAAGAAAAAATCATTTGTGACATGGTTATTTTTCTGTGCTTACCTTATCTGACTTTATGTCTGTAATCATCATTTTCCAACGGTTTATAAATTTCTCATGACCGTAAACGGTTTGTGTGCCTTGATTGTTGTTCTTGCTTTTCTTTTCTGGATTGGAAAATTCCTTAGTTTCTATACTCGCCAACGAAAATAGTAATCCCTGTGCCAATCATTTCCTCTTTCTCCCTAAAACCTGTATAATAGTGTATCTAGAAAATGGAGAAAACAGATGATTATTGATTTTAAGGAAGTATCAACAGTTGGTTTGGAGTCATCGCCAGTGGCGGAGGCGCTAGCAGGTATGCGGGCGAATGAGGCACGCTATTTTTGGAACAAGTACAAGGTTGTCTTTGAGACTTTTCCAATAGCTGAAAAAGCCGATCTTATGGCGGATATTAATGTTTTGTTAAAAGAGGAGAGGGACCTAGTTTTTGCAGCTAAACCCTTAGAAATTTCCCAACTCTTCTTGGAGGACCACATTCTTTGGACCCACGTTTTTTATGAGGATGGATTGACCATTAATATTCTCTACGACATGGAGGACCGCAAGAAGCAGGCAGTTGGTCTCAAGCTTTCTGAGGGTATGGAGGTGCCTACTGAGTTGGTAGGCCAGTTCAAGTTTGCCCGTCAGAAGTCCAAGTTGGCTGGTACCATTCGCGGTTCTTATTTTACCCTCAAAAAAGATCACGCAGTGCTCACGAATGCTTGGCTGGAAAAGCTCACGGCTAGTGCAGATACAGATTTGGATAAGAAGCTTGGCTTGCATAAGTTTGATAAAAAAGCGGTGCTGACAGCCAGCAAGGAAGCCTCACCCTTTGACGGCTGGACAGATTTTTCAAGTTCTGACCTAGCTCAAGCAGACCTCCTTGTCGCCTACGTCTATGACTTGGTCCAAATGAAATCGGTCATCGACCACGTACTGGCTGCTCAGTCTTTAACGGATAATGGACAACTTTTCCTCATTTACCCTAAACAGAAAAATCCCTTGGGGCACCAAGCCATTGGACGAGATTCGATTTTCCCATATCTGGGTATCAATAAAGAACATTTTATTGAAAATACTAGCTTGAAATTTAATCGGATGTTGGCTATTGATGTTAATTACACCATGATTTCGGTGAAAAATCTGGTCAATCCTAAGAAATCAAGTGCCGCTTCTCAGAAGGTGGCTGACTACGCAGAGCGTATTGATGATATCCGTCAACTCTTGTTGGCGGACGAGGCTGCTTTGACTTTTTATAATAGTCTCACGCCAGGTTATCAAAAGGATTGGGCTCGGTATGTCTTTTCTGCTAAGCAAGAAGCAACGCAAGCAAAACGCAAGGCAGAAATGTTGGACATTTTGAACAAAGGCTTCAAGACGCGCCAACTCTATCAAACTTCATTGAAGAAATAAGAAAAAACGGAGTTGCCTCCGTTTTTGTCTGTTTATAAATCTTCTTGATCACGATAAATCAAGAGAGCTAATGCCATAAATCCGATGAGGAAGAAAGCTAGGTGACCAGCTTGTGAGCCGACATTTCCAGTAAGAGAAATGCTTTCGCGAAGACCAGCTACCGAGTAGGCCATAGGCAGGTAAGGCTGAATGGTTTGGAAGAACTTTTGACTCAGTTCAATCGGATAGGTTCCCGCACTAGAACCCAGTTGCAAGAGCAAGAGGATGAGTGAAGCGTAGGAGCCAAAGCGATTGTGCCAGCCAACCAAGGCTGTGACCAGAGCCATGAGGGTCCAGCTGGCCAAGATAGTCATGCCTAATGTGAGCCCCTCATGATTAGGATTGACACCGACCCAACGAACGGCAAGGTAGAGAACGATGGCGCCGACTGTGGCAATAGTTCCGTTGATAAAGAGTTTGTTGCGAGCCCATTGCCAGCGATTTTCAGGATGGCGACCAGAAAGTGCCTTGGCAAAGAGGACGTTGGCTGAGAGGGCCACGACCATCATGGAAACGGACATCATGTACGGTGCCATGCCGACACCGTTGTTGTCTACATTGTCCTTGTCACTATGTTTTAGTTTGACTGGCTTGGAGACTGCTTTGGCATTTTCTTCGGTAGTAGAAACCAGAGATAATTGCTCGCTAGCTGCACGAAGGGATGAGGTTAGGCTATCTGTGCCAGCATTGAGTGTGGTTAAGCCATCTGTCAAGCTTTGTCCACCGTCGGCTAATTTTGAAGAGCCGTCAGCGATTTTCTCTGCACCATCAGCTAACTGCCTTGCACCGGAAGCTAGTTGACTAGAATTACTGTCTAGCTTATTAGCGCCAGCAGAGGCTTTGCTTGTGCCATCTAGGAGCTGGTTAGATTTACTTGATAAAGTAGTAGCACCGTTTGCTAATTGAGCAACACCAGTAGTGTACTGGCTAGTTCCTGTCAATAGTTGGTCGGAACCACTAGCAAGTTTGCCTTGCAAGGTAACAATACCTGTACTGAGTTGGTGGCTACCCGGTAAGACTTTTTGAGTGAGAGCCATGTTGACACCTGACAAGCCATTTTGCAGGGTTTGAATGCTGGTCACCGCACCAGGAAGGACTTGAGTAGAAGCTACTGATAGTTGACCGAGTGCTGTTTTGAGTTGACCGAGTGAAGTGGCTTGTGTTTGGAGAGTTTGCAGTTCTCCTGACATGTTTTTGACATTTTCAAGAATGTTTTGCGCAGCACTGGCAGTTGTTGAAGGAGTATTGTTGATGGCAGCCGTAATTTCAGCTTGTTGGTCGCTGGTCATGGTTTGATAAGCGGAAGTTGCTTGTACTGCTGTAAGCATAGCAGTTTTTTCAGCTTGACTACTTGTCAAAATAGCTTGCGCTTGACCTGCTATGGTTGTTAGAGCAGTCTCGATAGCTTGTGTATCAGGATTTGTTCCGCTATTTAATTGACTATTAATCGTTTGCAGGCTTGCATTGATTTGCGGTAAGGCTAGTTTGACTTGGTCAAGAGAAGTAGATTGTTCATTGGAAAGACTAGTTTTATTAGCCATTTCCTCTAAACCAGCTGTTAGTGAATGAGAACCGTCTACTAGCTGTTGAATTTGACTAGAGCCTGCCTTGAGCTGATTGATACCCGCTAGGAGGGTATCTGACTTACTGTTGATAGCTTGGGCTCCGTTGGTCAATTTGTTCACACCGTCTGTGTAAGCAGTGACACCAGAATTCAAGCTATTCAAACCACTTGAAAGACTGGCAACACCGTCGGTATAGGTTACAATTCCCTTGTTTAACGTAGTGGCACCAGTTGAAAATGTTTGACTGGAAGAGGACAAGGTATTGAGATTGCTGGTCAAGGTTTGGCTACCGTTCTGCAATTTGTCCGTACCGTCAAGCAATTTCTGCCCACCATCAGCAGCCTCTGTCATACCTGATTGCAGCTTGGTCATACTTTTGAAGACCGAAGAAGTATAGGTTTCAGTGACACTTTCAGAAACTTTTTCTTTGAGTTTAGCCATGGCTGATTCGCTCATTTTAGAGGAGACAAAGCTGAGTCCCTTGGTCGTCTGATAATGGATGGTTAGTTTTTCGGGCTTTTCTGTCATCAAACTTGTTGCTTTTTCAGAAAGGTCTTTTGGGAAGGTAATGACCATGTAGTAGTCACCCTTTTCCAGTCCTTTTTTGGCCTTATTCTCAGAAACAAAATGGAAGTCTAAGATCTTGTTTTTAGACATATTGTCCACCATATCTTGACCGATATGAATGTTTTTATCCTCTAACTTAGCCGACTGGTCTTGGTTGACAACTGCGACGGGGAGATGTTCAAGATTTCCATAGGGATCCCACATGGAGGATAGGAAAATCACATTGTATAAGGTAGGAATCAATGCGACTCCAATCAGTGTAATCATTGACATGGGCTTCTTAAGAAGTCCTTTTAATTCTTCTAACATTTTAACCTCTTTTAGACACATTGTTTAAAAAATATGATAAAATATATTATACACGTAGCGAAGCAAAAAACAAGTTTTAGAACTGGTATTTGGACACAATGTATAAAAATGTCAAAAAAGATGAGAAGGGCGCATATGTCAACAGATAATCGCAGAGAGAGAACGAAAAAAGCTATTGAAAAAGCTATGGTTAATCTTTTGAAACACCAGAGTTTTGATGAGATATCAACCAGTCAACTAGCTAAGAATGCAGGTATTAGCCGTTCTAGTTTCTATACACATTACAAAGATAAATATGAAATGATTGACCGTTATCAGCAGACTCTCTTTAGCAAGTTAGAATATGTTTTTGATAAAAATGAGTTTCAGAAAGAGAAGGCTTTACTAGAAATATTCGAGTTTTTGGACAGAGAGTCTTTGTTTGCAGCTTTGTTAACACAAAATGGTACCAAGGAAATTCAGACCTATATTCGCAATAAGTTGCAGACCATGATTTCTAAAGAACTGTATGATGAATACCAGACCTTGGACAAGGCGCCAGTAGAAAAACTTTACAATAGTGTCTATCTTAGCCATGCCATTTTTGGGATTTACCAAATGTGGATTACTCGTGGAAAGAAGGAAACGGCTGAGCAGATGACACAGATTTTGCTCAATATGCTGCCACGGACAACTATAGAAAAATAAAACCTAACCCAGTCTGTATCTGGGTTAGGTTATTTTTATGACTTTGGTGAGGTCAATGACACTATCACAGACCAAGTCTAGTAGTTCAAGGTCATGACTGATGAGGAGGATAGTCTGTCCATGGCGTTTGGCTTCTTTAAGGAGTTGAGCGACTTCTACCATTTGTAGGTAGTCGAGTCCACTACTAGGTTCATCTAAAATGAGAAAGTCTTTCCCACTCAGAAGGCTGGCTGCTAGGAGTAGCCGTTGTTGTTCACCACCAGATAGGCTAGCAGGATGGCGGTGCATTAGATGGTTTAGTTTTAATTTTTGGCAAATATCCTCTATACTTGCCAGAGATTTACTGCCAAGAGTCAACTCTTTTGCGACAGTCAGTGTGAATATTTGGAGGCGAACATCTTGTAGTAGAAGCCCTATATGGTCTAGTCTTTCGGAGGAGGATTGGTGTTGACTTTTCCAAAAAATGGCTTCATCTGGAACAGACTTGAGTCCTACCAATTGCTTAGCTAGGCTGGATTTTCCTGAGCCGTTAGGCCCCATGAGTCCGATAATCTGCCCTTGTGGCAATGTCAAATCTGTTAGTTGACCAAATTTTTTCTGCCCTGCCATGATTGACAGTTCTTCTAGGTAGAGACCGCCTGTAGAACTTGTACTGGAAAGATTTCTTGTCTTTTGTAGGAGTTTTTTCTTATTTTCGCTGACATCTAGGCTACGTAGAGCAAGTTTTTTCCGTTCGTCGTCCCTTAGTGCTAGGAGTTCTTCTTTTTGGAAAATTCTTTCTAATCGTCCTTGAGTGAAGTAGAAGATACGGTCAGCTAAATCAATCCAATCATCGATTCGATGTTCTGCTAAAAGAATGGTTTTTCCAGCTGCTTTTAGCTGACCAATCTGTTCTCTGATGATTCTAGTTCCAGACTCATCAAGATTTGCAGCCGGTTCATCCAAGACCAGAATAGGAGTGTCCTGCATACTGGCACAGGCCAGAGCCAATCTCTGCTGTTCTCCTCCAGAAAGTGTTTGTACCTGACGGCCCCACAAATGGTGGAGTTGAAAATCTGAAGCTATTTGCTGTAATTTACTAGCGATACGCTCTTTTGCCATGCCTTTTTGTTCACAAGGAAGAACCAATTCATGTTCGACCAACTGATGAAAAAATTGACTACTAGGATTTTGAAAGACAGAGGCGACTTGTTGGGCAAGTTCTTCTGTCGTAGCTTGACCAGCTTGGATACCTGCAATTTCTAGTTGTCCCTTGAGAGTACCAGTAAAGTATTCAGGTGTGAGTCCGTTGATGAGTTTGAGAAAGGTTGATTTTCCTGAGCCAGATGGACCAGCAACCAAGATGCATTCTCCGGCTTGGATATGGAGCTCATCAATTTGGCAAGCAGTTGTTTCTGCATGATGGTAGGTAAAACTTAGGGAGTTGGCAGTGATGATAGGCTGATGAAGAGGCAGAGTCCGATGCTGCATAGGCTAATTCCCCAATCTAACCAGTTCCATTTACTGGTGAAAAATTCTTGTGGCCGCGTGTGCGGTGTAATCCCTTTAGTCATGAGTGCCATGGTTAATTCTTGAGCCCGGCGAAGCGTCGCCATTAAAAGTGGAATGAGGAGGTATTCTCCATACTGGATAGGGTGAAAGAGAACATCCCGCTTGCGTAAAAAGATGCCTCTTAGCCGCAAGGCTTGGTGAATGGCTTGTGCTTGCTGCGGCAAAATGGGCAGAAAAGTGAGCATAACTCCCAAAGTTAAGACGATGGGTTCAGGAAGATGCCATTTGCGTAGTCCATGTAGGCCCTCGTAACTATTTGTCGTTCTGACTATCAGACCACCTACCATAAAGCAAGGAAGCAGTTGACGAAACCCTATAAACAGCAGGGAGAAGAATTCATTTTCGTTTGTGAAGCTGATACTTTCACTCCAATAAGCGTAACTGTTGGCGAGAAGAAAATAGAGCAGGTAGAGACTAGCTCGTTTCCATTGCCCATAGACAAACAAGAGTAAACCAAGTATAAGGCTGATTTCTCCCCAGTAAATCCAGCCCTCTATATGGTAAAGGAGGACCCAGTTGGTGAGAAGAAGGAGCAAGATTTTACTTCGAATATCAAGTGTCATTTGACTAAACCAGAATGCAGGAAGTGGCGCTGTACTAATTTTTGCCCAATCACTCCACCAATCAGTGCACAGAGCACAATGCTTCCACAAATATAGCTGACATTTGCCAGATTAAAATCAATCATGACTTTGTTGACATAAGCCAAATCCTTGCCTCTTTCTAGTAATTTTTCAATATAGGCTTCACGAACACCCCACATGAGAAAGATTGGTCCGAGATTGCTAAAGGAAAAGACGATATAAGAAAGAAGGTTGAAAATCGAGCTATGGTAGCGCCGGCTATTGGCGATTCCGTCTGCTAAGAGAGCGCAGAGGATACTCGGAACAAAGGCTAACAGAAAGTGTCCTGAGAAAAAGAAGAAGAGGGACATGACAAAGCCCATTAGGCTGATAGCTCCAAACTTTTGAATTTTGGCAATGAGGAGCATGTAGATGGTGCCACAAAGAAGAGCCGCAAAAGCAGGTGCTAATTCGGTGCTAACAGAGCGCGTGGTCAGAAAGGCTAGTAGTGTTCCTAATCCAACGCCAATAAAATAAAGAGCAGATAGTGCTCCTGTTAAAATAATGTCCTTCATTTGTAAGTTTTTCATAAATCCTCCAGGTGTCGGCTTGCTCTCCATGGAGCGAGCTCTAACGTTCAATTCTTTCTATTGTACCATTTTTTGTTGGTCTATCTTGCTAGAAAGAACTGTAAGAATCCAAAATGAACAAAATGTATGATTTCGAGTCCTTTTTACTGGAAAAATGCTAGAAAAATGAAATCGTCTATGATAAAATGAAAATGATTACAAAAAAGGAGGGAATATGAAAAAGATATTATTAGCAATGGGAACAGTGGCATTGAGCTTCTTGGTGGGAATGACGACTGCCTCAGCCCAAGAAGATTTATTGACAATGACTCAAAAAGCAGGCTATCCAGCAACAGAGGCTATGACTCCAAAAGCTTCCATTGTCCTAAATGCGGAGAACGGTCAGGTGCTTTGGGCAGAAAATGAAGATGTCATTCGAGATCCAGCTAGCACAACCAAAACAATGGTGGTTTATCTAACCTTTGAAGCCATTGCTGCGGGTAAAATCAATATGGATACACAGGTAGTAGCGACAGAGAATGATCAAGCTATTGCCGGTATTTACGCTCTTAGTAATAATAAAATTGTAGCTGGGGAAACCTATACAGTTCGCGAATTGTTGACCATGACCCTGGTGCCATCTTCTAATGTAACCACTTTGATGTTGGCTCACTTGATTCATGATGGTGATGATGCTAGTTTCCTAGACTTGATGAACCAGACTGCAAAAGATTTGGGCATGACCAATACGCATTTTAATAATGCATCTGGTGCAGTTGTTGTTGCATTTAATGGCTATTATGCTCCTGTGGGCTACGATCACAATTTACCAAATGATACCACAGCTAAAGATTTGGCGATTTTGGCCTACCATTTGCTGAAGAAACATCCAGATGTTTTGGAATTTACCAAAGACCCAAAAGTAACAGTCAAAGCAGGCACTCCTTTGGAAGAAACCTTTGAAGCCTATAACTACTCTTTGCCAGGTTTGGACTATGGGTATGAAGGTGTAGACGGTTTGAAGACAGGCTCAAGCCCAAGTGCAGCTTTTAATGCTATTGTCACAGCCAAGCGAAATGATACTCGCTTGATTACAGTTGTCATGGGGGTTGGAGATTGGTCTGATCAAAATGGTGAGTACTATCGTCATTATTTCATCAATACCTTGCTAGACAAGACTTTTGCAGATTATAAACGTCAAATTTTGGCGCCAGCAGGTCAACAGGAGATTGATGGTAAAAAGATTATTCTGAAAGAGAATCTCTACGGTTTAGCCAAAGTCGGTGAGTTGCCACAGCTTACTCTGAATGGACAAATGGTACAAGTGGCAGGAAGTGTTGATGCCGCAGCTGGTGTAGCCTTTAGAGAAGCAGCAGTCAATAAGGAAGAGGCTTCAGCCGTAACTGGTACCAAGGATAAATCTACCAAAGAAAACAAACTTCTTAGCTTACCAGTGATTGCTGGATTGAGCATGGCAGGAGTACTGGTCCTGTTCTTAGCTACTATTCTTTATTTTAGAAATAAGGCGCAAAAACGTCGTCGACTAGCTCGTTCACAAAGTCAGGGATATAGTCGCCGTCATAGAAGATAAGGAAACCGCGATAAGCGGTTTTTTGCTAGCAAAAATGGTATAATAAGGTTTCAAGAATGCGAGGAATCCATGAATACGATAGAAGAAATTCAGAAACTAAAGAAAGAAAAATTGGGTCTGATAACAGTATTGACTGGTGATGATCCAGGCCAATTTCAACTGGCTAAGTCGGCTTTTTTGCAGCAAATTGCCTTTGATGCGAGTGACTTGGCCTATGCTTATTTTGATATGTCAGAGTCGGATTACGCCCAGGTGGATTTGGACTTGGTTTCACTTCCTTTTTTCTCCGATGAGAAGATTGTAATTTTGGATTATTTTACTGATTTGACGACGGCTAAAAAGCGTTACTTGACGGATGAAGAGCTCAAGAAGTTTGAAGCTTATTTAGAAAATCCAGTGGAGACAACACGCTTGGTTATTTTTGCCCAAGGGAAGTTTGACAGTAAGCGTCGCATGATAAAACTCCTGAAACGAGATGCGCAGATTTTTGAAGCCAATGAGATGAAGGAAGCGGATCTGCGAATCTATTTCCAGAAAGAAGTGGCTCGCCAAGGGCTTCAAATGGAAACAGGTGTCTTTGAAGAACTCTTGCTTAAGTCCAATTTTGACTTTGCAGAAGTGACCAAAAATATAGCCTTCTTGCAGTCCTATAAGGCTGGAGAGGTCATTTCTCATGAAGATATCGCTCTCGCAATTCCTAAGACCTTACAGGACAATCTTTTTGACTTGACCCAGCTCATTTTGGCAAAAAAAATGGATCAGGCTCAGTCCTTGGTGCGTGATTTGCGTTTGCAGGGAGAGGACGAGATTAAGTTGCTAGCAGTTTTGTTAACACAATTTCGGACTTACTTGCAGGTGCAACTTTTAGCAAAGGAAGGGCGCGGTGAGCAGCAGATAGTGGCAGACTTGTCAGCTATTCAAGGGCGGAAGGTGAATCCTTATCAGGTCAAATTTGCCCTCAGAGACTCGCGAGGTCTGTCTATTGGATTTTTGCAGGAGGTCGTTTGTCTATTGGTTGAGACGGATTACCAGATCAAAACGGGTGTTTATGACAAGGACTACCTCTTTGATGTGACTCTGCTTAAGATTGCTAGTCTAGTGTAAATCACAAACAAATTTTTTGAAAGCTCTCTCAGAATTCGATATAATACAGTCATACAAATGAAAAGAGGAAACCAAAATGGCAATTATTTTACCAGATCTTCCATACGCATATGATGCACTTGAGCCAGTTTTTGATACAGAAACAATGACCCTTCACCATGACAAACACCACGCAACTTATGTGGCGAATGTCAATGCTGCTCTTGAAAAACACCCAGAAATTGGTGAAGACCTTGAAGCACTTTTGTCAAATGTTGAGTCAATTCCTGCTGACATCCGTCAAGCTGTTATCAACAATGGTGGTGGTCACCTCAACCATGCCCTCTTCTGGGAACTCCTTTCACCTGAAAAAACGGAAATCACTGAAGACGTAGCAGCAGCTATTAATGAAGCTTTCGGTTCATTTGAAGAATTCCAAGCAGTATTTACAGCAGCAGCAACAACTCGCTTTGGTTCAGGTTGGGCTTGGCTTGTTGTCAATGCAGAAGGCAAATTGGACGTCCTTTCAACAGCTAACCAAGACACACCAATCATGGACGGTAAAAAACCAATCTTGGCCCTTGACGTTTGGGAACACGCTTACTACCTGAACTACCGTAACGTACGTCCAAACTACATCAAAGCCTTCTTTGAAATCATCAACTGGAATAAAGTAGCAGAACTTTACGCAGCAGCAAAATAATATCAGATAAAGTCTGGGAAGTAATTCCCGGCTTTTTTGTATCCTTTTACAGAAAAAAGAAAGCGTTTTAAAGTGGTTTAAAATATGCTATAATATATTAAAAAAGAAAGTGGAAGGCATATTGAACGGAATGATCACCAAGGAACAATATCGGTATTTAAGGAATAATCCTATTTTTCAACATTTTCCTGTTGAGCATTTTGATCAAATAGCTAAAGAGATTCGTTTCCGTAAAGTTTCAAAGGGACAGATTTTTTTCTTCGGAGGAGATCGACGTGATTACCTCTTTGTGTTGTTTCATGGTTATGCGCGGATTGAGCAATATGACCAGACGGGGACCTATACTTATCTAGATTATATCCGACAGGGAGAAGCTTTTCCTTTTGGAGATATGTTCAATGATGGTCTTTACCATTATACGGCAGTAGCAGAGACTGACTTGGAATATTTTATGATTCCAATGGAAGATTATGAAGAATTTTCTAAGATTAATCCTCGTCAGATGCTCTTTATTGCTAAGAAACTATCAAAAATTTTGCGCTTTGAAGAGTTGCGGTTACGCAATGCCATGATTTCACGTGCCAGTGATCGAGTGGAACAAGTCCTAGCGCTCATGTATTGGGATATCTGTCTGCCAGCTAAGTTGGATGCCTTGCCTTTTACGATTCACATCCAAGAAATTTCTCGCCTCTCTGCCACAACGCGTGAAACAGCTAGCCAAGTAATCAAAAAACTCAAGCAGGAAAAAAGGATTACCTATGCCCATAAAACCCTAACTTTTGTAGATAAAGACTATTTTCTAGAGCATTTAACCGAAACTCATTAGAGTTTTGGTTATTTTTTTTAAAAAGTTCAAAAAATAAATATCCATAAAATTGGTAAAACAAAAGAAATAACTAAAGAAAGCGTTGCCATTTTTATAAATATCAAATACTAATCTTAAAAATGTGAAATATTTGGCGTTAAGTTTGACAAATATTTCATGTAAGCGCTTTTAAAATATGATATAGTAGTATCAACAAAAGGTAAGGAAACTTACAACACGTCAAAAGGAGGTATTAAGATGTCACAACATCCTATTCATGTTTTTTCAGAAATTGGTAAGCTGAAAAAAGTTTTGCTTCACCGCCCAGGTAAGGAAATTGAAAACCTTATGCCTGATTATCTCGAACGTCTCTTGTTCGATGATATTCCATTCTTAGAAGATGCTCAAAAAGAACACGATGCATTTGCACAAGCTCTTCGGGATGAAGGTGTAGAAGTTCTCTATTTAGAAAAATTAGCTGCTGAATCATTGATTACACCAGAAATTCGTGAACAATTCATTGATGAATATTTGAGCGAAGCTAACATTCGCGGTCGTGCAACTAAAAAAGCGATTCGTGAACTCTTGATGGGTATCGAAGACAATCAAGAATTGATTGAAAAGACAATGGCAGGTGTTCAAAAAGCGGAACTTCCAGAAATTCCAGCTTGCGATAAAGGCTTGACAGACTTGGTAGAATCTAGCTATCCATTTGCTATTGATCCAATGCCAAACCTTTACTTCACACGTGATCCATTTGCAACAATTGGTAACTCAGTGTCACTCAACCACATGTATTCTGAAACACGGAATCGTGAAACACTTTACGGTAAATATATCTTCACTTATCACCCAGATTATGCAGGAAAAGTTCCATTCGTTTATAATCGCGAAGAAACTACTCGTATCGAAGGTGGTGACGAACTTGTTCTTTCAAAAGATGTGCTTGCGGTAGGCATTTCACAACGTACAGATGCAGCTTCAATTGAAAAACTCTTGGTAAACATCTTCAAACAAGGTGTTGGCTTCAAGAAAGTATTGGCATTTGAATTTGCAAACAACCGTAAATTCATGCACTTGGATACAGTCTTCACAATGGTAGACTATGATAAATTTACGATCCACCCAGAAATTGAAGGCGACCTTCGTGTTTACTCTGTTACTTATGAAAATGAAACACTTCATATTGAAGAAGAACATGGAGATTTGGCAGAACTCTTGGCTGTTAATCTCGGTGTAGAAAAAGTTGAATTGATTCGTTGTGGTGGTGGCGATAACGTTGCTGCTGGTCGTGAACAATGGAACGATGGTTCTAACACATTGACAATCGCACCTGGTGTAGTAGTTGTTTACAAACGTAATACGATTACCAATGCTATTCTTGAATCCAAAGGACTTCGTTTGATTAAAATCTCAGGAAGTGAATTGGTTCGCGGTCGTGGTGGACCACGTTGTATGTCAATGCCATTTGAACGTGAGGAAGTGTAGACATGAAAAAACTAGTAGTTGGGGCAGGAGCCTATCAGCGTGCGGCTAGTATCCATGTTCGTTATCAGGTTTTTGTTCTAGAAGGAAGTATTCCAAAAGAAGAAGAGTTTGATCAAAATGACCATGAAGATACCATCTATGCTGTCATGTATGAAGGGGAGAACCCTGTCTCAACTGCTCGGTTTCTCCCACTGAACAATCAGGAAGCGCGTATCACCCGTGTAGCTACTTGTAAAAAACAAAGAGGTTTAGGCTATGCTGGAGAAGTCGTGACTGCTTTAGAAGATTATGCTGTACAACATGGGATACACCGTTTGATTATCCACAGTGAGTTAGCAGCTAAATCCTTCTATGAAAGTATTGGTTATCAGGCTTATGGGGAAGTCTACATGGAAGATGGCGTTCCATGTCAATCATTAGAAAAAATTAAGTAGAAAGTCGAGGACGGACATCCAGTCTGTACTCAAAAAAGGAGAAGATTCATATGACATCAGTATTTAAAGGTAGACATTTCTTAGCGGAAAAAGATTTTACTCGTGCAGAGTTGGAATATTTGATTGACTTTGCAGCACACTTGAAAGATTTGAAAAAACGCAATATTTCACACCGTTACCTTGAAGGAAAAAATATTGCCCTCTTGTTTGAAAAAACATCTACACGTACTCGTGCAGCCTTCACAACAGCTTCTATTGACCTAGGTGCTCACCCAGAATACCTTGGTGCAAACGATATCCAACTTGGTAAAAAAGAATCTACTGAAGATACTGCTAAAGTTCTTGGTCGTATGTTTGATGGTATTGAATTCCGTGGTTTCAGCCAAAAAATGGTTGAAGAATTGGCAGAATACTCAGGTGTACCAGTTTGGAATGGTTTGACAGATGCATGGCACCCAACTCAAATGTTGGCTGACTACTTGACTGTCAAAGAAAACTTTGGCAAATTAGAAGGTTTGA
Source organism: Streptococcus hepaticus (assembly GCF_043656315.1). Classification (NCBI taxonomy): domain Bacteria; kingdom Bacillati; phylum Bacillota; class Bacilli; order Lactobacillales; family Streptococcaceae; genus Streptococcus; species Streptococcus hepaticus. The sequence goes on from NZ_JBINIY010000002.1 coordinate 172,777, forward strand.
CATTGGTTTATTGCGGTGATGGTCGCAACAACGTGGCAAACAGCCTTTTGGTAACAGGTGCTATCCTTGGTGTCAATGTTCATATCTTCTCTCCAAAGGAACTCTTCCCAGCAGAAGATGTTGTAGCTCTTGCTGAAGGTTTTGCAAAAGAATCTGGTGCTCACATCCTTGTAACAGAAGACGCTGATGAAGCGGTTAAAGGCGCTGACGTACTTTACACAGATGTTTGGGTGTCAATGGGTGAAGAAGACAAATTTGCAGAGCGTGTTGCGATGTTGAAACCATATCAAGTAAACATGGAGCTTGTTAAAAAAGCTGAAAATGAAAACTTGATCTTCTTGCACTGCTTGCCAGCTTTCCATGATACAAACACTGTTTATGGTAAAGATGTAGCAGACAAATTTGGTGTAGAAGAAATGGAAGTAACAGATGAAGTCTTCCGCAGCAAATACGCTCGTCATTTTGACCAAGCTGAAAACCGTATGCACACTATTAAAGCAGTTATGGCAGCAACTCTTGGCGATCTCTTCATTCCAAAAGTTTAATTTGTTACCAAATTTAAGGAGACAGTCAGATTGACCTTCTGACAAACAGCTGGAGGGCTGAGGCAAGAGCCCAGTCCTCCATTTTTTATGAAGAACTGATAGTGAGTTTCTTTGATTTTACAAGATTCGTTTGAAAACGAAAGAAATCCACTATCCAAATTTTATGATTGAAAAGGAGAAAATATGACACATCGTAAAATCGTAGTTGCCTTGGGAGGAAATGCCATTCTCTCATCAGACCCATCAGCAAAAGCACAAAAAGAAGCCTTGGTTCAAACTGCTAAGCATTTGGTAAAATTGATTAAAAATGGAGATGACTTGATTATCACTCATGGAAATGGTCCTCAAGTTGGAAATCTCTTGCTCCAAAACTTAGCAGCAGATTCAGAAAAAAATCCTGCCTTTCCGCTAGATTCATTGGTGGCAATGACAGAAGGTTCTATCGGCTTCTGGTTGCAAAATGCTTTGGAAAATGAATTGGCGAAAGAAGGTATTGACAAAGAAGTGGCATCTGTTGTGACACAAGTCATTGTAGACAAAGATGATCCAGCCTTTGCCAACTTGACCAAGCCAATCGGTCCTTTCTATACAGAAGAAGAAGCTAAGGCAGAAGCTGAAAAGACAGGTGCAACTTTCAAAGAAGATGCAGGTCGTGGTTGGCGTAAAGTAGTTGCCTCTCCTAAACCTGTTGGCATTAAAGAAATTGGGACCATTCGCACCTTGCTAAATGCAGGAGAAGTGGTCGTTGCAGCTGGTGGTGGCGGTATTCCAGTCATCAAAGAAGCTGACGGTACTCTCACTGGTGTAGAAGCTGTTATTGATAAGGACTTTGCATCACAAACATTGGCAGAATTAGTTGATGCAGATTTATTTATTGTCTTGACAGGTGTAGATTATGTATTTGTGAACTTTAACAAACCAGATCAAGCAAAATTGGAACATGTAACAGTTGCTGAGTTGGAAGAATACATTGGTCAAAACCAATTCGCTCCAGGTTCTATGTTACCAAAAGTACAAGCAGCGATTGCATTTGTTAACAACAAGCCAGAATCAAGAGCTGTTATTACATCACTTGAAAACTTGGGTGCCTTGATTGAGTCTGAAAGTGGCACAATTATTTCTAAAGGCTGATTTTCAGTAGATATGGAAAAAGATAGGGGAGCTGGGAGATCAACTCCGAGTTCCCTTTTTATATAAATGTTTTTGAAAACGATTACAAAAAAACGGTAGATGTGCTATAATACATATAGGAACATTCAGGGAAATATCATAACGGAGACAAGGTCCATTTGGACACGATTAATATTTTATTTAGGAGGTCTTTTGACATGGCTCAAAAAGAGAAAAAAGGCTTTAAGATGCCTAGTTCTTATACTATCTTGATGATCATTATTGCCTTGATGGCAGTGATGACATGGATTATTCCTGCTGGCCAATATCAAATGGATGACGGCGGAAACTTGATTAAGGGGACTTATGAACGCGTTGCACAGAATCCCCAAGGTTTGTGGGATGTACTGATGGCACCAATTCGTGCCATGCTTGGTCATGGACCAACATCTGCAGCAATTGATGTTGCCTTCTTCATTTTAATGGTAGGTGCCTTTCTTGGTGTCGTCAATGAAACAGGTGCCTTGGATACAGGTATTGCGTCTATTGTGAAGAAATTTAAGGGCAAAGAAAAATGGTTGATTTACATCCTTATGCCACTTTTTGCTCTAGGTGGATCTACCTATGGTATGGGGGAAGAAACAATGGCCTTCTATCCACTCCTCGTACCTGTTATGATGGCAGTTGGTTTTGATAGCTTGACTGCGGTAGCTATTGTTTTGCTTGGTTCACAAATTGGTTGCTTGGCTTCAACAGTTAACCCATTTGCAACCGGGGTAGCGTCAGCGGCGGCTGGTGTATCTGTGGCAGATGGTATGCTATGGCGTATTGTATTCTTGATTGTGATTTTGGCGATGGCTATGTTCTATGTAGGCCGTTACGCTGAAAAAATTCAAAAAGATCCAACTAAATCTTTGGTTTACAAAAACCGTGAAGCCGACATGGCCTACTTTAACGTTTCTAAAAACCAAGATACAGTTAATGACCAATTAACATCTTCTCAAAAACATGTTCTCTGGGTTTTCTTCTTGACCTTTGTCTTGATGATTTGTAGCTTCATCCCATGGACTGACTTGCAAATTAACATTTTCTCAGACTTCAATAGCTGGCTCATTGGCCTTCCTATTATTGGTAAAATTGTTGGTAGCTCAACTGGTGCGCTTGGTACTTGGTACTTCCCAGAAGGAGCAATGCTCTTTGCCTTTGCAGGTATCTTAATTGGTATCATGTATCACCTTTCAGAAGAACGCTTGATTAAAGCCTTCATGAATGGTGCGGCTGATTTGCTTAGTGTTGCCCTTATCTGTGCCGTAGCGCGTGGTATCCAAGTTATCATGAATGATGGCTTGATTACAGGTACTATTCTTCACTGGGGTGAAGAAGGATTGCAAGGCTTGTCTTCTCAAATCTTCATCGTTTTGACTTACATTTTCTACTTGCCAATGTCCTTCTTGATTCCTTCAACATCAGGTCTTGCTAGCGCAACAATGGGGATCATGGCTCCAATGGGTGAATTTGTCAATGTCAAACCAAGCTTGATTATCACTGCCTACCAAGCAGCTTCTGGTGTCTTGAACTTGATTACTCCAACATCAGGTATCGTAATGGGTGCCTTGGCTCTCGGACGTATCGAACTTGGTACTTGGTACAAGTTTGTTGGTAAATTAATTGCTGCTATTATTCTTGCAAGTATTGCTATTTTGGTCATTGCAACCTTCTTCTAAAAGTTTTACAATGGAGAGAAGAAAGGAGCAGGATCGATGAAGAATTTTATTACTGAAACACATAAAGCAGAGGTCGTCACTGCTATTAAGGAAATTGTAGCCATTCCTTCTGTTTGTCAGGAAGGAGAAAATGGTACTCCGTTTGGACAAGCCATTCAAGATGTCCTTGAACACACACTGAAATTAACAGAAAGTTTGGGTTACACAACTTATCTAGATCCGCAAGGCTATTACGGCTATGCCGACTTGGGACAGGGGGAAGAAACACTGGCAATCCTCTGTCACTTGGATGTCGTACCAGCTGGTGATTTGGAAAAATGGGAGTCAGACCCATTTGAAGCCGTCGTGCGTGAGGGAAAACTCTACGGACGAGGTGTCCAAGATGACAAGGGACCAACCATGTTGGCACTCTACGCTGTCAAAGCTTTGGTGGAAGCAGGAGTAACCTTTAACAAACGTATTCGCTTTATCTTTGGAACGGACGAGGAAACTCTCTGGCGCTGTCTCAATCGTTACAACGAACTAGAAGAAACAGCCACCATGGGTTTTGCCCCAGATTCTTCCTTCCCATTAACTTATGCTGAAAAAGGTTTACTTCAGGCAAAATTAGTAGGGTCAGGAGTTAAGGATTTAGTCTTGGAAGCTGGTCAAGCCTACAATGTCGTTCCAGCTAAAGCTAGCTACAGCGGTGATTGGTTGGATGATGTGGTAGCCGAATTGGATTCCTTGGGATTTGACTACGAAAAAACAGCCGACTCTGTGACTGTTTTGGGTCTATCCAAGCACTCTAAGGATGCCGCCAAAGGGATCAATGCCATTATTCGTTTGGCTAAAGCCTTGCTTACATGTACAGACCACCCAGCTCTTCAATTTATTGCACAAGCCGTTGGTGAAGATGCGACAGGGGCTAGCTTATTTGGTCCTGTTGAGGATGAACCGTCTGGTAAATTGAGCTTTAATATTGCAGGCATTACCTTGACAGAAGAAAAATCTGAAATTCGTTTGGATATTCGTATTCCTGTTTTGGCGGATAAGGATGAGTTGGTAGCTGTTTTAACAGAAAAAGCAGCAGCCTATCAGCTTGTCTATGAAGAATTTGACTACCTCAAACCACTTTATGTACCTTTGGACAGTCAATTAGTTTCAACGCTCGTGTCTGTCTACCAGGATAAGACTGGTGATATGACACCTGCTAAATCATCAGGTGGAGCAACCTTTGCTCGGACCATGCCGAATTGTGTGGCCTTTGGAGCTTGTTTCCCAACAACACCACAGACCGAGCATCAGGAAAATGAACACGCACCGTTAGAAGATTTGTATCGAGCAATGGACATCTATGCCGAAGCAATTTATCGCTTGGCAGGTAATCCACTTTAATTCGCTCCTTCTTTCTCTTAAAAAGGCCCTAGGATTTCCTAGAGCCTTTTTTCGTATGTATTTTGTTTTAGAACTTGTATTCACAGTTCAATCCATTTATTGGGGGGGCATTCACCGTTACTCATCGTTAGTTTTTTTCAAAATACAGTCAGTATTCTTTCAAAAACTGCCTTGATGATCGGAAAATGATCATCTACATCAAACTATTTCACTAGTGAATACAGGTTCTTAGATTAGCGTTTGCTGAAGAAGAAGGGTGGAGTATATTCCTTTAGCTTTTCAAAACAAGCTTGCGCAGCATCATTGTCCTCGCAGATGATCAAACAAACGTCATCTCCGCAGACGGTTGCAACGATTTGAGGCAATTCCATGGCATCCAAGATAGACCCAAAGGACTGAGCCAGACCGGGCAAGGTTTTTAGGACAACTTGGTGCTGAACAGGACGCAGCATGACCAAGGCATCCTCCATGTAAAAGCGAAGACGTTTTTCCCAACGAGCAGGTGCAATGCTATTGATGACATAATAGGAGGTGTCGTCTTCGTTGATTTTCACGAGATTGAGCAGTTTGATATCACGTGATAGGGTAGATTGAGTGACAGAAATACCGTTTAATTCCAGTAAATCTTGGAGTTCTTGTTGGGTATGAATTTTCTGTTCGGATACCAAGGAGCGGATAACTTGGTGACGACTTTCGATTTTATTCATGGATAGGTCTCCTATTTGACAAACATGGCATCGCCAAAGCTAAAGAAGCGGTAATGTTCCTCAACAGCATGTTTGTATGCATCGAGGACAAATTTACGTCCTGCAAAAGCGGATACCAGCATGACGAGAGTTGATTTTGGTAGGTGGAAATTCGTTGAGAAGGCATCCACAATCTTGAACTCATAGCCTGGTTTGATAAAAATATTGGTCCAACCAGAGTCAGCTTGGAGTTGACCATCAAATTTATTCCCGATGGTTTCAAGAGTTCGGATAGAAGTCGTGCCGACAGCGACCACGCGACCACTAGCAGCCTTGACACTGTTTAACGTATCTGCGGCTTCTTGACTGAGATTGTAAAATTCAGAGTGCATCTCGTGTTCGTCCACATTATCGACTGAAACTGGACGGAAGGTTCCGAGGCCAACATGGAGGGTCAGGTACACTAATTTGACACCTTTGGCTTCGATTTTTTCCAAGAGTTCCTTGGTAAAATGCAGGCCAGCTGTCGGTGCAGCTGCAGAGCCATTTTCCTTGGCATAGACAGTTTGGTAACGTTCCTTGTCTTCAAGTTTTTCATGGATATAAGGCGGAAGTGGCATTTCACCTAGACTTTCCAAGACTTCTAAGAAAATACCTTCATAATGGAACTCCACAATCCGTCCACCGTGTTCCAATTCTTCCATGATGGTAGCTGTCAAACGGCCATCCCCAAAAGAAACCTTGGTGCCAACTTTGAGTCGTTTGGCTGGTTTAGCAAGAACTTCCCACTGGTTGTCTCCCTTGTCTTTCAAAAGAAGAAATTCAACATGTCCATGAGTATCAGGTTTTTCACCATAAAGTCGGGCAGGAAGAACGCGCGTATTGTTCATGACAAGTGCGTCTCCTTCATTCAACTCATCTAGGATGTGGTCAAAGTGGGTGTCTTTCATGGTGTGATTTTCTCGGTCAATCACCAATAATTTGGAGCTATCACGCTGTTCCAAGGGGGTTTGAGCAATCAATTCTTCAGGTAAATAAAAATCAAAATCAGCAGTATTCATAAATCTCCTTAAGCAAAAATGATAATGAGGAAGTAGAGGATGAGGGCAAGAGGTGCCAACAAGAGGAGAATACCGAGGCTAGTTAGGACATTTCTCCAGGTTTTATATTGTTTCAAAAAATAGGCGGCCAGGCAAAGCGCTGCACCACATAAAAAAATAATGATTAATTGTGTTGTCATGAAAATATTATACCATAAAAAAGATTTTGCTTGACAAAAATTGGTATAGACCTTATAATGAAAATATAGAAATATTGGTATAGACCATACAAAGAAAAAGGAGAGACTCATGAAAGTCATTACTGTAAAAGACCAAGTGGAAGGCGGAAAGGTTGCCTTTGATGTATTGAAAGAAAAGTTAGCGGCTGGGGCTAGTGTACTAGGCTTGGCAACAGGATCAACACCGATTGAATTTTACAAGGAAGTGGTTGCTAGCGACCTTGACTTATCTAACTTGGTATCTGTCAACTTGGATGAGTATGTAGGTTTGTCAGCAGATGATGAGCAATCTTACGCTTACTTTATGAAAGAAAATCTCTTTGCGGCAAAACCATTGAAAGCTAGCTATCTTCCAAATGGCTTGGCTGAAAATCCAGCAGAAGAAGCCCTCCGTTACAACCAAATCTTGGCTGAAAATCCAATTGATTTCCAAATTTTGGGAATTGGTCGCAATGGGCATATTGGTTTCAATGAACCAGGTTCTTCATTTGAAGGTGTGACTCGAGTGGTTGATTTGACACCATCTACTATTGAAGCCAATGCTCGTTTCTTTGAAGATGAAAGTCAAGTGCCAAAACAAGCTTTCTCAATGGGAATTGCCAACATTATGGCTTCAAAAACCATTGTTCTAATGGCTTACGGTGTTGAAAAAGCTGACGCAGTTTACGGCATGGTCAATGGTCCAGTGACGGAAGAACTTCCAGCTTCTGTCCTTCAAAACCACGCAGACGTTGTTGTGATTGTGGATGAAGCAGCAGCTTTAAAATTATAATGCTCCTAGATTATGGGAGTGGGAAAGAACTCATAGCAATCAACAAAGAGTTCCCTTCGCTCCTATATTTTTAGCTCAGGCAGAAAACGTCCACTGGACCTTTTCTCTCCCACCCCCGCATAGCTCAAAAGGTTCAGTGAACCGTTTGAGGCTGGAAATGAAGCGAAATTTTCGCGTCAACATAGGCATCTTTGAAGCTTGAAAAGCGAACAAAGATGCCAATCAGCAGTGGTTGTCGGGTGCTAAAGCACCGCGTCAACTGTGCAGGGGAAAGACTATGCTATTAAAATAGCAAGGATTTCTCCCAACCACTGCGTCTTGTAATTCTAGCTCAAATAAAATTAGAAGTTGGACTTTTTACCCAGCTTCTTTTTATGCGGAGAAATCGGTTTTATAGGTTGATTTTTGCTATACTATTCTTATGCGATTAGATAAGTGTTTAGGACAGGCGGGCTTTGGTTCGCGCAATCAGATAAAGAAATTGTTGCGTGGTCGCCAGGTGCGGATTGACGGGGAGATTGTGACAGCGATTAACCATATTGTGGATATGGATTTGCAGGATATTCGGGTGGCTGATAAAAAGGTTGAGGGGCTAGCCAGTACCTATCTTTTGCTCAATAAGCCTGCAGGAGTTGTGACAGCAGTTAGTGATCAGGAACATGAGACAGTCTTAGATTGCTTAGCAGCTGAAGATCGTGCAACAGGCCTCTATCCTGTTGGGCGCTTGGATCGAGATACAGAAGGGCTGGTTCTCTTGACCAACAATGGTCCGCTAGGCTTTCGCCTCCTTCATCCCCAGTATCATATTGACAAGACCTATTATGTGGAGGTCAATGGCCCGCTGGAACCAGATGCACCGGATTTTTTTGCGCGTGGAGTGACCTTTCTCGATGGAACAGTTTGTAACCCTGCTCATTTAGAAGTTCTTTCTTCTGGGGTGGAAAAAAGTTGCGCTGAAATCACCATCTCTGAGGGAAAATTTCATCAAGTCAAGAAAATGTTCTTAGCCTATGGTGTCAAGGTGACCTATCTGAGACGAATACGCTTTGGTGAATTTCATCTAGGTGATTTACCCGTTGGTGCCTATCGACCGTTGAACACAGAAGAATTGCAGATATTGAAACGATATTTTAAGAAAAAATAAACTTGAGACAAGGGTCTCAAGTTTATTTTGTTTGTCTCATCAGATAGAGGAAGTAGGGAGCACCAATGATGGAGACCACAATTCCTGTGGGAATTCCTGTTCCGACTAGGAGGACACGACCAATAGTATCAGCTATCAGTAATAGCATCATGCCAACTAACATGGCAAAAGGAAGGGAAATACGATGATTGCTTCCAACCAGTTTGCGTGTGATATGGCCAGCTACTAGTCCTACAAAGGTAACATTGCCTACCAACAACACACTGAGAGCTGCCAGACCTGTCGAGAGTAGAAGGATGAGGATTCGTTCCTTTTGCAGTGCAATTCCTAGCCCTAGGGCTGTCTGTTCATTTAGATTGAGAATATTGAGTTGATTGCTGCGTAGGTAGACAAGAAGCCAGAGAACAAAGAAGAATGGAGAAATGACCCAAATGGTTTGCCAATTATCACCAGTAATGCGCCCAGACAACCAACTTGCAATGTAGTCTACTTTATAACGGTCGAGATTTCCAACAATAGCCACCATGGTACTGGATAGCATGGTAGAAACTCCAATACCTGCTACAATCAATCGATTTGGACGGGTCCCTTGCCCTTTTTTGAAGGAAATCAAGTAAACAAATAGGATGGTGGCTATACCACCTAGAGTAGCCAGAAAAGGCATAAAGTTTAGAAAGCTTAGTTTTAGCAGGTCAGTATAGGAAATCATGAGAGCTACCACCATACCAGCACCCGTATTGATACCAAGAATACCTGAGTCTGCTAAAGGATTTCGTGTCAAGGTCTGAAGAAGTTGCCCACTAATGGCCAAGGATGCCCCAGCGAATAGGCAGACAAGGATTCGAGGCAGACGAATGTTACGGATAATAAGAACTGTCCCAGAAGGAGCTTGTCCTGTCAATACTTTTAGGACATCTAGCAAATCTAATTTACTATATCCAAGTGATAAAGAGAGAATGAAGCAAAAAAAGGTGAGCAGGATAGCTAGGCTAAAGTAGACGAAGAGTTTTTTTCCTTTTATCATAGGTGACGTCCTTTTCTAAGTAGCCAAATAAAGCAAGGTAATCCTATAAAACTTACAATGGCATTCAGTGGCGTTTCATAGGGAGGGTTGATCGTCCGACAAATCAAATCAACATAGAGGATAAAAGAAGCACCAGCCAAGGCAGACAGGGGAAGGAGTTTCTGATAGTTTTGCTTGGTCAAAGAACGGATCATATGAGGAATAATCAGTCCGACAAAAGCCATAGAACCTACTAAAGCAACTGCAGCAGAGGAGAGGAGAAGGACAATTCCTAAGAAGATAAGAGAAATAATCCCTGTTTTTTGTCCTAAGGACTTTGCTACCGTGTCATCTAGGCTGAGAATGGTTAGTTGGTGTGAAAACAATTGTGCCAGCACTAATCCAAGGAGAATAAAGGGGGCAATAATGGCAAGCATTTTCCAGTTGAGAGCGATGAGACCGCCAGCCTGCCAACCAATAACGGCACTAGATAGATGAAAATAAATGGTAATGGCTTGGCCAATAGATTGTAAGAGTGTTGCAACCATTGCCCCAGCTAATACCAACCGAATTTGATGGTAACCGCGTCGGGTATAGGCAAGGCTGAATACGATGAGTGCGGCTAAAAAAGCACCCAGTAGGCAAAAAAGGAGTATTTGCAGATAATGAAGATGGGGAAAAATCGCATAGCCAGCGACTAAAGCTAAGCCTGCACCAGCATTGATTCCCAATAAACCAGGATCGGCAATAGGATTTCGAGTAACACCTTGCATAATTGCCCCAGCTACTGCAAAGGCAGCCCCAACTAATAGAGCCCCTATGATTCGTGGAATACGTAGATCAATGATGATATCTTGGGCATCTGACGGTTTGAAAGGTTGCTTCAGTACAGCCATGACTTCCTGATGGGAATAGGAAACAGCCCCAAAACGAAGACTGAGATAGAGTCCTAGGATAAGTGAGAAGAGGAAGATACAAAAAACAAGCCAAAAAGATTTTGGCTTCGTTTTTGTATCAAATTGTGAAGAATGAATAGTCATATAACTTCCTTTGATAGTTGAGAATTATTTTGCAGTTGCAAGAATGGCATCCCGTAGCGTATTTAATTCATATTCTAAGGTGAATGGATCATTGAAGTAGAAAGCATTGGCATCTACGCGAATCACATGGCCGTTTTTCACAGCTGGTAGATTTTTCCAAACATCGCTTTCGTAGAGGGCAGAACCTGTTTGGTCATCTTCTGCAGCAACAATGATATAATCTCCAGCATAGTCTGCTACAACTTCTTGAGAGATAGCTAAGTAACCAGTTGGAAATACTTCTTTTAAGACTTTGTCAGAAGCTGTATATCCTAAATCTTGGTGAATAACTTCCCCACCGCGTCCCCAGTTGTTACCGAATAGATAGATTTCTTTTTCGTAAAGTCCCATAACAGTGAAGCTAGCATTTTCTCCAGTGACAGCTTTTACTTCCTTAGCGACTTTAGCTGTTTTTTCTTTCCAATCTGTTAACCATTTTTCAGCTTTTTTCTCTTGACCGAAAATTTTTCCCCAGCTAGAAAGAATTTCGAGATAATCCTGTTTTCCATATTCGACAACAATGGTTGGAGCGATAGCAGCAAGTTGATCAATATTTTCATCTGTCGAACCGACAACGATCAGATCGGGTTCAAGAGCCGCTACAGCTTCCAAGTCTTCACTTGTTACTTCCTTGGCGTCCTTGACCAGGTCTTTTAAGACAGGATTCTTTTTGTCGTAAGAAGTCACTCCAATCAATGGAAGGTCTAACTTCAAGAGGTGACCTGTGTAGGATGAGGTCAGACTAATGACCTTTTTAGGCTTTTCAGGGATGTCTCCCTTATAGCTGAATCCCTCAATTTTGGGCATGCTAGATAGTTGTTTCTCTTCAGTTGAATGAGAAGTAGCAGAAGAGCAGGCGACAAGCAACATCACTGCCATTGCAAGTGACAGAAATGAAAGAATCTTTTTCATAAAAATCTCCTAAAAATTTTATTTACATAAGGAATAGTTGAGTAGAACTGGGGAACCTGATGGACTTTGGATAATTTCTGCATCAATCTGAAAGACTTCTCTTAAGATTTCTTTTGTCATGATTGTTTGAGGGCTGCCTTGATGGCAGATTTTTCCTTGTTTCATGGCAATCAAGTGATTGGAAAAACGGGCAGAAAGATTGAGATCATGTAGGACCATGACAATAGTTTTGTCCCTCTTTTGATTGAGTTCCTGGAGCAATTCTAAAATTTCTAATTGATGATTGAGGTCTAAATAGGTGGTTGGCTCATCTAGGAAAATGGTATCCGTATCCTGAGCTAGTGCCATAGCAATCCAGACACGTTGTCGTTGGCCACCTGAAAGACTATCCACCATCATGTCTGCATAAGAACTGGTCTGGGTGACTTCCAAAGCCCAATTGATTTTTTCTTTATCTGAAGCAGTTAGCCGCCCAAGTCCAGATTGATGTGGGAATCGCCCGTATGACACTAACTCATAGACAGTAATTCCCTCTGTTACCTCTAATACTTGGGGGAGAAGCGCTAATTTTTTCGCAATCTGTTTAGTGGGAAGACTAGCGATTGCTTGACCATCCAAATAGATACTTCCTTGTTTAAGGGGTAAAATCCGTGTCAAAGCCTTCAGGAGAGTAGATTTTCCACAACCATTTGCTCCGATAATTGTCGTCATTTTTCCTTGAGGGATCTGAACAGATAACTCATCAATTATGATCTTTTCTTCATAGGCAACTTGAATTGCCTGAGCTTCAATATGTGACAAATCCATCCTCCAGTTTCTACAGATTATAGTATACAGCACAAGTTTTAATTTTTCAATAGTTTTCTGACAATTTAACGAAAATTAAAACAGGTGCTAGACCTGTTTTAGAGATATTTTTTAGCAATTTCTAAGTCTCCAAGATAGGAAGGATCCTTCTGTCCGTTCACAATCTGATAGGCATCGGCCCCTTTTCCAGCGATGATAACAGCGTCACTTGCTGTCTCAGTTTTTGACATAGCTGTTTGAATAGCTTGTTCACGGTCGATGATAATCTCATAGTCTCGTGTCATGTACTGGGCGATTTCTTGGCAAATTTTTTCAGGATCTTCAAAGTTTGGATCATCAGCAGTCAGAATCACCTTGACCCCTGGATAGTGGTTGAGGAGGAGACCGAAGTCTTTCCGACGACTTTCACCCTTATTACCAGGTGCGCCGATGAGAAGGGTTACTTGTCCAGTCTGGTGTTCCAAGACCACATCTAGTAGTTTTTGCAGGCTATCGCCATTATGAGCATAGTCTACAAAAATTTTAGCACTATTTACTTGAGTTAAGACTTCCATACGACCTGGGACAGTTGTTTGAGCGATTCCTTTCTGGACATCAGATAGGTTTGCTCCTAGACGGAGGCAGGTAAGACCAGCTGCGATAGCATTTTCTTGGTTGAAAGAGCCGATGAGCTGGATATCGTAATCACCAGCTAGTTTACCAGTAGCTGTGAAGCTAAAGGCTTGTGACTTGGTTATTTGGTTATCTGAGAATTTCCCGTAAATATCATGAGGGATGTTTTCTACTTGTTCTTTAACTACTTGGAAATGGTCCATCTGGCTATTGACCACCACAGCTCTGCTATTTTCCATCAAAAGACGCTTGTGGAAGAAGTAGTCCTCGAAGGTCGGGTGCTCAATAGGACCAATGTGGTCGGGACTAATGTTGAGGAAGACGCCCACGTCAAAAGTTAGACCATAGACACGCTTGGTTAAATAGGCTTGGCTTGAAACTTCCATGATAAGGTGGGTCATGCCATTTTCAACAGCCTGCGCCATCATCTTGAAGAGGTCTAGGCTCTCAGGTGTTGTCAGCTGGGACTTGAAGAAGGTCTGGCCGTCCAAGGTGGTATTCATGGTAGAAAACATGGCGGGCTTGTGATTTTGCTTGAGGATGTTGTAGGCAAAGTAAGCGGCCGTCGTCTTCCCTTTTGTTCCTGTAAAGGCAAGGATTTTCAGCTTATCTTGGGGACTGCCGTAAAATTCCATGGCCAGCAAGCTCATGGCTTTTTTAATATCAGTGACAATAATGGCAGGAATGCCGACTTCATAATCGTTCTCTGCCACATAGAAGCGCAAGCCATTCTCCACGGCTTGCTCTAAAAATTCTTTTTTAAAGGCAGCTCCTTTGACAAAGAAAAGAGTATCCAAGTCTGTATCTCGGCTATCATAGCTAATCTTTGTGAAGGTCACATTTTCCCAATTATAGTGGTAGTTTTCGTCAGACAAAATCTCACGGAAGTTCTTATCTTTTTTTAGTAGGGCAAGTACATTTTCAATACGAATCATGGTATCTCTTCCTTATCTAGTTTTGATTATTATATCATAAGTAGGAGACAGATGGCTAATAGCATTGTCCAATCGGCTGTAACACGAAAGAAATTGCCTTATAATTTTTGGTATGATATGATAGTTTTATTAACCTAAAGGAGTTTTTTATGAATAAGATGAAAAAGAAAGTTTATCGTAACACCCCTGCTTTTACAGCTATGGCTTGGGGCTCATTTCTCTTCTTTGCAGCCTTGATTTTGATTGGACTTTATACTCTTAAAGAGCCTTTGATGGTAAAAGGTTACTACCTTATGGGATCTGTAGGATTGGTTTCATCTTCTTTTACAGTTTCAAAAGTTGTACGTGATAACCAGGAAGATGAGGATAATTATAGCAAGTTACTCCAAGAAGCTGGTGTGAAAGACGAAGCATAATTCTAGGAAGAGAGTGGTTTTATTCCCTCTCTTTTTTTGATATAATAGAAGAAAAATTCGAGGATCTTATGAAATTTACCTTTAATAAAGCATTTTACAAGTCAAAATATTTTTACCAAGCCATTTTTAATTCGATTGTCTTTGGCTCACTTGTGTGGGAACGATCCATTTTATTGAAATGTCTGATTGCTTCTTTTGTTCTAGCAACCTTTGCTCTTGCTCTTTTTAATGATAAAAATCAAATCAAAGAAAATAAGAATGTCTGGATTGTTGCAGGCTTAACCCTCTTGGTGTCGGTCTTGTTTGTCTGGATAATGCTGTAATTTTTTCTTCTTTTATAAAATATGATAGCCTTTCTTTATGAGGGGCTTTTAATATTTATATGTGGGAAAGTGGTCTTTATCTGGTACAGGAAATGCTACAATGATAGATAAGTAAATCAAGGAGAGATAGCGATGACAGATTTCAAATTAGATACGATTTTAGCCCATGCGGGTATTAATACGGATGAGAAGACGGGGGCTCTTATTTCTCCTATTCATCTTTCTACAACTTATCAACATCCTGAGTTTGGTAAATCCACTGGTTTTGACTATACTCGGACCAAAAATCCGACTCGTTTGACCTTGGAAAAGACCTTGGCGGCGATTGAGAAAGCAGATTACGCTCTAGTGACGAGCTCAGGTGTATCAGCCTTGGTCTTGCTTTTTAGTGGCTTTCCAGTTGGGAGCAAGGTCGTAGCTGCGCGTGACCTGTACGGTGGTTCCTTCCGTTGGTTCAATGAGCAAGAGGCCAATGGACGCTTTAACTTTACCTATACCAATACAGAAGAAGAGATGATTGCGGCCATTTCGGATGAGACGGACTATGTTTACATCGAGACTCCGACTAATCCGCTCATGGTGGAGTTTGATATTAAAAAAATTGCTGAGCTGGCACATCAGCACGGAGCAGTAGTCATTGTAGACAATACATTCTACAGTCCGATGTATCAAAATCCAATTCCTCTAGGAGCAGATGTTGTCCTGCATTCTGCGACAAAATATTTATCAGGTCATAATGATGTCCTAGCAGGTGTCTTGGTCACCAGCAATCAGGCAATATATGACAAACTCTTCTACGATCAAAACACGACAGGACCAACTCTATCTCCAATCGACTCTTATCTTCTCATGCGTGGTCTCAAGACTCTTTCGCTTCGTATGGAACGTGCAACGGAGAATGCGCAGAAGATTGTGAATTATTTGTGGACATCACCTGCTGTCAAGGATGTTCTCTACACTGGTAAAGGAGGAATGATTTCGGTGAAGGTCACAGATGCAGCAAAAATTGGTCATATTCTCAATAGCTTACAAATTTTTACCTTTGCAGAAAGTTTGGGTGGGGTGGAAAGTCTCATTACCTACCCAGCTACTCAGACCCATGCAGATATTCCAGCGGAAGTTCGCCATTCATATGGGTTGACAGATGACTTGCTTCGTTTGTCTATTGGTATCGAAGATGCGGAAGACTTGATCGCTGACTTAAAACAAGCCTTGGAGGGTTGATATGACAAGATATGATTTTGCCACACGGCCCAATCGCCTCGGTCAACACAGTGAAAAGTGGCGGAAGACAGAAAATGATCCAGAACTCTTGCAGATGTGGATTGCTGATATGGATTTTTTGCCCTTACCTGAGGTAAAGGAAGCCTTGCTGGACTATGCTAGTCAGCATATTTTTGGCTATCCTTATGCTAGCGATAGTCTTTATCAAGCCATTCTTGACTGGGAAGAAGTGGAGCACGGCTACAAGGTTAAGAGAGAAGATATTGTCTTGATTGAAGGCGTGGTGCCCGCTATTTCAATCGCTATTCAGGCTTTTACAAAGGAAGGGGAAGCAGTAGTCATCAACACACCTGTCTACCCACCTTTTGCTCGCTCAGTCAAGCTCAATAACCGTAAGTTGGTGACAAATTCTCTGGTCGAGAAAAATGGACATTTCGAGATTGACTTTGACCAGTTGGAACGGGACTTTGTAGACAATGACGTTAAGCTTTACATTCTTTGTAGCCCTCACAATCCTGGTGGTCGTGTGTGGTCAGCTGAGGAGTTAACACGAATTGGTCAGCTCTGTCAAAAATACGGAGTCCTCCTGGTGTCAGATGAAATTCATCAAGATTTTGCACTGTTTGGCAACAAGCACCATAGTTTTAACACCCTGCATCCAGACTTTAAGGACTTTACCATTGTCCTTGCGTCAGCTACCAAGACCTTTAATATTGCAGGGACTAAAAATAGTTTTGCTATTATTGAAAATGCTGACCTGCGCAAGCTATTTGCCCAAAGACAGCTGGCTAATAATCAGCACGAAGTACCGACAGTGGGGCTGATTACGACAGAAGTTGCCCTCCGTCATGGAAAAGCGTGGTTGAAAGAACTCAAGACTGTATTGGAAGAAAATATCAACTATACAGTTGATTTTTTGGAGCGGGAGACCAAGATTAAGGTCATGAAGCCAGAAGGGACTTATTTGATTTGGTTGGATTTTTCGGCCTATGGCTTGTCTAATGAAGACATCCAAGAAAAACTGCTGACAGAAGCCAAAGTCGTTCTCAATAATGGTTTAGCTTTTGGACGAGAAGGCAAATATTGTGCCCGCTTTAATGCAGCGACGCCGCTTGCAACCGTTAAAGAAGCTTGTCAACGGATTGCTGGTGTATTTGGTAAATAAAGAAGGATTAGCGGGTGCTAATCCTTTTCGATAGATCTTTTTCGGTAATCTGTAGGGCTCATGTGGAAGTAATTTTTGAAGGCTGTCGAAAAATTCAAGGGATCTGGATAGCCGACAGACAGGGCAATTTCTGTGATGGACAGGTCTGGATTTTCCAAGAGTTCGCAAGAGCGATTCATCTTCACTTGGAGAATATAGTCTTTGATAGAGTAGCCTGTTTCTTGTTTGAAAATCTTATAGAGATAGGAGCGGCTGAGGCAGAGGTGTTCCGCTAGATAGCTGACCTTGATAGGTTTTTCGTACTGGCTATGGATGAGATTAAGAGCTGTTTTGACATAGGTTTTGGCTAGATTGGTAGATTCATCTAATTCTTTTTTAGGGAATTCCTCCATGAGAGCAGCCAGCAGGATATTTAAGTGACCGATGAGTTGGAGCTCAGTAATGGGAAGGTATTTGTGGGGAGTGATTTGCGTAATGGCTTTCATCTGGTCGAGAACGGCAGACTGGAGGCTGGAACGAAGGTAGTAGTGGTCAAAGAGTTGTGTTTGACGCAGAATAGCATCTACTCGTGAACCGCTAAAACCCACCCAAATATAGGACCAAGGATTTTCTGCATCGGCTTGATAGAAGGTTACCTTTCCCTTGGGTAGAAGAAACATATCTCCTTGTGTCAGTTGGGTTGTTTTCCCGTCAATGGTAAAAGTTCCCTGACCTTCTAAGATAAAATGAAGGACATAATTATCTCGAACGGCAGGACCAAAAGAGTAGTCTTTATCACAAATTTCAGACCCAAAGTGGTCAACATTGAGGTCAAAATGATGGCTGTCTAGTTCGTGATAAGTATTGAGAATATTCATCTAGTCGCTCCTTTTTCAACATATGTCCAAGTCTGTTTGGAAACATTATACCATATGGAAGCTACAAAATCCCATTCTTGAAAACGCATCCATTTGTTAAAATAAGTCTTGTAAAACAGATACAGGAGAAAAAAAGTGATTCATTATCAAGAAGAAATGCAGCTTTTCCACCTGCAAACAAGGGAATTTTCCTATGTCATGCAAGTCTTGGAAAACGGACAGCTGGTAAACCGTTACTTTGGGAAAAAAATCAATCGATTTAGCCTAGGAAACAAAATCACATACCTTGACCGAGCTTTTTCACCAAGTCCTATCACAGGGAACCGAACATTTTCGATTGATACCTTGCAGTTGGAATACAGCAGCAATGGTCTGGGAGATTTTAGAACAGCAGCCCTTGAGTTACGAAATGAATTTGGAACGGCTCTTGATTTGAAATACAAGGCTCACCGCATCTTCAAAGGCAAGAAGGTCCTAGAAGGTCTACCACAAAGTTTTGGTACAGAGGAAGAAGTTGAAACGTTGGAAATTGACCTCTACGATGAACTGACAGATGTGACTGTAACTATTAGCTATAGCATTTTTGACCAGCTTAACTTTATGACGCGTTCAGCAGTTATCTCAGCTGGTAAGCATGTGACAAAGGTCGAAAAAGCCTATAGCTTCACCATTGACCTTCCTCATCGTGACTTCAATGTTCATACCTTGACAGGTCGCTATGCCTATGAAAAAGAGTGGACAGTCACACCGCTTCCAAATGGTAACTATTCTATTGGCAGTATTCGGGGTGCTTCAAGCCATTCGCGCACACCTTTCATTGCCTTGGCAGACAAGGATGTGACAGAAGATAGCGGGCAAGTTTATTCCGCTCACTTGATTTATAGTGGGAATTTCACAGCCTTTGCGGAAACGACAGCACTTGACACAACTCGTTGGGGCATGGGAATCAATGACCAAGCCTTTAGCTGGAAACTAGAAGCAGGTCAATCCTTCCAAACGCCAGAGGCCTTGATTTCTTACACAGATAAAGGATTGACAGGAATGACACGTGATAGTCACAATTTTATCCGTGATCATATCTGTCGTGGGGAATTTGCTCGCAAGGAACGTCCTATTCTCATCAATAACTGGGAAGCAACCTACTTTGACTTTAATGAAGATAAAATTCTGGACATCGCAAAAACAGCCAGCAAGACTGGTATTGAGCTCTTCGTCCTTGATGACGGTTGGTTTGGTAAGCGAAATAATGATGAGTCTTCTCTAGGAGACTGGTTCGTCAATCCAGAAAAATTGCCAAATGGTCTCGGTGGTCTGGCTCAGTCTATTAATGATTTGGGCATGGAATTCGGACTCTGGTTTGAGCCAGAAATGATTTCGGTGGACAGTGACCTCTACCGAGCGAATCCTGACTGGGCAATTCAGATTTCAGATCGTGACCATATTTACAGCCGTGAGCAGTTGGTACTCAACCTTGCTAAGCCAGAAGTGGTGGATTACATTGTTGACTCGGTAGCCGCTATCTTGGAATCAGCCAATATTACCTATGTCAAATGGGATATGAACCGCAATATCACAGCCATTCCAGAAGATTTGGCAAATGATGACAAGCATGAATTTTACCACCGTTATATCCTAGGCCTCTACAATGCCTTGGAGCGCTTGGTAACGCGCTTCCCGCAGGTACTCTTTGAGTCTTGCTCAGGGGGCGGTGGCCGCAATGACTTAGGTCTCATGTACTACATGCCACAGGCTTGGGCTAGTGATAATACAGATGCCATCGGTCGCCTGTCTATCCAAGAAGGAACCAGCTTGATTTACCCAGTTAGCTCCATTGGAGCCCACGTATCAGCTGTACCTAACCACCAAGTTGGTCGGATCACACCGCTGGCAACTCGTGGAAATGTTGCCATGATGGGGGGGGCCTTCGGTTACGAATTGGACCTCAATCAATTATCAGAAGAGGAAATTCAAGAAGTAGCAGAGCAGGTTAAAACCTACAAAGACATTCGCTCAACTGTTCAGTATGGAGATTACTATCGTCTCAAGAAAACAGCCAATACGCAGGCTGGTATCTATGTCAACCAAGACCAGTCACAGGCAGTCTTTACCTACGTGAAAGTATTGGCGCAGCCAGAGGCACCTTTGATCCAAGTCCGTTTGAAGGGGTTGGACCCAGATGCTCAGTATCACTGTGAAGTGCTCGGTGAAAGCTTCTACGGTGATGAGCTTATGAACATTGGCTTGACCATGCCACATGTTCAAAAAGATTATTTTAGTGTACAATATATTTTTAACAAAATCTAGGAGGATTTTATGAAAGTCAATACATTCCTTAAAGCCGCATCAGTATGCGCATTTGCAAGCCTTCTCGTTGGTTGTGGAAATTCACAATCAGGCGGAAAAACAGAGATTGAATTTTTCTCTCAAAAGAAAGAAATGCAAGCAACTTTGCAAGAAATCATTGATGATTACAACAAGTCTCAAGATGATGTGAAAGTGAAATTGACAAGTGTTCCAGATGCTGGTACTGTATTGAAAACACGTATCGCAAATGGCGAAACTCCTGATGTAATCAACATCTATCCACAAAATGCAGACTTCAAGGGTTGGGCTGCAGATGGCCAATTTGTTGACTTGACAGACGAAAAAGACCTCCTTGCAAACTTGAATGATGGCGCTGCACAAAGCTACGCTGTTGACGGAAAAATTTACAATATTCCATTGACAACCAACGTTTCAGGTGTCTACTATAACAAAACTGCTTTTGAAAAATTAGGCATTGAAGTTCCAAAATCATTGGACGAATTTAAAGCAGCAGTAGAAAAAATCAAAGCAGCTGGTAAAACTCCATTTGCAGAAGCACTAGGTGATGCTTGGACATTCAATGGCTATGCTCAATTAGCATGGATTCAAGCCGCAAAAGGTGACCGTCAAGTGGTTGAAGATTATCTCCGCTACAGCGAAAAAGGTAAAATCTCAGCTAGTGATGAATTGACAAAAACAGTTGGTCAATACCTTGATTTGATGGCTGGAAATGGTCAAAAGAACGCTGATGGTGCTCTTTATGCAGATACTGTTGCAGCATTTGCTAAAGGTGACGCCCTCATGATGGCCAACGGTTCATGGGCACTCCCAGTTATTCTCCAACAAGATCCGGACTTTGAAGTTGGTATGTTTGCAATGCCTGGCTTGACCGCTGACAGCAAACCAATGACAGTCGGAGCAGCAGACATGGCTGTATCTGTTTCAAAAGATTCTAAAGATGTGAAAGCTTCTAAAGACTTCGTGAAATACTTGAGCTCAGCTAAAGTAATGCAAAAATACTATGATGTAGATGGTTCACCAACATCTGTTAAAGGCATTGAGACAGAAGGTAAATTCGAGCAAATCGCAGACGTTGCTTCACTTGCCTTTACTGACCAACAAGCCATCTGGTTGCATGCTGATTGGGATTCAGAAGAAGACTTCTGGAATGCAAACGTAAGCTACCTCAAGAGCAAAGACTTGAAAAATTACGCAGCAGATTTGAATACTTTCTTGGATACAATGAAAAAATAAATCTGTCCATAAGAAATAAGAGGCAAGGACCTTGTCCGAGCCTCTTTCTCTTATAAATTGCAGGACAAAAAGACTA
Source organism: Streptococcus hepaticus (assembly GCF_043656315.1). Lineage (NCBI taxonomy): Bacteria > Bacillati > Bacillota > Bacilli > Lactobacillales > Streptococcaceae > Streptococcus > Streptococcus hepaticus. The sequence continues at coordinate 194,381 of NZ_JBINIY010000002.1, forward strand.
GGCAGTATAGAAATAAAATTCTATATGCCTTCGTATCTTAGTAATTGAACTCGGGCTAAATGCTGTGAGAAAAAGATGAATCTTCTTAGAGTCTTTGGACTCGTCATCAGATTACCTATTTTCTCTTTGCATTCTATACGCCCTCCTATCTTAGAATTGAACTCGGGCTAAAATCCTAGTGAAAAAGATAAAACTTCCTAGAAACCTTGTTTCTTCGTTAGTGTTCCTATTTTCCTATGGATTTCTACACGCCCTCCTATCTTATGGAGAAACTTGAATATGAACAAAAAAAGCTTTATCAGTCAATACTGGGCTTATCTTTTCGTGGCTATTCCCGTTATCTTGCAGTTGGTTTTCTTCTTTTACCCGATGGTAAATGGGGTGATTTATTCACTAACTGACTGGACTGGTTTGACACGCTCTTTCAACTTTATCGGACTTGAAAACTATGTCAATATTTTCCATGACAAGGCCTTCTATCATAGTTTAGGTTTTACTATTCTCTTCACTATCGGATTGGTAGTTGGGGAAATTGTCTTGGGAATTTGGCTTGCCAGCTTGCTCAATCGGAAAATCCGTGCGGTTGGTTTCTTCCGTACTTGGTATTTCTTCCCAGCAGTGCTGTCAACAGTGACAATCGGTTTGATTTTTAGCCAGCTCTTTAACTATGGTCTTCCACAAATTGGTGAAGCTTTAGGCATCAAATGGCTAAGCTCAAACTTGCTTTTCAACGAAAAATCAGTATTCTGGTCTGTTCTCTTTGTTGCCTTGTGGCAAGCGTTGGCAATGCCAGTTGTTATTTTCTTGGCAGGTTTCCAATCTATTCCAGAAGATATCAAAGAAGCAGCACAGATTGACGGCGCAACACCTCGTCAACAATTCTTCCAAATCGAAGTACCCTTCCTTTTGCCGTCTATCAGCATGGTCTTCATCATGGCGATGAAATCTGGTTTGACAGCCTTTGACCTGATTTATTCATTGACCAAGGGTGGGCCGGACGGCAAGACGGAAACCTTGGGATTGATGGTGTTCAAGAATGCCTTTACCAATAACCAATTTGGTTATGCCAATGCAGTAGCAGTTGTACTCTTTATCATTATTACGATTATTTCAGTCGTACAAATTACCATGTCAAGAAAATTTGAAGTGTGAGGATTAGAAAATGAAAGCCAAAAAACAAAATCATCTTTTAGCTTATACAGTCCTTATTGCGGGAATTCTCTTGATGTTGATTCCGCTTGCGGTGACGCTGATGTCTTCTTTCAAGACAACCAAGGACATTACAGGGAACTTCTTTGGATTGCCGGAAGAATGGACATTTTCCAACTATGAGCGTCTCTTTACAGACGGTATCAGTACCTACTTCATGAATTCAAGCTTCTTGACAGTAGTCAGTGTGGGCTTGATTATCTTGGTCATTCCAATGGCAGCCTTCTCTATTGCTCGTCATATGGATCGCAAGAAAATCTTTTCTATTATGTACACCCTCCTCATTATCGGGATGTTCGTACCTTTCCAAGTGATTATGCTTCCAATGTCCAAACTCATGAGTGATCTAAACATGACCAACTTGCCAGGTTTGACAATCTTGTACTTGACCTATGCTATTCCACAGACGCTCTTTCTCTACGTGGGCTATATCAAGACCATCGTGCCAGTTGAAATGGATGAAGCAGCAGCTATTGACGGTGCCGGCAAGTTCACTATGTACTGGAAAATCATTTTCCCACTCATGAAGCCAATGCATGCGACTGTTCTCATAATCAATGCCCTCTGGGTATGGAATGACTTCCTCATGCCACTCTTGGTACTTAACCGTGACAATAGTCTCTGGACAATGCCTCTTTTCCAATACAACTACCAAGGACAATATTTCAGTGACTATGGTCCCTCCTTTGCCTCTTACGTTGTCGGCATTATCCCAATCTTGATTGTCTACCTCATCTTCCAAAAGAATATCATTTCAGGTATGACAAACGGATCCGTCAAGTAAATTGCTACAAAGTCTGTCCAGTCGGTCAAAGCTCTACATTAGAAACTCCAATTATTGGCTGACTAGACAGATGGAGTATAGAGTAGATTTTAGAAAGTGAATCGATATGAAAATTAAAAATCAAGCGATGTTGATTACCTATTCAGACAGTTTAGGGAAAAACCTGAAAGATTTGAAAAAGGCCTTGGAAGGTCCGCTGAAGGATACCGTTGGTGGAGTGCATATTTTGCCTTTCTTCCCATCATCTGGTGACCGTGGATTTGCCCCAATGGACTATACAAAAGTGGATCCTGCCTTTGGTGATTGGGAAGATGTAGAAGCGCTTAGTAAGGATTACTACCTTATGTTTGACTTCATGATCAACCATATTTCAGCCAAGTCACCTTATTTCTTGGATTTCTTGGAAAAGAAGGATGAGTCAAAATATGCAGACCTTTTTATCCGATACAAAAATTTCTGGCCTGGTGGTGAGCCAACTCAGGAAGATGTGGATTTGATTTACAAACGGAAGCCACGTGCACCTTACCGTATTGCGCAATTTTCGGACGGTACAGAAGAAAAGGTTTGGTGTACCTTTGATGAACAGCAGATTGACCTAGATGTGACGACGGAAACGACGCGCACCTTTATCAAGGAAAATCTGGAAAATCTTGCTAAACATGGTGCGTCGATTATCCGTTTGGACGCCTTTGCCTATGCTAATAAGAAAATCGGCACAAACTGCTTCTTTGTAGAGCCAGATATTTGGGAAATGTTGCACTTCCCACGCAAACTTTTGGCGCCACAAGGAATTGAAATTTTGCCAGAAATTCATGAACATTACACTATTCAGCAAAAAATTGCAGAGCAGGACTACTATGTTTACGACTTTGCCTTGCCAATGTTGGTTCTTCATGCTCTTTATAGCGGAAATGTTAACCGTCTGGTTCACTGGATGGAAATTTGTCCGCGCAAGCAATTCACGACCTTAGATACTCACGATGGTATCGGAGTAGTGGATGTCAAAGACTTGCTGACCGATGAGGAAACAGAAGAAACTCGTGAAGCCCTCTATGCTCAAGGTGCCAATGTTAAGAGGATTTACAGTACAGAAGCTTACAATAACTTGGACATCTACCAAATCAACTGTACTTATTATTCAGCTCTTGGAAACAATGATCAAGCATATCTCTTATCGCGTGTTCTCCAATGCTTTGCACCAGGTATTCCACAGATTTACTATGTTGGTCTCTTGGCGGGTGAAAATGATATTGAACTCCTTGAATCTTCAAAAGAAGGTCGCAATATCAACCGTCATTACTATGATTTGGATGAAATCGAGCGTGAAGTTGAGCGCCCAGTGGTTCAATCTCTCTTCAACCTTTTGAAGTTCCGCAATACTAGCCCAGCATTTGATGGAGAATTTGCTGTTAAGATGGTGGATGAGCACAACCTTCAAATCACTTGGACCAATGAGGATGCAGGTGTGACAGCTCAGCTTTCAGCCAACCTCAAAGATCACAGTTTTGAAATTATCGAAACTGATGAAGAAGGTTCAGCTCAGATTGCATTATAGAGATAGAAGGGGAAAGTTTTTCTTCTCTTTTCTCCTGTAAGCTTCTTAAAACCTCAAAACTTTCCGTCTTACCCTACAAAGGGCATGCAAACGTTTGACTAATGAAAGCGGTTCATTTATAATAGTAGAAAAATACAAAGGATAAACAGATGACAACAGAAAAAGAAAAAATGTTGGCAGGTCAACTTTACAATGCTGGTGACCCAGAATTGGTTGCTCTGAGAGAAGCTGCGCGTGTCAAACGCCAGACTGTTAATCAAGAAATGGACGGCGCTAAGCGGTCTGATTTGATGAAGGACTGGTTGGGTACTACAGGTGAGCGCATTTATGTGGAAACACCTGTGACTTTGGACTACGGCTGTAATATCCATGTAGGCGAAGACTTTTATGCTAATTTTAACTGGACAGTCTTAGATACCTGCCCTGTGACTATTGGTAAGAATGCCATGTTAGGGCCAAATGTTCAATTTTACACTGCCCTGCACCCTTTGGATGCCTATGAGCGAATCGCAGGTCCTGAATACGGAGCCCCCATTACCATTGGTGACCGTGTCTGGATTGGCGGAGGAGCTATGATTTTAGCAGGTGTGACCCTTGGCGATAACGTAGTTGTTGGTGCAGGTTCTGTTGTGACCAAGTCCTTTGGTGATAATGTTGTTATTGCTGGAAATCCAGCTCGTATTATTCGTTATTTAGATAAAAAAGAAGATGAGGAGTAAAGAAATGAAAACAGATTGGTGGAAAAAAGCGGTACTCTATCAAGTTTATCCACGTAGTTTCCAAGATTCAAATGGAGACGGTGTCGGTGACCTTAAAGGGATTACCCAACGCTTGCCTTACTTGGCAAAACTAGGGATTAATGCTATCTGGCTCAGCCCTGTTTACCAGTCACCTATGGATGACAATGGCTATGATATCAGTGATTACCAAGCCATTGCACCTGAATTCGGAACTATGGCAGATATGGAAGAATTGATTACTGAAGGACACAAATATGGCATTAAAATGGTCATGGATTTGGTCCTCAATCATACTTCCGATGAACATTTCTGGTTCCAAGAAGCCCTCAAAGGACCTGAAAATCCTTACCATGATTATTATGTATGGGCAGATCAGCCGAACAGCCTCAAGTCTAGCTTCTCAGGATCTGCCTGGGAATATGTCCCTCATCTCAATAAGTATTATCTTCACCTCTTCTCCAAGAAACAACCTGATTTGAACTGGAAAAATTCAGCGGTGAAAGAAGAGATTTATAAGATGATCAATTTCTGGTTGGACAAGGGAGTCGGTGGCTTCCGCTTGGATGTGATTGACTTGATTGGGAAAGAGCCTGAGAGAGAAATCACAGCTGACGGACCAACTCTTCATTCTCTGATCAAGGAACTCAACCAGCATACCTTCGGCTCACACGATGTGGTAACAGTTGGTGAAACTTGGTCTGCTAATCTTGACAATGCCCCTCTTTATTCCAATCCAGATGGAAGCGAGTTTTCAATGGTCTTCCAGTTTGAACACGTTCTTTTGGACCAGCAAGCAGGTAAAGAGAAGTGGGACTTGGCACCGCTCAATCCAGCTGACCTTCACAAAGTCATGACCAAATGGCAGACTGGTTTGGTTGGTAAAGGGTGGAATTCTCTCTTCTGGAATAACCATGACCTCCCACGTGCCATTTCTCGATTTGCCAGCGATAGTCCAGAATTCCGCGAAATCAGTGGTAAAATGCTGGCTATCTACCTTCACTTCATGTCTGGTACACCTTACATTTACCAAGGGGAAGAAATCGGTATGGTTAACACACCGATTACAGATATTTCTGAGGCAGATGATATTGAAAGCCGTCGCATGTATGCAGAGCGTCTTGAAGAAGGATACACAAAAGACGACATTATCTACTCTATTAATGTCAAAGGTCGTGACAATGCTCGCCGTCCGATGGCTTGGTCAAGTGAAGACAATGGTGGTTTCACAACTGGCAAACCATGGTTGAGTTTGAATGAGAATTACAGCTGGCTCAATGTGGATGCAGCCTTAGCAGATGAAAATTCCATCTTCTATACTTATCAAAAATTGGTAGCCCTTCGTGGTCAGTATCCAGTTATGGCGGAAGGTCAGTATGAGGCATTGGAAACAGGAAATGACCTGGTATTAGCCTATCGAAAATTTGATGAGCAAGATGAATTTATAGTCGTCGTTAACTTCAGCGACCAAGAACAGACCTATACCCCTGTAGCAGAAGCACCAGTCTTCATGTACAATTACCCTACAGCAGAAGAGAAACAAGATTCTCTTCGCCCTTACGAAGCCCTTGTTTTCAAAAAATAAAAGACTTGTCATTTTTGGCAAGCTTTTTTTGAGGATTTTTGGTAAAATAGAAAAAACACCAAAAGGAGTCTTATCATGGGAAAATTCCAAGTCATCTCACATCCGCTTATTCAACATAAATTGTCAATCCTGCGTCGCAAGGATACGTCTACAAAAGATTTCCGCGAATTGGTTGATGAAATTGCTATGTTGATGGGTTATGAAGTTTTGCGTGACTTGCCACTGGAAGACGTGGAAATTGAAACACCAATTACGACAACGGTTCAAAAACAAATTGCTGGTAAAAAATTAGCGATTGTACCAATTCTTCGTGCAGGTATCGGGATGGTTGATGGTCTCTTGAGCTTGGTACCAGCTGCCAAGGTTGGTCACATCGGTATGTATCGTGATGAAACAACATTGCAACCTGTTGAGTACTTGGTAAAATTACCAGAAGATATTGACCGCCGTCACATCTTTGTTGTTGATCCAATGCTTGCAACTGGTGGTTCAGCTATTTTGGCCATTGAGTCATTGAAAAAACGTGGTGCTTCAAACATCAAATTTGTTGCTCTTGTAGCAGCACCAGAGGGTGTTAAGGCTCTTCAAGAAGCACATCCAGATATCGACATCTATACAGCAGCGCTTGATGAAAAACTCAATGAGCATGGCTACATCGTCCCAGGTTTGGGTGACGCTGGTGACCGTTTGTTTGGTACAAAATAAATTATTAAAAAGGCAAGGAAAATGTTCCTGCCTTTTTTAGTGTCTTCTAATCTTACTGCGGTGTTCGCAAGTTAATGGTTGCATTAGTGGTGTTGATGGTTAGTTTATTTTTGCTATTTGCTACCTGTGTAGTCAGCTTGACCTCCGTATCTGTAGCAGTAATAGGGAGGTTCGCATACTTGTCTCTTATGAAAATACCCATGTTTTCGACTTGGTTTTGGAAATCCCTGCTGTCTTCGTAGTCTGGATTTTCTTCCCCTTCATAGGTATAGCCGAATTCTTTGGCAAAGGCTGCTTTATCAATCTTATTACTGATATTGAGGGAGAGCTCTGCAAGATTTTTATCCGTCAGGTCAAGATTGGTCAGGGTTAGAGATTCCGAAATAGGCTTGAAGGTATTTTCACCTAAAAGTGTCACTTGCTGCGCGTCTAATTGGTGATAGTCTGAAATAGTCACGTTTTCTAAAGTAGAGTTGGAAATATAGTTGGGTGAAGACGGTGAAGAGATAGTCAGATTCTTCAGTTTGGACTGTTGGATATTGAGACTATAGCCATTGATGTTTCCTCCTGCGATTTCGCTGTTCATAAGATTGATATTGCCATCAAAGTCAATGGTCTCAATCTTGCTATTTTCTATCGTTATTGAATTCCCATTAAACCCTTTCAATTTTTTGAGAGATTTATTTTTAGGGATTTGGATGGTGATGATTTGACTATTTAGATTTCTTTCTGCAAGAACTTCGCCAAAGACTTGTAAGAAGCCTTTTATTCTAATCTGACTGCTTCGGATGGACAAGCTCAGATTATCTTTGTCTTTGTTTAACCGAATAGAAGAGTGAAGGTTGTTGGGGGAATTGTAGTAGGAGACATGGTAACGATTGTCTGGTGATTCTTGGATAAGGACACTTTGCGGAAGATATTCAAAGGTTAAGCTACTTAAGTTAGCATAGGATTTGTGAATTTCTTGCGGTTGGCTGATGTTTTCTAACTTTTCGAGTCCGCCTGAGAAAAAGCCAATTCCTGCTAGAACCAAGCCCAAAATCACACTGGCGAAACCGACAATAATACTAATAGTTAATTTCTTTTTCATGCTCGTTTACCTCTTTTCAAAATCCAGTGGAAACAGAATTTGACAAACTGCCAAGCCCAATAGGCGAAAAAGCCAGTCAGCAAGTAGAGAAGGACGGCGCCGCCAAAAAGACAGAGTCCAATTCCCAATCCCATAAGGAAAACATGTCCACCTTGAGTAAGTAGCGTGAAGGCTTCCCAGATAAAATAGAAACTCGCAATGAAAGCAGCAAGCCCAGATATAACTCCGGCAAGAAGAAAACCGATTATTAAGAGGATAAGAAATAGCAAACCTCCAATTAAGAAAAAGAGAGCAGGAATGGCAATCGGTAGAGAAATGATGGCGAGGGTTGACAGCCAAACGGTCTTTTTAGTTTCGCGGATTTCTTGCCAGTTTTTTCCAATATAGAAGGCAAAGGCAGCGAAGCAAGATAGTAGGAAGAAAGTTAGGACTCCGAGTAAGGAATGAAAGACGAACACTAGGAAAAATGAGAATAAGAGGCAAATACCGATACCGATCAGTGTATAGAGATGCCGCTTCCCTAAGGCAACTTTCTCAGCAGCAACCTCATCATCCTCTCCCTGAATGTGACGGTCAAGGATGTTGTTAATGAGTTCGCTGGCTGCTTCTTTTGGAGTACCTAATTCTTCCATAATTCTCTCTTCCTGATCTGGACCGGCTTCGTCAAAGTATTCGTGAAAGAAAGTGAGGGCCTCTTGAAATTCTTTATGTGGTAATTTTTTCAGATGTTTTTCCAATTGGGCCAAGTATTCAGTTTTTGTCATGGCGGATGCTCCCTTCTATAATGCCGTTAATGGTACTTGTATAAGTATCCCAATCATCTTTGAGTCGGACTAGTTCCTCATGACCTAATTGGGTTAAGCTGTAGTATTTTCTCATCCTTCCTTGGTATTCTCGCGAATAGGTGGCTAATAAATCGCCTTGCTCTAAGCGTTTGAGAATGGGATAGAGAGCGGACTCTTTGATATTAGAAACTAATTTGATCGTTTGGCAAATCTCGTATCCGTAAGAGTCACTGGACTCTAATATGCTCATAATGAGAAATTCTGTCAGCGCTGCTGGAACAGGAAAATGCATCTGTCTCCCTCCTTTGTTATATATTTTTTGGATATATGTTTTTATGGTTTATATATCGAAATTTGTTATATATAAATTATAACCCTATAAATGACCACTGTCAAGAAATTATATAAAAGAGAGAATGAACTTTTTATTTGACCTTTCTTGACCAAAAAATTATAATAAAACTATTGAAATAGAGAAATGGAGAAATGTATGATTCCAGTAGTTATCGAACAAACTAGTCGTGGGGAACGTTCTTACGATATTTATTCTCGTTTATTAAAAGACCGTATTATCATGTTGACAGGTCCTGTTGAGGACAATATGGCAAACTCTGTCATTGCCCAGCTCTTATTCTTGGATGCCCAAGACCCAACCAAAGACATCTATCTTTATGTCAATACACCTGGCGGTTCTGTATCAGCAGGTCTTGCCATTGTGGACACCATGAATTTCATCAAGGCTGATGTGCAAACAATTGTCATGGGGATGGCAGCTTCAATGGGAACAATCATTGCTTCATCTGGTGCTAAAGGTAAACGTTTCATGTTGCCAAATGCTGAATACATGATTCACCAACCAATGGGGGGTACTGGTGGCGGTACGCAGCAAACAGATATGGCGATTGCAGCAGAACACCTCTTGAAAACACGTAACAATTTGGAGCAAATCTTGGCAGAAAACTCTGGTAAAACTGTTAAGCAAATCCACAAAGACGCAGAACGCGATTACTGGATGAGTGCTGAAGAAACATTGGCTTACGGCTTCATTGACAAAATCATGAAAAATACGGAACTAAAATAAGCAGTGAAAAAAAGAGAAGTTGAAGCCGACTTCTCTTTTGTGTTATAATGAAAAGAAAGGAGAAGAGCATGTTTGAGAGAGAAGAACGTTTGAGTTTAGCCGTTTATTTGCACTATAATCGTGATGCGCGTAAATTGAACCAGTACGGAGATTTGACCTATCATTCACGTCGTCTGCGTTATGCTATTTTATATGTCCGTCAAGAACAGGCAGAAGAAATCATGGCTAGTTTGAAAAAAGAGAAGTTTGTTAAGAAGGTTGTTCCATCTTATTTCAAGGAAATTGACAAGGATTTTGTGGGTTCTTTATATCGATAAAAAAGGAAAAGGTTTTCAAGAAATTCTTTTTCTTTTTTTGTTGACAATTTTCTGATAATTCAGTATATTAGTTACATCATTAAATTTATAAGGAAAGTTTAGGAAAAATCTTATGAAAAAAAGTAAATTTGCTGTGGCTCTTGTGAGTCTTGCCTCGGCTGCCATGCTTGTAGCTTGTTCAAGTGTTTCGAGCACGGGTGGTGCAGGTGCGAACGCAACTGGTACAAAAATTGGTGACACAGTTAAAGTAGGACTTAACTTAGAATTGTCAGGTGCAGTTTCTTCTTATGGTCAAACAGAAGCAAATGGTGCGAAATTGGCTGCTAAAGAAATCAATGCCAATGGTGGTGTAGATGGTAAAAAACTTGAAATTGTCTCAAAAGACAACAAGTCTGAAACAGCAGAAGCAGCAACAGTTGCAACCAGCTTGGCTAGTGAAGGTGTCAATGTCATCGTAGGTCCTGCGACTTCAGGTGCGTCAGGTGCTTCAACTTCAAGCGTTACAAAAGCAGCTGTTCCAATGATCACACCTTCAGGTACACAAACAGACTTGGTCGTAGATAGCAAAGGAAATACACAAGAGTACTTCTTCCGTACAACCTTTACAGACGGATACCAAGGTGAAATCATGTCTAAGTATGCAACAGAAAAATTGAGCGCTAAAAAAGTTGTTCTTTACTACGATAACTCATCTGACTATGGTAAAGGTGTAGCTAAGGCATTCAAAAAAGCCTTCAAAGGAGAAATTGTTGCAGAAGTAACGTTTGCTTCAGGTGACAAAGACTTCCAAGCAGCTTTAACAAAAATCAAAGACCAAAAGTTTGATGCCATCATCATGCCTGGTTACTATAATGAAACAGGTACGATTACAAAACAAGCGCGTGAACTTGGTCTCAACCAACCAATCCTTGGTTCAGATGGTTTTGACTCACCACAATATGCGGAATTGGCGACAACGTCAGCAGCTAACAATGTTTACTACCTTTCAGCATTTGTAACATCTGCAAGTGAAAAGGCAAAAGCTTTCTACGATGCCTATAAAGCAGAATACGGTGAAGAGCCATCTATGTTCTCTGCGTTGGCATATGACTCAGTTTATATGGCAGCTAAAGCAGCAGAAGGTGCGAAAACATCTGTTGACATCAAAGATAACTTGGCTAAATTGGCTGATTTTGAAGGTGTAACAGGTACAATGTCTATCGACAAAGAACACAATGTAGTGAAATCTGTTTACGTTGTGGGCTTGAAAGATGGGCAACAAGCTACAGTTGATACAGTTTCTGTAGATTAATCAAAAGAATGATGGAGCTGGGCAAAAAGTCCAACTCCTAATTTTATTTGAGCTAGAATTGCAAGACGCAGTGGTTGATTGACATCTTTGTTCGCTTTCAAGCTTCAAAGATAGCCTAATCAATTGTGCGGGGGTGGGAGAGAAAAGGTCCAGTGGACGTTTTCTGCCTGAGCTGAAAATACGGGAGCGAAGGGAACTCTTTATTACTTGCCAGGAGTTCTTTCCCACTCCCTCTTTACAGTTGGAAAATAGAAATTTTTTCGAATTGTCAGACAATATCACTTGAAAATTGTCAGAAAATTTTGTATAATGTACTGTATTTGAAAAATATTTAGAAAGATTTGGTGAACTTATGCTTCAACAACTTGTCAATGGTTTGATTCTGGGTTCTGTATATGCCTTGCTGGCACTTGGTTATACCATGGTATACGGGATTATCAAACTCATTAACTTTGCCCACGGGGACATTTATATGATTGGTGCCTTTCTGGGTTATTACCTTATCAATAATTTGACGATGATTGACAATATGGCCGTCCGTTTCTTTGTGGCTTTGCCAATTGCGATGGCACTGACAGCGGTATTGGGAGTTGTCATTGAGTTCTTGGCTTATCGTCCTTTGCGCAATTCAACACGGATTGCAGCCTTGATTACGGCTATCGGTGTATCCTTCTTCTTGGAATACACCATGGTTTATTTCTTCTCGGCGAATGTTCGTCCCTTCCCACAAGCCGTTGAAACCATCAAGTTTAGCCTTGGTCCAATTAGCGTGACCAATATTCAGCTCTTGATTCTAGGCATTTCCTTGGTGTTGATGGTGGCCTTGCAATTTATCGTTACCAAGACAAAAATGGGGAAAGCCATGCGTGCGGTTTCTGTAGACAGTGATGCGGCGCAACTCATGGGGATCAATGTTGACCGTACCATCAGCTTTACCTTCGCCCTGGGTTCTGCTTTGGCTGGGGCAGGTGGTGTTCTCATCGGTCTTTACTACAACTCTATTGAACCTCTTATGGGAATGACTCCTGGTATTAAAGCCTTTGTTGCGGCGGTGCTTGGTGGTATCGGAATTATCCCTGGTGCGGCTCTTGGTGGCTTTGTAATCGGGATTTTGGAGACAATGGCTACTGCAGTTGGTCTGTCAGACTTCCGCGATGCGGTTGTCTATATCGTCCTCATTCTCATCCTCTTGGTGCGTCCAAGTGGTATCCTCGGTAAAAATGTGAAAGAGAAGGTGTAACCATGAAACAAAATTTGAAAATCAATCTCATCTGGTTTGCCATTCTTGTAGCAGGCTTTCTTTTGATTGATGGCTTGGTAGCAGCAGGTATCTTTAATTTTTACTACATTCAAATTGTAGAGCAAATCGGTGTCAATATTATTTTGGCTGTCGGTCTTAACTTAGTTGTCGGGTTCTCTGGTCAATTTTCACTAGGACACGCTGGTTTTATGGCAATCGGTGCCTATGCTGTGGCTATTCTTGGCTCACAAGTACCAACATACGGTGGTTTCATTTTGGCGATTGTAGTCGGAATGCTCTTGGCGGGTGGAGTAGCTCTCTTGGTTGGTATTCCTACTCTTCGTCTTAAAGGGGACTACCTTGCCATCGCCACTCTGGGTGTAGCGGAAATTATCCGTATTCTCATCATCAACGGAGGTGACTTGACCAATGGTGCGGCAGGGATTATGAACATTCCGCTTTTCACCAACTGGCAAATCGTTTATGCTTTTGTAGTGATTACGACTATTTTGACGCTCAATTTCTTGCGTAGTCCTATGGGACGTGCAGTGATTTCGGTTCGTGAAGATGAAATTGCTGCGGAGTCTGTTGGGGTAAATCCAACCAAGATGAAGGTCGTAGCCTTTGTGATTGGTGCCATGACGGCAGCGATTGCTGGAGGCTTGCAGGCTGGGTATGTCGGAACTGTTGTGCCAAAAGACTTTGCCTTTATGACTTCTGTGAACATCTTGATTATTATCGTTTTGGGTGGTTTGGGCTCGATTACGGGAACTTTCTTGGCAGCTATCGTCTTGGGCGTGCTCAATGTATTCCTTAAAAACTACTCAGATATTAGTATGATTATTTACTCGCTGGCCTTGATTCTCATCATGATTTTCCGTCCAGGTGGACTTTTGGGGACCAAAGAACTTGCCCTGTCAGCGTTCTTCAAAAAGAAGGAGGACAAGTAAATGGCACTTCTTGAAGTAAAAAAATTAACCAAGCATTTCGGTGGGTTGACAGCCGTTGGCGATGTTACCATGGAATTGGAAACAGGCGAATTAGTCGGCCTAATCGGACCAAATGGTGCTGGTAAAACAACACTTTTCAACCTTTTGACAGGGGTCTACGAACCAAGTGAAGGTTCGATTACCCTAGATGATACACTCTTGAATGGCAAAGCGCCGTCTAAGATTGCTGCTCTCGGCCTCTCTCGTACCTTCCAAAATATCCGCTTATTCAAGGATATGACAGTGCTGGAAAATGTCTTGATTGCTTTTGGTAATCATCACAAACCGCATGTCTTTGCTAGTTTCTGCCGCTTACCTATCTTCTATAAAAATGAAGTAACACTTAAAGAAAAGGCTTTGAAACTCTTGAAAATTTTCAACTTGGACAAGGATGCAGATACGCTTGCTAAGAATCTTCCATACGGACAACAACGTCGCTTGGAGATTGTCCGCGCCTTGGCGACAGAACCAAAAATCCTCTTCCTTGATGAGCCTGCTGCTGGTATGAACCCACAGGAAACGGCTGAATTGACTCAGTTGATTCGCCAAATCAAGGATGATTTCAAGATTACGATTATGTTGATTGAGCACGATATGAGCCTAGTTATGGAAGTAACTGAGCGTGTCTATGTGTTGGAATATGGTCGCTTGATTGCCCATGGAACGCCAGATGAAATCAAGCAAAACAAACGTGTAATTGAAGCTTATCTAGGAGGTGAAGCCTAATGTCTATGTTAAAAGTTGACAACCTATCAGTGCATTACGGCGTCATCGAAGCTGTGAAAAATGTTTCCTTTGAAGTCAATGAAGGTGAAGTTGTTACCTTGATTGGGGCCAATGGAGCTGGTAAAACCTCCATTCTACGCACCATTTCTGGCTTAGTTCGTCCGTCGTCAGGAACGATTTCTTACCTTGGAAATGAAATTCAAAAAGTCCCAGCCCGTAAAATAGTAGCATCTGGACTTGCTCAGGTACCAGAAGGACGTCACGTTTTCCCAGGTTTAACGGTTATGGAAAACTTGGAAATGGGTGCTTTTCTTAAAACAAATCGTGATGAAAACCAGAAAAATCTCAAGAAGATCTTCGATCGTTTTCCACGTTTGGAAGAACGAAAAGGTCAGGATGCAGCTACCCTATCAGGTGGGGAGCAGCAGATGTTGGCGATGGGGCGAGCACTGATGAGCCAACCGAAACTGTTGCTCTTAGATGAGCCATCAATGGGGCTTGCGCCAATCTTTATTCAAGAAATTTTTGATATTATTCAAGATATCCAGAAACAAGGGACGACGGTTCTCTTGATTGAGCAAAATGCTAATAAGGCACTTGCTATCGCAGACCGTGGTTATGTATTGGAAACAGGTAGTGTTGTCTTGTCTGGTACAGGACAAGAACTCCTCGCTTCTGATGAAGTCCGCAAAGCCTATCTTGGGGGATAAATGAAAAAAGGTGTTGAACGCATTGGTTCAGCACCTTTTATCTTTTTCCTAAAATGTAATTCGAAATTGAACGCCGTTTTCAATGTTCTGCGCTGTAATTTTCCAGCCATGTTGCTCAATAATTTCCTTGGTGAGGGCCATGCCAATACCTGATTGACCATTTTTTCCTGTATAGAATCGGTCAAAAGTATGCTGTAGGTCGTCGGCGGAGAGGAGAGGGCCATCGTTTTCAATGACGATTTGTTGCTGATCTGCTTGAACAGCAATGGAAGTTTTTGCGTAGCGCAAACTATTGGCGACGATATTGGTAATGGCACGTTCTAATAGCTGAGGATTGGCAGAAATCTGGTAATCGGATACATCAATAGTGAGGTCTAATCCCTGTTTCTTGGCTTGAAATTGGCTTTGATAGAGGATATTTTCTAGAAATTCTTCCAGCGATAGGTTTATTTTTTCTACTTTGAGACTTCCATTTTCTAGGCGCGAAAGATGGAGAATTTCGTCCACTAGGTTGGCTATTTTAGTGGTTTCTCGTAAAATAGCAGAACTGGCTGATTTTGGAGCGACAAGATTTTGTAAAAGTCCGTCCGCGTAGCCTTGAATGACCATGAGAGGAGTCTTGAGTTCGTGGGAGGCATTCTCGAAAAATTCTTTCTGTTTTTGTTGGTCTTTCTCAAGACGACTTCCCATGCTTAGACCCAGCAAACCTGCACCAATGAGGCTAATAGGCAGTGAAAGCAGCAGAATAAGAGAAATATTCTCTACAAGATTGTGCTCTAAGCTGGCATTGACATAGAGAAGGAGAAGTTGTTTTTTGACAGTGACAACTTTTACAAAGTAGAATTTTTTACCGATTTTGGTCTGTAGTATCTTATTTTCTTTGCCATTTTTTAGCCCAGTTGACCATTTTTTTTGATCACCGTAGTAATAATAGGAGAGGTCAGTTTTGTCACTGCTTTCTTCGGAAACAGGAATATCGGGAATAGTCTGGATTTAATTCAATCATCTCAGCAAAGAGTCGATTTTCATCCTCATTTTGCTACAAATCTTGTCCAGAATAGATAGCTTGAGAGGTTTCAATTGCTTCTTTAGCTTGATTGGCAATGTAACTACCCATGGTCATGTGAAAGACAAGAAGACCCACGAGAGAGATCAGGACCGCTGTTAGGACAAAGAGGGAGACAATCGTTTTTTTTGACTGGTTTCATTGGAGTACCCCTAACTTATAGCCATAGTCCCAAACAGTTTTTAGAGAGACTTGGCTGTTGGCGCCAGCTAATTTTTTGCGGATACGTCGGACAGTTTCATCTGTGACTCGTGTCTCAAAATCTGCTGACATCCCCCAAACAGTATCCAATAATTCATCGCGGGAAACGGCCTTACCTGCTCCTTTTATCCTATAAATCATGACTTGCAGCTCAGTTTCTGTCAAATGTAAATTTTCCTCAGAGACATAGAAAGCATGATCTTTGTCTGAGTAAGTCAGGTCTCCAAAGTGGAAATCATCTGCCTTGCTCTGCCCTTGTTCCATATCAATCCGACGAAAGAGGGCCGTGATACGACTCATGAGAATGGAAGGTCGGAAGGGTTTGATCATGTAGTCGTCACTACCAGAGTTGATGCCTAAAATATAGTCCATATCCGTATCTTTTGCGGTCAGTAGAATGATAGGAACGGTGGAAAGTTGGCGAATTTCCTTGGTCAATTCTAATCCTGACCGTCCAAGCATCATAATATCCAGCAAAATCAAGTCGCAGGGCTCTTTTTCAAAGGCAACAAGAAGGTCATCGCCTGTTTCAAAAACAGACACCAGATAGCCGGCATCTTCTAAAAAGGTTGCTAAAATTTCACGGATACTGGTATCATCATCCGCAGCATAAATTCTTTTTTTCATCTATTTTTTCTAAAGTAATACAGTAAAATCATGTGATTTTACTGTATCGTATTTTGAGCGATTAGGCAAGTTTTGTCTAGAAATAAGAGCGTCGTGATGAGAGTATCTTTTTCCTTGTCCGTCAAGTTTTTGTTAGCTTTGATTTGCTCAGCTTCCACTTTAGTATCTAAGGCATCAATGACATCGTAGAGACCATTCAATTCTTTTTCCAAGGCATCTGCTTTGGCTTGGTCTGTTACATGACCATTTTTATCAAATAATGCCTCCAATTGTCCTTCCAAGTTGCGAATTGTTTCAGATTTTGAAAGGTAGTCCGCTTTTTCCTTATCCGTCAAGCCAGATTGATTGAGGTAGTCTTTCAATTCTTCTTAGGCTTTGCTGGCATTTCCAGCATCGACCTTAGCTGGAATGGATTCAACTGATTTATAAAGGTCGTCTAATTTAGTTTGCAGCTGATCCAATTTTGCTTGATCCGTCACCTTGCCATCTTCACCGAGGAGTTTGTCCATTTGAGCGGTGATGTCTTGGGCTTTTTTATCTGCTTCAATCAATTTTGTTCGCTCAGCATCTGTGAGTGTTTTGTAGTCTGAAAGATCAGGTGCAGGTAGATTGCTGCAATCGATTGTTTCAATGGTTGTTTTTTGTGCGGCATTTTCATTTGCAAAAACAGCTGTTTGGCTGAGTGGGACAACGGCTACAGTAGCAGCTGCTGCAAAGCTAACAAAGATAAGTTTGAGAGATTGTTTTTTGTTTTTCATGAGAGTGTCCTCGTTTCTTTTATTTAGTCATCTTTTACTATGTCTAAAGTATACAGGACTTTGAAAAGGAAATCTCCGTAATTTTGTGTTAGAAATGCCACAAAAAGGTCACAAAAAATGGAAAAAGAAAAAGACTTTTTCATAGGACTACTGTAATCGTTTTCTGAAATGTGCTATAATAGAATAAGAAAAGAATGGAGGAATTTCTATGGCTGTTAAAGATTTTATGACTCGTAAAGTAGTGTATATTTCACCAGATACAACAATTGCCCACGCTGCCGACCTCATGCGTGATCAACAGATTCATCGCTTGCCTGTTATTGAAAACGATAAATTAGTTGGTTTGGTGACAGAAGGAACGATTGCAGAAGCCAGTCCTTCAAAGGCAACTAGTCTTTCTATCTATGAAATGAACTATCTTCTCAATAAGACAAAAGTTAAGGATGTCATGATTAAGGATGTCATTACGGTATCCCAATTTGCCAGCCTAGAAGATGCGGTTTACCTGATGTACAAAAATAAGGTTGGTATTTTGCCCGTTGTGGATGATGAGCAACTCTATGGTATTATCACAGACCGTGATGTCTTTGCAGCCTTCCTTCATGTGTCGGGTTATGGAGAAGAAGGTGTTCGCCTCCGTATGCTAGTAGACGATAAACGAGGAGTGCTAGGCAATATTCTTCAATTAATTGCTCAAGAAGGCTACAATATTAAACGTACGGTACAAATTGAAGATCGAGCAGAGCATGCCGTCGTTGAGATTCAAATCGCTGGCAAGGTAGATGTGGATCGTTTGAAAGCTAGCTTGACAACTGCCGGTTTCAACGTAGACAGTATCCAGCCTACAGTTGCTAAGAAAATATAAGAAATCAGCCCTTCCGATTGGGAAGGGCCATTTTCTTTATTCATTCGTATTTGCTTGGTAGGCTTCTTGGACATAGTCCTCGTATTTTCCAGAATCGACTAAATCTTTTACGACTCTGTTGATTTTTTCTTTTAATGTACGATTGTTCTTTGGTAATGCAACGGCGTAAGAGTCAGTAGCAGACGAATCCAATTCAATTGTGGAGAGGACCAGTCCAGGATTGTTCAGGATATAGCCTTGCGCAATTGGTTTTTCTAAGATAACGGCATCAACGGTTCCTGATTTTAGTTCTGTAATCATATTTCCGTTAGACGTCAGTGAAATAAGATTAGCTTCTGGAATTTGCTCTTTAATGACGTTTTCCTGTACAGAGCCTTTTTGTGCGGCAATATTCTTTCCAGATAGACTCTTTATAGTGGAAAATTTGGCACTATTCTCCTCTTTGACGATGAGAACATTTTTAGCCTGGTAGTAGGCATTTGAGAAATCAAAGGTCTTTTTTCTTTCCTCTGTGACAGAAATTCCTGAAATGGCAATGTCCGCTTTTCCGCTCTGCAGGCTGGAAAGAACATTGTCAAAACTCATTGGAGAAAGTTCTAATTCAACATCGAGTTCATCCGCAATGGCTTGGGCTAATGCTACATCTGAACCAAGAATAGTATCTTTTCCATCGACCAATGTCTTGAATTCAAATGGAGCAAATTCAGGATTGAGCGCAACGACTAATTTATCATTTTTTTGAATATTATTAAGTGTGACATCATCTGTAGAAGTAGAAGAACAAGCTCCTAATGTTAATGAAATAGCGATTGTTGCAAGCTCTAAAGCTGTTTTTTTGAATGTCATATCAAAATCTCCTTTATTTTTTGTTGTATGTTTATACATTTTATGTTATTGTTAAACATAAGTCAAGAATAAAATGAAAAAATATACAAAAAAACTTGACAAATAAATAATAATTCATTAAAATACACTACATCCCCTACGAGGTAGGGAAGAAAAGAGAAAGAAAATGGGTGGTAAACATGACAAAGGAAAAATTGATTTTAGCATATTCTGGCGGTTTAGACACATCTGTAGCCATTGCTTGGCTTAAAAAAGACTATGATGTTATTGCAGTATGTATGGATGTTGGTGAAGGAAAAGATTTGGATTTTATTCATGATAAAGCCCTCGCAGTTGGTGCTATTGAATCATACATCTTGGATGTTAAAGATGAATTTGCTGAGGAGTATGTTCTTCCAGCTCTTCAAGCTCACGCCATGTACGAACAAAAATACCCATTGGTATCTGCCCTTAGCCGTCCCATTATTTCTAAAAAATTAGTGGAGATTGCCCATAAGACCGGTGCGATAAGCATTGCGCATGGCTGTACTGGTAAAGGAAATGACCAAGTTCGTTTTGAAGTAGCGATCGCAGCCTTAGATCCATCCTTAAAAGTGGTTGCCCCAGTACGTGAATGGAAATGGCATAGAGAAGAAGAAATTCAATTTGCAAAAGAAAATGGCGTTCCCGTCCCAGCGGACCTTGACAACCCATATTCAGTTGACCAAAACCTTTGGGGCCGCGCTAACGAATGTGGTGTCCTAGAAAACCCATGGAACGAAGCGCCAGAAGAAGCCTTTGGCATCACAAATTCACCAGAAGCAGCACCAAACGAAGCTGAATACGTTGAGATCACTTTTGAAGCAGGTAAACCGGTAGCCATCAACGGCAAAGAAATGAAATTGGCAGACCTTATCCAAGAATTGAACGTCATTGCTGGTAAACACGGAATCGGACGTATCGACCACGTTGAAAACAGACTTGTCGGTATCAAATCACGTGAAATCTACGAATGCCCAGGTGCAACTGTTCTTTTGACAGCCCACAAAGAAATCGAAGATTTGACCTTGGTACGTGAAGTATCACACTTCAAACCAATCCTTGAAAATGAACTGTCAAATCTTATCTATAACGCCTTGTGGTTCAGCCCAGCAACCAAAGCCATCATTGCCTACATTAAAGAAACCCAAAAAGTCGTTAACGGTACTGCAAAAGTGAAACTCTATAAAGGTTCAGCTAAAGTTGTTGCACGTAAATCACCAAACTCACTCTACGACGAAAACCTAGCAACCTACACAGCAGCAGACAGCTTCGACCAAGACGCAGCCGTAGGCTTCATCAAACTCTGGGGGTTACCAACTCAAGTTAACTCACAAGTTAATAACAAATAATGGCTTTGATGCGTTTTCATTTGTCCTTAATATTCCTTGCCTAACTTAAGTTATGCCAGCGAGGCATTGCCTAGACTTAGAGAACATCATAACCATTATTAGTCCCCAAACGGCGAACGAAGTGAGCTACAAACCGATAGTTCCCGTCGTGGTGGCATGATTGAGCCCCTAGGCTCAAAAATTAGCGATGCTTTAACAGTCTTGGAGACTGTTAAAGATTGGAAATAAGAAAAGTACAGCTTTTCTCAAGCGTTCAGGCTTCGCTTGCGTCCGCCACCACCTATGACACGGAAATTGCAAAATCGATATTATATTGCAATTGGAATTAGTAAGGTTGCTAGGCAATCCACAATAGTGGTTGCCGTAGTCTATCAGTGACTTTAGTCGCTAGATAGACTTGCTACGTTGAGGAAACTATCACTACAAAAGAATTTTAGTAAGAAAAACCTTCAGATAAAAGGAGTCAGCGAGCTCCATCTGAAACTCTTTTCTTACACTACACCTCGATAAGGTGCCCAGAGAGACACTTCGAAAACCTGCGGGTTATTCGTCCAGTGAGACGATTTAGAAAAGCTGAGACGACGGTCCCAGCTTTTATGGTTTCAGAAAAAGTAAGAAAAGAGATAAGATTATGGCAGAAAATCACAAATTATGGGGAGGCCGTTTTGAGGCTGGCCTTGAAAAATGGGTTGAAGAATTTGGGGCTTCTATCAGCTTTGACCAAAAAATGGCTAAATTTGATATTCAAGGTTCGATTGCACATGTAACCATGCTTGGAGCGACAGGGATCATCGCCCAGGAAGAAGCAGACACCATTAAGGCTAGTCTTGAAAAATTGCTGGTGGAGTATGAGGCTGGGGAGTTAGTCTTTGATATTTCCAACGAAGATATTCACATGAATATTGAAAGCCTCCTCACCGCTGAAATTGGTGCGGTAGCAGGCAAGCTCCACACAGCTCGTTCTCGTAATGACCAAGTGGCAACAGATATGCACCTATATCTCAAGGCTAAGTTGCAAGAAGTGATTGAGAAATTGCATAACCTCCGTGCTTCTTTAGTAACCTTGGCTGATAAACATGTTCATACCATTATGCCAGGCTACACGCATTTGCAGCATGCGCAACCCATTTCTTTTGGGCATCACTTGATGGCTTACTACAACATGTTTACGCGTGATAGTGAACGTTTTGCGTTTAACGTGAAACACGCAGACATGTCGCCGCTTGGTGCGGCGGCTTTGGCAGGGACAACCTTCCCTATCGACCGTGAGATGACAGCGCAGCTTATGGGCTTTGCCAAACCCTATAGTAACTCCCTTGATGCGGTATCTGACCGTGATTTTATCTTAGAATTCTTATCGAATGCCAGCATTCTGATGATGCACATGTCTCGTCTCTGTGAGGAAATCATCAACTGGTGTAGCCATGAATATCAATTTGTGACGCTTTCTGATACTTTCTCAACGGGCTCATCAATTATGCCACAGAAGAAAAATCCTGATATGGCTGAGCTCATCCGCGGGAAATCAGGTCGTGTCTATGGTAACTTGATTGGTCTTTTGACGGTTATGAAATCTCTACCTTTGGCTTATAATAAAGATCTTCAAGAAGACAAGGAAGGCATGTTTGATACGGCTGAGACCATTACGGTGGCCATCGATATTTTGGCTGGTATGATTAACACTATGACTGTCAATGACAAGCACATGGCGAAATCAACGGAGAAAGATTTTTCAAACGCGACAGAGTTGGCAGACTATCTGGCTTCTAAAGGACTTCCTTTCCGTGAAGCCCATGAAATTGTTGGGAAATTGGTCTTGGAATGCACTAAGGCAGGCTATTATTTACAGGACGTGCCCCTTGAGCGTTACCAAGAAATTTCTGACTTGATTGATGAGGACATCTATGTTACCTTGCAATCTAAAACAGCAGTAGAGCGCCGTAATTCATTGGGTGGCACTGGCTTTTCTCAGGTCAACTGGCAAATTGATTTGGCTAAAAAGGAATTGAGCGCATACTAAAAGACTAGGGGCTTCCTAGTCTTTTTCCAGTGGTTGTTTGTTTGAATCGAGGGTAAATCCTTCGCCTAGCACCTCATGGGCATCTACGATAGTGATGAAGGCGTGGGGATCAATTTTGTGGATGAGATCTTTCATTTCTTGTAGCTGACTCTTATAGATAACAGAGTAGATCATGTTGGTCTCTTTTTTTGTATAAAATCCTTGAGCCTTGATGAAGGTCACACCACGCTCGATTTGAGAATCGATGGCGGTTGCTAGCTCTTGCGATTTTTCTGAAATAATCATGACACCTTTGCTGCCGTAGCCACCATCGCTGACAAGGTCAATCATCCGAGAAGCGATTGTCACTTCAATGAGGGTATAGAGGACGATACGTAAATCTTTTGATACGAGAACAATTAGGACTAACACCATAAAATCTACTACTAAAATCCATTGACCAATCGTGTAAGGAGTAAATTTGTGTCCGATACGGGCGACTATGTCACTTCCTCCCGTAGTTCCTCCAGCTTTGAAAATAATGCCTAGACCAGTTCCGATAAAAATTCCAGCTAAAATAGCTACAATCATGAGGTCGCCTTCTAAATGAATCTTGAGGGGGAACCGTTCAAAGATTGCCAGCCAGCCTGTAACCGCAAATGTTCCAACAAGACTATAATAGAGCATGCGTTTTCCCAAAAGTTTCCAACTTAAGATGAAAAGTGGGATATTGATCACAATATTCATGATAGATGGTTTAATATGAAAGAGGTAGTAGATGACCAAGGTTAGACCAGTTGCCCCACCTTCATAAAGACCATTGGGCATGACCAGATAATTCAAGCCAAAAGAAAACAATCCTGCTCCAAGCAAGATAAAAGCAATATTTTTAAATTTTAACATGTGTATTCCTCGTAAATTCTTCAATTTATTGTATCAAAATCTAGATAGGGGAGCAAGAGACTTTCTAGAAAAGTCAGTTTAGTGAGGAGAGGGGAACAGATTTTGGGGTGCTTTTTCCATGAATTTTTGGTAGAATAAATAGAATATGAAAGTGCGAGGGAATCATGGAAAAAGGTATTTTTATCACATTTGAAGGTCCTGACGGTGCAGGTAAAACGTCAGTATTACAAGCTTTGCTACCGCAATTAGAGGCATTGGGACGAGAAATTGTAACCACTCGTGAACCGGGTGGTGTAGCGATTGCGGAGTCTATTCGTGAGGTTATCTTGGAGCCCAAAAATACAGCTATGGATGACAAGACAGAGTTGCTTTTGTACATTGCAGCTCGTCGTCAGCACTTGAAAGAGCGTATTTTACCTGCCTTGGAGAGTGGCAAACTACTGTTAGTAGACCGTTTTATTGATTCATCAGTAGCCTATCAAGGCTTTGGGCGCGGCTTAAATGCAGCAGACATCGATTGGCTCAATGATTTTGCGACAGATGGGCTAAAGCCAGATTTGACCCTTTATTTTGACATCGATGTGGAAGAAGGGCTAGCGCGTATTGCACGTAATAAACACCGTGATGTGGATCGCTTGGATATGGAAACAGTAGATATGCATCAGCGCGTGCGTCAGGGCTATCTGTCAATTTTAGAAAAAGAGGGCAATCGAGTGGTCAAAATTGATGCCAGTCAAACCTTGGATGCCGTTGTGTCAGATGCCCTAGCGGTCATTAAGAAACGTTTTTTTGAAGAATGAAACAAGAACTACTCAAACAAATACAACCACAGCTTTTTGAGCGCTTTAGCCATATTTTAGAAGCCAATCGTTTAGGTCACGCCTATCTATTTTCTGGGAATTTTGCTAGCTTTGAAATGGCTAAATTTTTAAGTCAAGCCGTTTTTTGTCAGGAAAATGAACATCAGCTTCCTTGTGGGCAATGCCGTAATTGCCGCTTGATAGAACAGGAAGAATTTCCAGACATGACCATCGTTTCACCTCAGGGGAATATGATTAAAACAGAGACGGTGCGTGGGCTTGTCAAAGATTTTTCTCAGTCTGGATTTGAAACAAATCGTCAGGTTTTTATTATTCGTGATGCGGAAAAAATGCATCCCAATGCGGCTAATTCCCTTTTGAAAGCAATTGAAGAACCGCAATCAGATATTCATATTTTTCTGTTAACTAACCAAGAAGAGGCGGTGTTGCCGACCATAAAAAGTCGGACGCAACTGATCACTTTTCCTAAAAATACGGCTTACATGGAGCGTTATTTAGAAGAAAAAGGCTTACTGAAAAAGCAAGCTCGTCTCTTGGCTCAGTTGGCTACTAGTTTGACAGAAGCGGAAGAGCTGTCACAACAAAAAGGTGTATTGGAAAGTCTTTCGGTAGCTAAAAAATTTACAGATACCGTCCTCCAACAACCCCCAAAAGCTTACTTATCCGTTGGGAGCTTGGTTCAATTAGCAAGTGAAAAGGTTGAACAGGGAAGGATGTTTGATCTCTTAGGACTCTACTTGTCAGAAAGTTTGGTCCAAGAAGAAGGAAGAAAGGCACTGATAGGTCTCCTTGAAGCTCGACAGATGTGGATGAGTAATGTTAGCTTTCAAAATGCGCTGGAACGTTGGGTATTAAGGCTTACTAAGAAAAAATAGAAGGGACGAGTATGGATAAGAAAGAGATTTTTGACGCATTAGAAGATTTTTCACAGAATATTTTAATGACCTTGGCTGAGGTTGAAGCGATTAAAAAGCATCTTCAAGCAGTCATTGATGAAAATACTGCACTGAGATTAGAAAATTCCAAATTGCGTGAGCGTTTGGAAAAAGATGACAAGGAAAATACCAAGACAAATTTTGGGAAAGTCAATTTAGAGAATATCTATGAGGATGGTTTCCATATTTGTACATTTTCTTATGGGCAACGTCGTGACAATGACGAGGACTGCATGTTCTGTTTAGAACTATTGAATCGAGAGTAAGATGCAAGTACAGAAATCATTTAAGGAAGAAAAGGTGACGGGAACTCTTTATTTGGTTCCGACGCCAATTGGAAATCTGCAGGATATGACCTTTCGTGCAGTTGAGATACTGAAAACAGTTGATTTTATTTGTGCAGAGGATACACGGAATACAGGCGTTCTTCTCAAACATTTTGAGGTAGACACCAAGCAAATTTCTTTCCACGAGCACAATGCTTTTGAAAAAATTCCTGATTTGCTAGACTTGTTGCGTGAAGGAAAATCCTTGGCACAGGTATCAGATGCAGGCATGCCCTCTATTTCAGACCCTGGTCATGACTTGGTCAAGGCAGCCATTGCGGAGGAGATTCAGGTAGTGGCTTTGCCAGGAGCTTCTGCGGGGATTACAGCTTTGATTGCCAGTGGTTTAGCGCCTCAACCGCATGTTTTCTATGGTTTTTTACCACGAAAATCTGGTCAACAGCGCAGTTTTTTCGAGAAAAAGAAATCCTATCCTGAAACGCAGATTTTTTATGAATCTCCCTATCGTGTAGCGGATACCTTGGAAAATCTATTGGCTGTCTACGGGGACCGTCAAGTAACGGTAGTACGGGAACTGACCAAGCTTTATGAAGAGTACCAACGCGGGAGCGTCTCAGAGATTCTGGCTTATATCGAAGAAAATCCACTCAAGGGCGAGTGCCTGATCATCGTAGCGGGCTATGATGGTCAAGAGGAAAGCCTGTCTGCCGAAGAAGTTGATATTCCTAGTCGTGTAGCAGTAGCTATTGCTGGTGGTCTCAAGCCCAATCAGGCTATTAAACAGGTTGCCAAGGAATTTGGTCTCAATCGCCAAGAGGTTTATGCCCTCTACCATAATATAAAAGAAGACTAATCTTGCTCAGTGCAGGATTAGTTTTTTTGACAATAGTTTATAGGAAAGCGGAATCATTTTGATATGATTTATAAAAACATGTATATATATATCTATATAAAGAGGTGACTGGAATAAATATTCAGAAAATTGTAAATAAGTGTGTTATTCGGTCATTTTTATGCTATAATGGACAAAATAAATTTTGGAGGTAAATGATGACAATTTACAATTTCTCTGCAGGACCTGCAGTATTGCCACAAGAAGTGCTCAAAAAAGCACAAGCAGAATTTTTGGATTATGCCAACTCCGGCATGAGTGTAATGGAATTGTCCCATCGCTCCAAAGAATTTGATGACATTATTAAAGATGCTGAAAATCTTTTGCGTGAACTGATGGCTATTCCAGATAACTATAAGGTTCTTTTCTTGCAAGGTGGGGCATCGACACAATTTTCTATGCTTCCGCTCAATCTAGCAGTTGGCAAGAAAGCCTACTATCTGGTGGCAGGTTCATGGGGCAAAAAAGCCTACACTGAAGCTGTAAAACTGTCTAAGACCATTGCTTTTGAACCAATTCTTTTGGCTTCATCTGAAGAATCAGTCTATGATTATGTTCCAAGTTTTGATCCAGCAGACATTGATCCTGAAGCAGCCTATGTCCACATCACGACCAATAATACGATTGAAGGAACATCTATCTATGGCTTGCCAGATACAAATGGTGTGCCAATCGTAGCGGATATGTCTTCTAACATTCTCGCAGTCAAATACAATGTAGCAGATTTCGGCATGATTTATGCTGGTGCTCAAAAGAATATTGGTCCAGCTGGTGTGACCATTGTGATTATCCGCGAAGACTTGCTTAATGAGGAACCTGTTCTTTCAAGCATGTTGGATTACCGTATTCAAGCAGATAATGACTCTCTCTACAATACTCCACCAACATTTGGTATTTACATGGCTAAATTGGTCTTTGAACATGTGAAAGCACTTGGCGGTGTAGAAAAGACGGAAGAAATCAACCGTGAGAAGTCTGGTTTGCTCTATGACTTTATTGAAAAATCTGATTTCTATACTAGTCCTGTTAAAAATCCAGCTGATCGCTCTGTTGCCAATATCCCATTTGTGACACCAAGCAAGGAATTGGATGCAAAATTTGTAAAAGAAGCAGATGCTCTTGGCTTCAAGAACATCAAAGGACACCGCAGTGTAGGTGGTATGCGAGCAAGTCTTTACAACGCCTTTCCACGTCAGGGTGTGGTAGATCTCATTGCCTTTATGGAAAAATTTGAAGCGGAGAACAAGTAAACATGGACATACGACTAGCTCATCCAAATGAAGTTGAGCCAATCATGGATATTCTAGAAGATGCCAAGAAAACTCTTGCAGCAGCAGGAAGTCCCCAGTGGCAAAATGGCTATCCAAATTCAGAGATTGTGATTGAAGACATCTTGGAAAATCGTGCTTATGTTGGGATTGTAGATGGGGAAATTGCAGCCTATGCAGCTGTTTACCTAGGCAACCAAGCTGAGTACACAGCCATTTACGATGGCAAGTGGAAACATGATAATTATCTCTATGTGACCTTCCACCGTGTGGCGGTTGCTAAGGAGTTTACGGGCCAACAGCTGGCGCAAGCATTTTTAGAAGGTCTGATTGAAGGGCATAAGGGGCCAGATTTTCGTTGCGATACCCATGAAAAAAATGTGGTCATGCAACATATTCTGGAAAAATTAGGCTTTGTGTACTGTGGAAAAGTTCCTATTGATGGTGAGCGATTAGCTTATCAAAAAATCAAGAGAAAAGCAGAAACTGCTCTCTATCAAGAATTGTCTGAGAACGACCGTTGGCTCCGCGGAGGAGAAGAAGTAGCCTTTGCAGAAGAAGAATAAACGAGGAAATTTATGGTATTTAGCGTTAAAACTTATAACAATATCAATCAAATTGGGCTCAAAGAATTGGGCAATCATTTTCAAATTGACGGAGACAAGGCAGATAATCCAGATGCCTATATCATCCGTAGTCAAAATCTACATGGTGTAGAATTTCCGTCAAATCTGAAAGCTATTGCGCGTGCAGGTGCGGGGACAAATAATATTCCCATCGAAGAAGCAACGGCAGCAGGAATTGTTGTCTTCAATACACCTGGAGCCAATGCCAATGCGGTAAAAGAAGCTGTTATTACCGCTCTTCTTTTGTCTGCGCGTGATTACTTGTCAGCGTCAGCTTGGGCTAATACACTGACTGGCGACGATGTTCCAAAACAAATCGAAGCAGGTAAGAGTCAATTTGCGGGCTCAGAGATTGCAGGTAAAACACTGGGAGTCATTGGTCTTGGTGCCATTGGTGCTCGTATTGCCAACGATGCCCGCCGTTTGGGAATGAATGTCTTGGGCTACGATCCCTATGTATCTATTGAAACAGCTTGGAATATCTCTAGTCATGTCAAACGGGTCAATGACTTGAAGGAAATTTTCAGTCAGTCAGACTATATTACTGTCCATGTGCCCTTGACACCGGATACCAAACATACCTTCAATGAGCAGGCTTTTGCCTTGATGCAAAAAGGAACAACGATTATTAACTTTGCCCGTGCAGAGTTGGTGGACAATCAAGCCCTCTTTGAAGCCATTGAAACAGGTGTGGTCAAACGTTACATTACTGACTTTGGAACGGAAGAATTGCTCAACAAAGCAGGGATTACAGTCTTTCCACATGTGGGTGGTTCAACGGAAGAAGCAGAGCTCAACTGTGCTATTATGGCTGGTAAAACCATTCGTCAGTTTATGGAGACAGGAGAAATTACCAACTCTGTTAACTTCCCCAATATGCACCAACCGCTCAATGCACCTTACCGTATCACCCTGATTAACAAAAATGTACCAAATATTGTGGCGAAGATTTCGACGGCTGTGTCAGAATTGGGCATCAATATTGAGAACATCCTTAATCGTGCCAAGGGTGAGTATGCCTATACTCTTCTTGATTTGGATGAAAGTGATAAGGAAAAGGTACAAGGTTTGGTAGATAAATTTCAAACATCTGAAAACATTGTGCGCGTGCGCTTGATTGAAGGATAAATAGTAGAGAAGAGCCTGGGACAAAAGTCTCAGGCTCTCAAACTTCTATAATTTTAACAGTTTGATGCAGTGGATGACTGAATGTTCTCATTCCTTGCTAGACAAGCAATTTTGAACAATCTAGTCAACTGTGCGGAGGTGGGACGACAAAATCGATTTCTGCGAGATTACGATTTTT
Source organism: Streptococcus hepaticus (assembly GCF_043656315.1). Taxonomy (NCBI): domain Bacteria; kingdom Bacillati; phylum Bacillota; class Bacilli; order Lactobacillales; family Streptococcaceae; genus Streptococcus; species Streptococcus hepaticus. The sequence continues at coordinate 223,955 of NZ_JBINIY010000002.1, forward strand.
GTCCCACCCTCTTTGATGATTTTGACTTGATTTTATGTCCCATTTTCGTTATGCTAAATTTATGTATTACCAAGATTTTTATCAGTCTCCGCTTGGAGAAATACGGCTTTTGACAGATGAGAATGGTCTTTGTGGTCTTTATTTTGTTGGTCAGAAGTATGACTTGCGAGGTTTTGAAAAGGAAGAAATCTTTCTCCAGGAAACGGCTAGTATCGTGGCAGCCAAAGTTTGGTTACAAGCCTATTTTGCTGGTCAGGATTTGCCTGAGGTGACCTTGTCCATTCACGGGACGGATTTCCAGAAAAAAGTTTGGGCTTGTCTGCGAAGGATTCCTGCGGGTAGAACTCTGACCTACGGTCAGCTGGCTGAGGAACTTTCTTGCAAATCTGCGCAAGCCATTGGCGGAGCCGTTGGGAAAAATCCTCTATCGCTGATTATCCCTTGTCACCGTGTGCTGGGAGCAGATGGGGCTTTGACGGGTTATGCCGGTGGAGTAGAACGGAAGGCTTGGTTATTGGAGCACGAGAAAAGGAGCTAATATGTACACATTTTATGAATATCCGAAATGCACGACTTGTCGCGCGGCTAAGAAGGAGTTAACCCAATTGGATTTGGAATTTGAAGCCATTGATATTAAGACCAATCCGCCTCAAGTAGAAATATTACGTGGTCTTTTGGAGAATTCACCTTTGGAACTGAAGAAGTTCTTCAATACTTCAGGAAATAGCTACCGCGCATTAGGCCTCAAAGACAAGTTTGACAGTTTGTCGGTAGACGAAGCGTTGGCGCTATTAGCTAGCGATGGCATGCTGATTAAGCGACCAATTCTGATCAAGGATGGCAAGGTCTTGCAGATTGGCTATCGGACAGAATATAAAGAGTTAAGCTTAGACTAGTTTTATTTATAACATACTGAAAGCAGGGAGAAATCTTTGTTTTTTGTATTGATTTGGGACGAAGACTTTGGTAGAATGGTCACTAAAAAATTGGAGACTATTTTATGAAAAAGAAGAACATAGTTGCTCTTGGTGGTCTTGTGACTCTTGCTGCCCTTGCTTTAGGGGGCTATGTCTACCAGAAACAGTCTCCGTTACCTCAGAAGGATTTTTATAAGTTTGTTAATCATGACTGGTTGAAGAAAACGGAGATTCCCAAAGATGATGTTGAGATTTCTAGCTTTTCTGAATTGCAGGCGAGTATCGATGAGGAATTGGTTAAAGATTTGCAGGACATCGCTGAGGGAAAATTGACGACCAATCAGCCAGCGATGGAGTCAGCTGCTAAATTTTACAATCAATTAGCGGATGAAAAGACTCGGGAAAAATCTGGAATGGAGGCTGGTAAGCCCTATTTGAAGGATATTGAAAATTTGCAGTCCTTGGAGGACTTGAAGAAGGTAGCTAACCAGCGCTTAGAAATGGGCTTGGTCATGCCATTTTATTCGACGCCAGAGGGGAAAAAAGTCTAGTTTCATGGGCCTAGCTTGATTTTAGAAGATGCTTCCTATTATGAGGATGAAAAAGGTAAGAAAGAATTACTGTCTACATATGAAAGGTCAACAGTTGAACTTCTTCAAAGCTATGGTTACTTAAAACAAGAGAGTCAATAATTGGTAAAGGACAGGCAGGAATTTGACCAAATCCTACTCAAGTTCTTATCAAGTGGTGAAGAGGAAAAGAGCTGGTCAGCCATGGCTAAAATGCATGATACGTTTCGCCTAGATGAGATTGCTCGTCATTTTGTTCAGCAAGTGGAAAAGGTTCATATTGATGATTCGGTCTATTTTTCAAATCTTAAGCAGATTTTAAATGAAAAGAATTTTCCTCTCATCAAGTCTTGGTTGTTGGTTGTACAGGCTCGAGATATGGCTTATTACTTGACACCAGAAGCAAGTGATTTGGTACAGTAAACTTCTCTCAAGCAGTACGGGGCAAGAACAACGACGTCAGTCAAGAAACAGGCCTTGGCTTTGGTGGAGGACTCCTTTTCAAAAAGTATCAGTCATCATTATCGTCAACAACACCAGTCTGACCAAACGGATCAGGCAGTTTCGGACATGGCAGAGGCCATCCGTCAGGTGCATATCGATCGGATGAAGAAGAATGGCTGGGTGTCTGAGCAAACTAAAACAGCAGCCCTTGAAAAATTAGATAAATTGAAAATTGTTATTGGCTATCATGATCAAGCTACTCTTTCGGAAAATGATTTGCAGGTAGATGAGACAGCTAGTCCGTTAGAAAATCACTTTGCTCTTAATAAAGCGCAGTTGACTTACCAGCGCCAGCATTTTTCAGAAAAAGTTGATCGTGGTGAGTCGTTGCTGCCAAATTATATGGTAAATGCATTCTATAGTCCTTTAGGAAATATGATTTATCTGCCAGAGGATATTTTGAATGCACCATTTTTTGATAGTCAAGCTAAAAAAGGGACCAACTACGGAGCCCTTGGAAGTATTATTGGTCATGAAATGACGCATGCCTTTGATCCACAGGGAGCCAATTACAATGCGGACGGTAAATTTGGAATTTGGTGGCGTTTGGAAGATTATCAAGCCTTTCAGAAAAAGACTTATGAATTTATCTACCAATGGGATGAGTTGACCTTGAATGGAAAGCAGTTGCAGGGCAAGCAGTATTTACAGGAAAATATTGCAGATGCAGGTGGTTTGTCGGTAGCTTTGGAGGCATATGGAAAGGCAGATCTTGCTTTCTTTGAAGGTTATGCTAAGACCTACGCTGCTAAGCAAACTCCAGAAAATCAGGAGTACTTGCAGAGATTTGACTCACATGCCCCAGCTAGTTTGCGGGTTAATCAGCAGTTGAAAAATATGGATGTCTTCTATGAAGTCTACGATATTAAAAAGGGGATGCCATGTACTTACCACCAAAAGAACGCATCTCTCTTTGGTAAAAAAGAATCTGAAACAGTTGTCCCAGACTAGTTTAGATATACTTGCTCGCTTCTTTGATAGATAAGGGGGCGAGTTTTTCTTTGTGTTGCTGAAGGAAGGTACGCACCCAGTTGGGATTGACTTTGGAATAATCGCGCAGGGCCCAACCGATAGACTTGTTGATGAAAAATTCTTTACTACCAAGGTTGAGAAGAATAATTTTTTCAAGTAGGTCTGTATCGGTCTTTTCTTTGCGACCAAGTTGGTGGTCAATAGCAAGGCGGCAGAGCCAGAAATCCTCTGACTGAGCAAACTCGAGCATGAGATCACGAATGCGGTCATCAACGATATTACCAAAAATCCTATCTAAGCTATCAATGGAATCCCACCATTGGTGACTAGTTGCGTAGGTGAGGAGCTTTGGAATATCATCGAAGGTCAGAAGTGTTTGCTGGGATTTCAAATAGTCACAGACAAAATAATCTAACTCGCGATGAGGAAGATTCCAAGCCAAATCCAGTAAGTCCCAGTCCAAGAATTTAGCCTTTTTATCTGCTGCGATAATATCCTTATAAAGTAGTCGGCGGGCAGGCGTACGGACGCCGAAGAAGGAAAATTGATGACGGAGGTAAGCGGACATGGCTTCTGCGTCTTTAGGATTTGCTGCCGCTTCAAATCGATTTACTAAGAGATTGTATTTTTCTTGTGTATTCATTGTTTGAATTATTTCCTTTTTCAAATGAGTAATAAGGTATTATATGATGAAAGTGGTGGTAAGTCAATTCTTTTGTCCAAGCCTGTCGCCGTCTTTCTAGCGCCAGCCATGTTATAATAGAGAAAAGGAGAAACTATGGTTTTATCAAAAAAGCGTGCTAGAAAAGTATTAGAAGAAATTATTGCCCTTTTTCCAGATGCTCAGCCAAGTCTGGATTTTCGCAACCACTTTGAGTTGGTGATCGCAGTTCTCTTGTCGGCTCAAACGACAGATGTTGCTGTTAATAAGGTTACCCCAGCTCTATTTGCTGCTTATCCAACGCCTCAAGCCATGGCGGAAGCTAGTGAGGCTGATTTGGCAAAATACATTGCAAGCTTGGGGCTCTATCGCAATAAGGCGAAATTTATGAAAAAATGCGCCCAGCAGTTAGTTGATGACTTTGATGGTGTCGTACCACAAACGAGGAAAGAGTTAGAGAGTCTGGCAGGAGTGGGGCGTAAGACGGCAAATGTGGTGATGAGTGTGGGATTTGGCATTCCAGCCTTTGCCGTAGATACCCATGTGGAGCGGATTTGCAAGCACCATGATATCGTGAAAAAATCAGCGACACCGAGAGAAGTGGAAGACTATGTCTGTTCGGTTCTTCCACCTGAAAAATGGTTGGCAGCTCACCAAGCCATGATTTATTTTGGGCGTGCTATCTGTCACCCTAAAAATCCAGAGTGCCACCAATACCCGCAATTATATGATTTTTCGGATTGTTGAGAGTGAGATAAATGAGATTTTAACCACTACGTTTTATGTTCCAATCAACATCAATAAAGGAGCTAGACTTGTTGCCTAGCTCTCTTTTTATGGAAAAAGCCATAACACCATTAGTGAACTAATGATGGCTAACAGGGCGCAAGCTAAAGAAAATGCTAGCACAATGAGTGGTTTTTGATAGGGATATTTAGCCTTTTCTACCCGTTTTTCTATAGTATCAAGGGTTCGTCCCTCGGAGATGGCGACAATTTCTTTATAGGTTTGTACATCATATTTCTTTTTAAAGGCTTCAATGCGATTGGCATAGAAAGATAGGGGAATGAGCAATAAAGCCCAGAGAAGGAAACCCCACCAACCTAAAAAGTGCAGTAGCGGAAAGGCGCTAAGAGCGGAAATAATCATCAATGCCAACATATAATAGGTATCGTGACTGAGCCTGTCTTGTTCTTGATGAGTGATGATGATTTTCATTTCTTCCAAATCTCCTTTTATAAGAGTATCAAGAGTCACTTGAAAAATCTGACTGAGGAGTAGCAAACTATGAATATCGGGATAGGTTTTATCATTTTCCCAGTTTGAAATACTTTGTCGACTGACATATACTTTTTCAGCCAGTTCTTCCTGTGAGAGTTGTAGTGATTTGCGGTAGTTGACAATTTGCTGACCAAGTTTCATATTTTTCTCCTTTTGATATCATTAGTGTACTCATAGAAGCCATTTTTGTCTATCAAAAGTCTTTTACATCTAATATTGTTAGCTTTTTTATAGTTTATCACATAGTTGATACGAGGTTGACAAGAAAAATTCCCTATCAATGAGATAGGGAATCTGTTTATAATTCAATTTCTAAGACAATCGGTGTGTGGTCTTGACGAGCACCAGAGTCAATCATATCAGACTTGGTAATCTTGTCAGCAAGGCGGTCAGAGGTCAACCAGTAGTCGATTCTCCAGCCCGTATTGTTGATTTTTGAGGTCTTGCTACGTTGTGCCCACCAGCTGTAAGCATTCAAGATATCACCGTGCATGTGGCGGAAGGTATCGGTAAAACCTTTTGATAAGAGGTGGGTAAAGCCAGCTCGTTCTTCGTCGGTAAAACCTGGGGAACGGCGATTACTGTTTGGGTTTGCCAAGTCGATTTCCTTGTGGGCTACGTTGTAGTCACCTGTTGCGAGGACAGGTTTTTGGGCATCCAATTCTGCCAAGTAAGCTGCGTATTGGACATCCCAAATTTGACGGTCTTCCAAGCGTTTCAAGCCGTCACCAGCATTTGGTGTGTAGACTTGTGTGACGAAGAAATTGTCAAATTCCAGCGTAATGATACGTCCCTCTGCATCCATGGTAGTAGGAGCACCGATTTCAGGGAAAGTGATAGTAGGTGTCCACTCCTTGCGGTAGAGAAACATGGTACCTGCATAGCCTTTGCGGGCTGGCTCTACAGATGAACGCCAAGCAACCTCGTGATTTGGGAAATAGTCAGATAAGATTTCCAAGTGTTTTTTGGTAGGCCCTTTGGCAGAGAGTTTAGTCTCTTGAATGGCGATAATATCTGCATTTTCAGCTACAAGTGTATCAATAACAGCGCGTGAGAGGAGGGCGCGTGGCGAATCGCTGGTAAGAGCAGCGTTGAGGGAATCGATGTTCCAAGAAATGAGTTTCATAATCTTTCCTTTATTTTTTTTTTGATATTTAACGGAGTTCGGTCTGGTAGCCGTGGTCTAGATGTCCACGATAGTAGAGTTCAGATAGGTCAGGATTTTCCATGACTTCCAGCATGGTCAGAAGGTCACCTGCGGTATTATCTTTGGTGAGAGAAGATTTTGGGAGCCATTTGACTTCACCTTCTTCAGAAGAGCGAAGTGTCCCGCTGAATTGATTAGTACGGTAGAGAAAGACTAAGTAGCGCTCGTTCTCACGAGTTGTCCAATTTTTCATACCGACCAGACGAGGATTTTCAATGGTTAGCCCTGTTTCTTCATAGACTTCACGGACGACCGCTTCATGGAGGGATTCATCCCCTTCAATATGACCACCAGGAAAGGCAATCCCATGCCAGCTATAAAGCTCGGCAGGTCGATCTTGGACGACTACGTTTCCATTTTCATCCTCGATAAGGCACATATTGGTCAAAATAACAGGCTGGCTTCTACTCATAGGAACTCCTTTTCTATACTGGACATATTTTACCAAAAATATGGATTGAGTGCGAGCGTGAGTGATTGAAAAACTATTTAGAAAAATTTCGAAATAGTTCTTGACGATTAAAAAAGAAGGAGTATAATCTATTTAGAAGAATTTCAAAATAGATAGGAGGACAATTCATGGCATTCGCAAAAACGTTTAAGGCATTATCAGATCCCGTCCGCCGAGATATCTTAACCTTATTGAAAAATGGACACCTGTCAGCAGGAGACATCGCCTGCCAATTCGATATGACGGCGTCGACCATTTCCTATCATCTCAAACTGCTCAAACAAGCAGATTTGATTATGGAAAGACGGGAGAAAAATTTTATTTATTACGAGCTGAATACCTCTGTTTTGGAAGATATTCTGGTCTGGATTTCTGATTTGAAAGGAGATTCTCATGAAAATCAATAAAAGATTATTAGTACTGACTTCCCTTATTTGCCTCCTACCAATCGTTTTTGGACTCTTGGTCTGGAAACAATTACCGACTCAAGTTCCAACACATTTTGGATTTTCGGGAGAGGCAGATGGCTATTCGAGCAAGATTGAAGCGGTATTTATCCTGCCTCTCATTTTGCTGGCACTACATATTTTTACCATTGTTTTTACAGCAATCAGTCCCAAATCAAGTAATGTCGGTCCTAAAATAACCAAGATTATTTACTGGATGCTTCCTCTACTAGCCCTGTTGGTCCAAGTTAGCACCTTTTTAGTGGCACTTGGTTATCTGAAAAATCCTAGTCAACTGATTATTGGCTCTATCAGTCTGCTCTTTATTATCTTAGGGAATTACTTGCCAAAACTTCGTCAAAATTACACTGTTGGAATCAAGTTGCCTTGGACCTTAAATGATGAGAAGAACTGGAATCGCACTCATCGTATGGCAGGAAAAGTTTGGGTCGTTTGCGCTAGTCTGTCCTTGCTGACTTGTCTATTTCCAACCCTCACTCCTTATATTTTTCTGCCAAGTATTGCGCTGATGATCTTGGTGCCGGTGATTTATTCCTATCAGATTTCAAAAAAAGAAGCCTAGAAAATTAGGCTTCTTTGCGTACGTCATTCATTTTTTCTGAAATCAAGTCAAATACTTTTTCCCAATCAGTGTCTTGCATGACATCAAAATGATCGGTATCAATCATCATTTTAGGGCTGTAATCATAACGGTCATACCAATCTTGATAATGAGAGTGGAGGAGTCGATAGTAGTCTTCTAGTCCATTTTCAGTAGTTGGTTGCTCGAAGGAACGTCCACGTTTTTTGATATTATTCATAATATGGTCAAAGCTACCATTGAGGTAAATCAACAAATCTGGTGCTTTTTTAGGAAGTCCGTCGATTTCCTCCATCATATTATCCAATAATTCAAGGTAGAGATTGTATTCTTCTTGGCTAATATTTCCTTGTAAGGTATTGATATAGGTGAAAAGAGCATCTTCGTAGATAGAGCGGTCCAAAACATTGTCATCTGCCAGATAGGCCTCTTTGATTGATTTAAACCGTTTGTTTAAGAAATAAATTTGTAAAGCAAAACCGTATTTATCTGGCTCTTCATAATATTTATCTAAAATAGGATTGTTGTCTACTGGTTCAAAAAAGGCTTCCGTTCCCAATGCTTCAGCCAATCGAGATGTGTAGGTTGTTTTTCCCACACCGATCATGCCTGCTAGTATTATCACGATAGTGATGTACCTCCGAATATGATGTTATAGTTGAGCGTTTCAATGGTAAGATTGAAACAACCACAATAGATTGTATAATCCTTACAATTATAACACTAAATAGGAATTTTACAAGGGTAGTGTAGGGAAGGTTTGTCTTGGTTTGTTACGGATACCTTGTGGTGTGGACTATAAAAATCACTGGAAATATGGTAAAATGTTTCAGTTAGGGAATAGTACTTGCTCTATCTCCCGATGAATAACGCGTCTCATTTGCGCGAAAGGAGTCATTATGACAGATAAGAAAAACTTTTATATTACTACACCGATTTACTACCCATCAGGGAAATTGCACATCGGGTCTGCCTACACAACTATTGCCTGTGATGTTTTAGCACGTTACAAACGGCTCATGGGCTATGATGTGCATTACTTGACAGGTCTTGATGAGCATGGTCAAAAAATCCAACAAAAGGCTGAAGAAGCTGGTATCACCCCACAAGAATACGTTGATGGCATGGCCAAAGGCGTTAAAGAATTGTGGGAGCTTTTGGATATTTCTTATGACCAATTTATCCGTACCACAGATGATTACCATGAAGCAGCCGTTGCTAAAATTTTCCAACGTTTGCTTGATCAAGGTGACATTTACCTTGGCGAATACACTGGTTGGTACTCAGTTTCTGATGAAGAATTCTTTACAGAAAGCCAGTTGGCAGAAATTTACCGTGATGAAAATGGCAGGATGATTGGTGGGGTTGCCCCATCAGGTCACGAAGTGGAAAAAGTGTCTGAAGAGTCTTATTTCTTCCGCATGAGCAAATACGCTGACCGCCTTAAGGCTTACTATGCAGAGCATCCAGAGTTCATTCAACCAGACGGTCGTATGAATGAAATGCTTAAAAACTTTATCGAACCAGGTTTGGAAGACTTGGCAGTTTCTCGTACAACCTTTACTTGGGGGGTTAAAGTTCCTAACGACCCTAAACACGTGGTTTACGTTTGGATTGATGCCCTTTCTAACTATATCACTGCCCTTGGTTACAATAATGACCTACCAAACCACATGGACAAATTCTGGGGCAATGATGTGTCTCGTGAAGTCATCCACATGATTGGTAAGGACATCCTTCGTTTCCACTCCATCTACTGGCCAATTATGTTGATGGCCCTTGATTTGCCATTGCCAACACGCCTGGTCGCTCACGGTTGGTTTGTCATGCAAGATGGTAAAATGTCTAAGTCTAAAGGGAACGTGGTCTACCCAGAAATGTTGGTAGAACGCTTCGGTCTTGATCCATTGCGTTACTACCTCATGCGTTCATTGCCAGTTGGTTCAGACGGTACCTTCACACCTGAAGACTACGTTGGACGTATCAACTATGAATTGGCTAATGACCTTGGAAATCTTTTGAACCGTACGGTTGCTATGATTAACAAATACTTCGGTGGTGAGGTTCCGGCCTTTGCGACAGCAACTGAATTTGACGCAGACTTAGCAGCAGTTGTAGCTGATAGCATTGCGGGTTATCACAAACAAATGAAGGCTGTTGATTACCCACGTGCCCTTGAAGCGGTTTGGACAATCATTTCACGTACCAACAAGTACATTGATGAAACAGCTCCTTGGGTACTTGCCAAAGATGAAGCTGACCCTGACCGCGACAAATTGGCGGCGGTAATGGCTCACTTGGCAGCTAGCCTCCGTGTCGTAGCGCATCTCATTCAACCATTCATGATGGAAACTTCAAATGCTATTATGGAACAATTGGGACTTGCCTCTGCCTTTGCCCTTGAAACCCTTGAATTATCAGGACTTCCAACAGGTATCAAAGTGATTGCTAAAGGAACACCAATCTTCCCACGTCTAGATATGGAGAAAGAAATTGCCTACATCAAGGACCAAATGAATGCTGGCAAAGCGCCTGTTGAAAAAGAGTGGGTGCCAGAAGAAGTGGAATTGACCTCAAGTAAGGACCAAATCAAGTTTGAAGACTTTGACGCTGTGGAAATTCGCGTTGCTGAAGTGATCGAAGTTGAAAAAGTCGAAGGGTCGGACAAATTGCTCCGCTTCCGCTTGGACGCAGGCGACGCTGACCACCGCCAAATCTTGTCAGGAATTGCCAAATTCTATCCAAACGAACAAGAATTGGTCGGTAAAAAACTCCAAATCGTAGCCAACCTCAAACCACGTAAAATGATGAAAAAATACATCAGCCAAGGGATGATTCTCTCTGCAGAACACGATGGCAAATTGACTGTTTTGACGGTTGATAGCTCAGTTCCGAATGGAGCGATTATTGGGTAAGAAATAATGAAAACAGCGGTTTTTAGTGCCGTTGTTTTTGATTGACATAGAGTAAAAAACAAAACAGACTAGAACTTTCGTTCCAGTCTGTTTTGTTATCAGTTTTATAAATTTTGTAAAGCAGGTACGATAATAAAGATTGTAATGACCATATTTGCGACAACTAAGACAAGGCCGATGATGTTGAGGATTAGCTCTAATTTGTAATCGAAATCAGAGTTTTTCTTGCCGTTAAAAGCGAATACCAGGCCGATGATTCCACAAATCAAACCGACGATAGGCAAGAGGATACCACCAATAATAGAAATAATTCCAAGCACAAGTGGTGCAACTTTTTTCTTTTCTTGAATCATAAAAAATCTCCTTTAATTTACTAGTGTTTAGTATACCATCTATTTATTTGAAAGTCAAATTATTTTTATACAGAATAAGCTAGCGGAGTAGGAGTCGTTATCTAAATAATACTGAGGGATCACATGCTTAAGATGTTGAATGGGGACAGTTGATTATGTGTTTAAAGGAATCCGTTCTTTTTTGAAAAGACATCTAGCGTTTACCAAGGTATGGAAAATTATCGTTGAAAGAAGTGTGCGTATTTTCAGTATGTGTAGAATAAAAATATGAATATTTAATAGGTATTTTTAGGAAAAATCGAAATCACTTTCATATTGAAAACGTTTGCACTAAATGCTAGAATAACTTTGACATTAAATCTATATCGGAGGGCTTATGGAAAAGAAAAAATTCACCACAAAGCAATCGCTATTTGGGCATAGACAGTTAAAATATAGCATCAAAAAGCTGACGGTAGGAGTGGCTTCCGTCCTTGTTGGAGTTTTTTTTGCTATTTCAGCCAATACGGCATATGCTGAGGAAAATAGAGCGACTGTTTCAGAAGCAAGTGCTGTGCTTTTGTCGACTGAAACTGATGCAAACGATAGCGTAGATTCTACAAGAGAACTAGTAGCGGAGCCCACAATAGTCGGTTCTACAGAGGTAGATTCAGAAACCACAACAAGCGGTGTGGAACAACCTCTACCAGTAAATGAGCAGCCTATAGCGGATTATAGTGGTGAAAAGAGTAAACCAGATTTCAGTTTACGTGAGGGTGAGGATCGTGAGACTGCTATTCGTGAATTGAAAGTGCAGATTGAGGATAAGAAAAAGAGCATTGAGTCTTTTTCCAGCGATGCTCCACGTCGTGCGGATTTGGAAAATTTTTTGAAGTTACTCAATGAGCGATTGGCCTTTCTAGAAAATTCTGTTGAGGAGTCAGAAGGACCAGTAGCCCCAAGTGTAGCCGTAGAGCCTTCTGCACCGACTACGCCAAATGTAGTAGCAGATCAATCAACCACCACAAGCATTCCAAGTACAGACCAGCCAAAGTTTGCCCTACGTCCAGGTGAAAAATTGGATCAGGCGATAAAAGATGTAACCAAACAAATTTCTGATACGGAAGAAACCCTGAAATCTCCTATCATTGAAGAGCAACGACGTATTGACTTAAAAAACTTTTTGAACTTACTTCAAGAACGTCTGGCTTATCTTCAAAAACTAAATTTACGTTCAGGTGAAGAACTGGAACCAGCTATTAAAGATTTACAGAAACAAATCGCTGATACTGAGCAAACCTTGCAACTCACGACGCTGAATGAAGATACTCGTGCCTACTTAGAAAAAATATTGCCTCTCTTTAAAGAACGTCTGGCTGCTCTTCAAACCCTAGTTAGACAAACACCAAATTCGGAAGAACAACCTAGCGAGGCAACAACTGCAACTTCTGAAGCAACTGTACCAGCTCCTTCAGAAGTTGACCAACCAACATCATCCGAAACTGAGACACCGATAGCAGAAGCTAAGATTGCAGCAGGTTATTTCCGATTGCACTTTAAACAATTACCAAACGGCTATAGCAAAGAAAATATCGGTCTATGGCTTTGGGATGATGTGGAGACTCCTTCAGAGAAGAAGGGAGGCTGGCCACAGGGAGCAACAAGTTTCACGACTGCCACAGAGGATAACTATGGTTATTACCTAGATGTTAAAATGGCAGACAAAGAAGTATTGACTAAGCTCTCTTTCAAACTAAATGGCCTGTTGGACAGCAAAGATTTGAGTCCAGACCGTACACTTGAAATTCTTAGTACAAAGATGAATGAAGCATGGGTTGATGCTGAACATAATGTCTATGCCTACGAACCACTAGAAAAAGGCAGCATTCGCATTAATTATTTACGTGAAGATAAAAAATATGAGCATCTAGGAGCTTGGATTTGGGGAGATGTAAAAACGCCATCTGACTCTATCGGAAAATGGCCAAATGGTGCTGATTTTGAAAAGGAAGGGAAATACGGCTACTATGTGGATGTACCGCTGAAAGAAGCCGCTAAGATGCTTGGATTCTTGATTGTGAATGAGTCAAAACCTGACAATGCAAAAATCCAAGAGAAGAATTATGAATTTGGAGATGTAGCTCACCATACGCAAATCTTTGTAAAAGACAGCGATCCTAAGATTTATACAAATCCTTACTACATTGACCAAGTGAAACTTGTTGGTGCAAAGCAGAATTCACAGACAGAGCTGACAGCTTTCTTCTCAAATCTTGATGGTGTTACTAGAGAGGATTTAGCAAAAGTTCTGAAAGTAACAGACAAAGATAACAAGGATGTTTACTTTACAGAGTTGGTCGTAGATGCAGCTAATAAAATGTTGCATATCAAGGGAGAATTCTCAGCCGCAAATGCTCTTTACAAGGTGAAATATGAATCCAATGAGTTTGTTGCAAAAGTTTCATGGGAATTAAAAGATGAACTTTATGCCTATGATGGTAAATTAGGGGCAGAATTGACACAAAATGGTCGTCAGGCAACACTCAATGTGTGGTCACCAAGTGCAGACAAGGTTGAAGTTGTTGTCTACGATAAAATAGAGCAAGAGAAAGAAATTGCTACAGTTGAGATGGTCAAGGGTGAAAAGGGCGTCTGGTCAGTTCAACTCAATCAAACCAATGGAAAACTGTCTGATTTTACTGGCTACTATTACCAATACCGCATCATACGTGGGGATAAAACGGTATATGTTTTAGATCCATATGCGAAGTCTTTAGCACCTTGGAATAGCGATACAGCTAAAGGAGAGATTGGCGCTAAAGGTGTTGCCAAAGCAGCCTTTGTCGATCCAAGAAATTTGGGTCCAACAGACCTGTCTTACGCTAAAATTCCAAATTATACACATCGTGAAAAGGCTATTATCTATGAAGCACATGTCCGTGACTTTACTTCTGATGCTAGTATTGAAAAAGACTTACAGCATAAGTTTGGAACATTTGCTTCATTTGTTGAAAAATTGGATTACCTGCAAAAATTAGGTGTTACCCATATTCAGTTATTGCCAGTCATGAGTTATTACTATGTCAACGAATTGGATAAAACACGTTCAGAAAATTATACTTCTGGAAATCAAAACTATAACTGGGGCTATGACCCACATAGTTATTTTGCTCTGTCAGGTATGTATTCTGAACAACCAGAAGATGCTGGGGCACGTATTAGAGAATTTAAGAATCTAGTCAAAGAAATCCATGATCGCGGAATGGGAGTCATCCTTGATGTGGTTTATAATCATACTGCTAAAACTTCGATTTTTGAAGATTTAGAACCAAATTACTATCACTTTATGGATGCTAATGGCACATCACGAGAAAGCTTTGGTGGTGGCCGTTTGGGAACCACTCACTACATGAGTCGCCGTGTTTTGGTCGATTCGATCAAGTACATGGTTGACGAATTTAAAGTGGATGGCTTCCGTTTTGATATGATGGGGGACCATGATGCTGAGGCTATTCAAAAAGCGTTTGATGCAGCTAAAGAACTCAATCCAAACATTCTTATGTTAGGAGAAGGCTGGTCCAGTTTCAAAGGTGATGAATACCAACCTAAGCAAGCAGCCGACCAATCTTGGATGGATAAGACAGATTCTGTTGGTGTCTTTTCTGACGATATTCGCAATACATTGAAATCTGGCTATCCAAATGAAGGTCAACCTGCTTTCTTGACAAATGGTCGTCAAAATATTGACAAACTCTTTAAAAATATTAAAGCTCAGCCAACGAATTTCAATGCTGATGATCCAGGTGATGTGATTCAGTATATCGAAGCGCATGATAATTTAACCCTGCACGATGTCATTGCACAGTCTCTGAAAAAAGATCCTGCCAAGCACGAAGATGAAATTCATAAGCGAATTCGTATGGGAAATGCCTTGATTTTAACATCACAGGGGACAGCCTTTTTTCACTCAGGTCAAGAGTATGGTAGAACCAAGCAATTACTCAGTGATGACTATGTAGGTAAGGTAGAAACAGCTCCTGAAAAATCAACTCATATTTCAGAGGTGGAAAAATACCCATACTTTATTCATGATTCCTACGATTCCTCAGATGCGGTGAATAAATTTGATTGGCAAAAGGCGACAGATAAAGAAAAATATCCACTTCATACAGCGACCCAAGCCTATACTGCAGGTTTGATTGCGCTTCGTCGTTCAACAGATGCCTTTACACGTGCAACTCGTGCAGAAGTGGATGCCAATGTTAGCCTCATTATGAAACCAATGGAAGGTTCAATTGGCTACGATGATTACTTTATTGCCTACCAAGCCATTGCTTCAAATGGCGATAAATACGGTGTCTTTATCAATGCTCAGGATATTGAACGTACCTATTTTGTGACAGATGAATTTATTGATTACTTGAAAGCGACCGTTCTTGTGGACCAAGAAACTGCAGGTATAGAGAAGATTGCTTTACCAAAAGGGGTTCGGATTGATGTGGAGAAAAAACAGATTATCCTTGCTCCTCTAACTGTTGCCGTCCTACGTGTAGCTAAAGATGAGTCGCTCACTCCAATAGCTCCAGAAGTGCCGTCAGAAGAGGAATCGGATTATAGTTTACGTCCAGGTGAAGATCGTGAAAAAGAAATCAGCGACTTGAAAGTGCAAATAGAGGAGTCCAAAGATACTCTCAAGGTACTTGATGAGAATGTCCCACGTCGTGCTGATGTGGAAAAACTGTTGAAGAAACTTGAAGGTCGTTTAGCTTATCTCGAAGCATTAGGATCAACTCCAGAAGAATCAGTAACACCAACTACACCTGCAGATCAACCTGTTGAAGGAGTTGCAAGCAATACTAGTCAGCCACATTTTGGATTGCGTAAAGGAGAAAGACTGGATGTAGCTATCAAAGATTTGGAAAATCAAATCGCTACTATGGAGGAAACCTTACAATCTAAAGAAATCAAGGACGAACGTCGTATAGAACTAGAAAAATTCTTGAACCTATACAAAGAACGGTTGGCTTATCTGAAAAAACTGGATTTACGACCAGGCGAAACATTGGAACTGGCAATCAAAGGATTGGAGAAGGAAATTTCTGAGACGGAGGAAACTTTACAGTTATCACATCTAACTACAGACACTCGTGGTTATTTAGAAAATGCTCTCAGGCTCTTCAAAGAACGTTTGGAAGCTCTTCGGACGTTGCCTACTCCAGAGCAGTCAAGTCCCCCATTGACCACATTGGTTCCTGCGAATCCAGTTATAGCAGAACAATTGAGTCAGCCACTGACACCATTAACTCCAGCGACTCCAATTGTTCCAACGCAACCGAGTCAACCTTTGATCGAGTTGACGCCTGCAAGGTTGGCAAGGAAAAAAATGAAAAATAAGAAAGTAAAGGTTTTCGTGACTGGTCGAGGCCACAAGAAAGTAGACAAGAGAAGAGCTAAATTGTCGAAGCGATCTCGGTCTCCGAAGAAAATGTGTACATGTGTTCCAGTGTTGTTCTCTGAACATCGTTCTTTCCACACTTACAATTTCTACCTTTGGGATTCTGGTGCAAGATACGTAAAAAAATATTGGTAAAACGAATCTGTTTGCCTGAAATTTAACCATTTATCGGATAGCTTTTATTCCCGCGTATCTCTTGCTATGTATGAAAGAAGAGAGTGGTTGGTTTCATAGCCGACTGCTCTCTTTTTCGTCTGCCATTTACATCATCAAGAAATAGCTGAACAAAATATCTGAGAAGAAGAGGAGGATAGGAGTCTCATTAGCCTATTTAACTTTGTAGCTCTATCTGATTAAGGAGTAGAAAAGTGTTCTAAGAGCAAGATGTATCTTACTTTTTACGAATAATCTAGTGAAGGAGGTTTTATGCTAGTTGCTTATGATGACAGGGGGAGTCTGGTCAATTTGGCTCAGATTGTGCCAGTAGAAAGAAGGAAGTATAAGTGCCCATGTTGTGGGGCACCGGTTCGTCTTAAAAACGGGACCATCATGCGACCTCATTTTGCCCATATTAACTTAGCGGATTGTCGTTATTTTTCGGAAAATGAGTCTACCCAGCATTTAGAATTAAAGGCAAGTCTTTATGAGTGGGCTAGCAAGTCAGTTCAAGTGGGAGTAGAAGTGGCTCTTCCTAGCATTCAGCAGATTGCAGACCTCTTGGTGGAAGACAAGCTGGCGCTGGAAGTCCAGTGCTCAACTTTGCCCATAGACCGCTTACAAGAGCGGACTCAGTCTTATCACAAGGCGGGCTATCAGGTGCTTTGGCTACTGGGAAAAGACCTCTGGTTGAAAGAAAAATTGACTCCTCTGCAGAAACAATTTCTGTATTTCAGTCAGAATATGGGCTTTCATCTTTGGGAATTGGAAGTGGAGAAGAAATTGTTGCGCCTGCGTTACTTGATTCACCAAGATTTACATGGCCGGGTGCAATATTTGACTAGGAGTTTTCCGTTTGGACAGGGGGATTTGCTGGATATTCTTCGCCTCCCCTATGCGAGCCAAAAATTATCCTGTTTTGAAGGGAAAATAAATCAGAATATCTGTCATTATGTGGCTCAGCAACTTCATTACCAGTCACCCAAATGGATGAAAAAGCAGGCGCAGGCTTATGAAAAAGGAGAGAATTTGTTGTTGTATGACGAAAATGACTTCTATCCTCAGATTCAATTGCCTGTTAGCCAAGACGGTTTTGCACAGATAAGACAGGAGTTGTCAGAAGTTTATGAGCAGTTTCAGGCATTTTACCAAAAGGAAAAAAATAAAAAAGTTCAGAAACTCTACCCGCCAATCTACTATAAAATGGCCTGTAAGCGCTAAAATGTGGTATAATGAAGATATTGATGTCAAGAAAGGAAATGATGATGACGAAACAACGTAATGAAATCGACGACAAGTATAAATGGGACTTGTCCACTATTTTTGCGACAGACGAAGCTTGGGAGGCTGAGTTAGCTTCTATCCAAGAGGAAATGGAAAAAGGACGCGACTTTGCGGGTCACCTTTTAGATTCAGCAGCTTCTCTCTTAGAAATTAGTGAGTTCCAGCTAGGACTCATGCGCCGTATTGAAAACCTTTACGTCTATGCATCTATGAAGAATGACCAAGATACACGTGAAGGCAAGTACCAAGAATTTCAAGCTAAGGCTATGGCTCTTTACTCAACTTACGGACAAATTTTCTCTTTCTACGAACCAGAATTTTTGCAGATTTCAGATGAGCAATTCGCAGCTTTCTTAGCAGAAGAGCCAGCTCTTGTGCAGTACAAGCACCAATTTGAAACACTTTTAGCACAAAAAGCGCATGTCTTATCACAAGAAGCGGAAGAAGTTTTGGCAGCGACGAGCGAAATCTTTGAAGCACCGTCTGAAACCTTCTCTATCTTGGACAATGCTAGCATTCAATTCCCAGAAATCGCTGACGAAGACGGTCACTTGGTGCCTTTGTCACACGGTAGCTACATTTCTTACATGGAATCTAAAAACCGTGATGTCCGCCAAGAAGCTTATGAAGCTCTCTACGGTACCTATGAACAATTCCAGCATACTTATGCGAAAACCTTGCAGTCTAATGTGAAAGTCAACAACTTGAAAGCTCGTTTGCGCAAGTATTGTTCTGCTCGCGAAGCTGCGCTTTCAAATAATTTCATCCCAGAATCTGTTTATGATACCTTGGTAGCGGCTGTGAACAAGCACTTGCCACTATTGCACCGTTATATCAATCTCCGTAAGCAGTTGCTAGGTTTGGATGATTTGAAGATGTACGATATGTACACACCATTGTCTGAGACAGACTACAAGTTTACCTACGAAGAAGCGCTTGCAAAAGCAGCGGATACGCTTAAAATCTTCGGTCCAGAATACTCTGCTATCGTGGAAAAAGCTTTCAGCGAGCGCTGGATTGACGTTCATGAAAATGAAGGGAAACGTTCAGGTGCCTACTCTGGTGGTGCTTACGATACCAACGCCTTCATGCTTCTCAACTGGCAGGATACCTTGGATAATCTCTACACTTTAATTCATGAGACAGGGCATTCGCTTCACTCCATGTTTACTCGCCAAAATCAGCCATATGTGTATGGACATTACTCAATCTTCTTGGCGGAAATTGCTTCGACAACCAATGAAAATCTCTTGACAGAGAAACTCTTGTCAGAAGTAACAGATGAGAAAACACGTTTCGCTATTCTTAACCATTACTTGGATGGCTTCCGCGGTACGGTCTTCCGTCAGACACAATTTGCAGAATTTGAGCATGCTATTTACAAGGCAGACCAAGAAGGACAAGTCTTGACAGCTGAATTCCTCAACCAATTGTACGCGGACATCAATGCCAAGTACTATGGCTTGTCAGCAGAAGACAACTACGAAATTCAGTTTGAATGGGCACGGATTCCGCATTTCTACTACAATTTCTACGTTTACCAGTATTCAACTGGTTTTGCAGCAGCTTCAGCCTTAGCTGAAAAAATCACCTACGGTACACCAGAGGACAAGGAAAACTACCTCAACTACCTTAAGTCTGGCAACTCAGATTATCCGCTTGAAGTCATCAAAAAAGCAGGTGTGGATATGACCAAAGAAGACTATCTCAACGATGCCTTTGCAGTCTTTGAAAAACGCTTGACTGAACTGGAAGAATTAGTTGCCAAAGGTGCACATTTGTAATCAAAGAAAAATCCCTTCGGGGATTTTTTGGCATTCGGAGGTTTTATGGAAATTAGACGATTGACAGCAGCAGACAAAAAAGCATTTTTGAGCTTCAATCAAGACTTGGTAGCAGAAGAGGCAGTGGGAAATGTTTTCATAGAAGCAGAACCAATCACAGATTTTGAAGCCTATTTGACAAAAATTCTCCACCAAGAACATGAGGTAGCTGACCCAAACTGGTCCACTGTGACTACTTATTTTGCCTTTCTGGATGGACAAATTGCTGGGAAGATTTCATGTCGCTGGGAGTTAGAAAAGGGAAATTTAGCGGGAATTGGTGGGCACATCGGCTATGTCACCGCACCTCGTTTTCGTAGACAGGGCGTTATGAAAGACATGCTAACTTTTGCTTTTCAAGAATACTTAAAACGAGGAATCGAGCAGATCTTCATTACTGCCCTGGAAAAAAATCTTCCCAGCCGTAAAACGATTGAAAGTGTTGGTGGTGTCTTGCAGGACATCATTGATGTAGAAAATGGCAAACGCTTGGCACGGTATTGGGTGGACATCAGGGAGGAGAAGAAGCATGGATATTAGAAAACTGGAATTAGCCGACCAAGAAGTCTATCGTGCTTTTGAAGCAGATATGTTAGCAGACAAGGAGCACAATCCTTTTGTGGAACTGACCTACATTGATGATTTGCCCAAGGCTATTCGAGAAGGTCAGCACTCGGAGGAGAAACAAGAAGGGCAGACTTGGTCCACCTATTCGACCTACTATGCTTTCGTAGATGGAGAGATTGCAGGATTACTACGTTGTTTTTGGGAAGCGGAGAATGAAGCTGTTGTCAAACTCGGTCAGATTGGCTACATGGTTCTTCCCAAATTTCGTCGCCAAGGTTTTGCCATGGAAATGCTGGCATTTGCCAAAGATTTATACGCGCAAAAAGGCTATGAAAAAGTTTCTATCGCAACCAGTCAGGACAATTTTCCTAGCCGTTGTTTGATTGAAAAAGCAGGTGGTCAGCTGGAAAGTTTGTCACAGTTTGAATACTTTGGCAAGAAGTTGCAAGTTGCCAAGTATTGGCTGACTCTCCAGTCTAAACCGACCTTTATCTAGGATTTGGACGGGACTTTGATTGACTCCTATCCCGCTATTATGCGCGTCCTCGAGGTGACGTATCAGGCTTACGGCTGGCAATTTGACTACGACAAGGTCCAAGACTACATTCTGGCTCATTCTGTTGGTCAGCTTTTGGAGGAAAGGGCAGAGCGCCACAAGCTGAACGACTTGCAGAGTCTAAAATCTTTTTACTCTGAAGATTTGAAGCAGCGCGACCAGGAGCTGGCGCTTTTCCCAGAAGCGCGTGAAGTACTGAATTGGACTCGGGAAAATGGCATCCGCAACTTCATTTATACCCACAAAGGAGACAATACAGAGACTGTTTTGGACTTGCTGGAGATTGCCGATTATTTCACAGAATGTTTGCATAGTCAGTCAGGATTTGCTAGAAAACCGCACCCTGAGGCTATGAATTATCTGGTGGAAAAATATTCAATAATCAGTTGGCGTCGTTTTGTAGCTTTCATAGAACCTCCTAGTCTTTCTTTACATCATATCATAAATGAAATTTTTAGTCGCTAGATTACAAAATAAAAACTTTGAAAAAACTATATAAATACGCTATACTAGAAAACATGGTTGAATCATATAGTAAAAATGCAAATCACAATATGCGTCGTCCGGTTGTTAAAGAAGAAATTGTTGAGTTTATGCGGACTCGTCAAGCCCAAAATACAGGTTTTTTGAAAGAATTAGAAGACTTTGCTCGTCAAGAAAATATCCCCATTATCCAGCATGAAGTGGTGACCTATTTCCGTTTGTTTTTGCAAACGATGCAGCCTCAGAATATCTTGGAAATTGGGACAGCGATTGGTTTTTCAGCTCTATTAATGGCAGACAGTGTGCCTGAGGCAAAGATTACGACGATTGATCGTAATGAAGAGATGATTGGTTTTGCCAAGCAAAATTTTGCCAAGTATGATAGTTGCAAGCAAATTGAACTCCTAGAGGGAGATGCCTTGGACCTCTTGCCGACCTTACCTGATGATGAATATGACTTTGTTTTTATGGATTCTGCCAAGTCCAAATACATTGTCTTTTTACCAGAAGTTTTGAAAAAACTAAAGGTTGGAGGGGTCATCATTTTTGATGATATTTTCCAAGGGGGAGACGTGGCGCGTGATATCATGGAAGTGCGTCGTGGACAGCGGACTATTTACCGAGGCTTGCAGCGTCTGTTTGATGCGACCTTGGACAATCCAGGATTGACAGCTAGCCTTTTACCACTTAGCGATGGCCTTTTGATAGTGAGAAAAAATTGTCAAACTATTTCGCTTTCGAATGAGGAAAATTAAGCAAATTTTAAGCTTTTATGGTATAATGGTGGGGTTAACGAAAAAAGGAGAATTTTCAGAATGAAAACTAAAAAAATTCTGGCTGGAGCTGTAACACTTTTGGCAGCTGTGACACTTGCAGCTTGTAGCTCAAACAGCAAAGACATTATCACAATGAAGGGTGGTTCTATCACAACTTCTGAGTTTTATGATCGTGTTAAAACAAACTCAAGTGCTCAAAAAGTATTGCTTGAATTGGTCATTTCTGACGTTTTTGAACAACAATACGGTAAAAAAGTGACCGATAAAGAAGTAGACGAGTACTACAACAAAATAGCAAAACAATACGGCGAGTCATTCTCAGCAGCTTTGACATCAGCAGGACTGACAACTGATACTTACAAAAAACAAATCCGTGCCAACATGTTGGTGGATTACGCTGTAAAGGAAGCAGCCAAGAAAGAATTAACAGATACCAACTACAAAGCGGCTTATGATGCCTACACACCAGAAGTTTCTGCGCAAATCATCAAATTCTCAGATGAAGCAAAAGCGAAAGAAATCTTAGCTAAGGCACAAGCTGGTGAAGATTTTGCGACTCTTGCAAAAGACAACTCAGAAGATACAGCTACCAAAGAAAAAGGTGGTGAAGTAAAATTTGATTCAACGTCAACAAGTGTAGCAACAGAAGTACAAACAGCTATCTTTGCCTTGGAAGAAGGCCAAGTTGGTGCTTCTGTTGTGAAAGTAACAGATGCTACAACGTATCAGTCATCTTACTATGTTGTAAAATTGACGAAGAAGACAGCTAAATCTGACAACTGGAAAGACTACAAAAAAGTCTTGAAGAAAGCTATCTTGGCGCAAAAACAAAGCGACTATACATTTAAAACAAATGTTATTTCTAAAGCTTTGAAAGAAGCTAACGTGAAGGTGAAAGATTCTGCATTCTCAAATGTATTATCAAATTACATCACGACTGACAAGGATAGCAAGAGCTCTTCATCAGCAGCTGAAACTTCTGACTCAGCTACAAAAGAAAGCTCAACTTCATCATCAGACAAATAAGCGTAAGAATGGTAGAAAAACTCTTTCTGCAGAAAATTGGCGGTCGCTGCGAGCCATGAAAGACTTTCTACTTGCTACTTATGTAAGAAAAAATAATAAACTAAGAGGATGACAAGTTCATCGAATGAAGGTGGTACCGCGGTTTTTCGCCCTTCGTTTGATTGGATTTGTCATTTTCTCATGACAAGGAGACATCATGAAACAATTATCATCAGCACAAATTCGCCAAATGTGGCTTGATTTCTGGAAATCAAAAGATCACTCCGTTGAACCATCAGCAAACTTGGTTCCCGTAAATGACCCAACCCTTCTTTGGATTAACTCAGGTGTAGCAACCCTTAAAAAATATTTTGACGGATCTGTTATTCCAGAAAATCCACGTATCACCAATGCACAAAAATCAATCCGTACCAACGATATTGAAAACGTTGGTAAAACAGCTCGTCACCACACCATGTTTGAAATGCTGGGTAACTTCTCAATTGGTGATTACTTCCGTGATGAAGCTATCGAGTGGGGCTTTGAGCTTTTGACAAGTCCAGAATGGTTTGCTTTTGATAAAGACAAACTCTACATGACTTACTACCCAGCTGATACAGACTCATACAAGCGTTGGATTGCGTGCGGTGTTGATCCAAGCCACTTGATCCCAATCGAAGACAACTTCTGGGAAATCGGTGCGGGTCCTTCAGGTCCTGATACAGAAATTTTCTTCGACCGTGGCGAAGCCTTTGACCCAGAAAACATTGGTATCCGTCTTCTTGCAGAAGATATTGAAAATGACCGTTACATCGAAATCTGGAACATCGTATTGTCACAATTCAATGCGGATCCAGCCGTTCCTCGTTCAGAATACAAAGAATTGCCTAACAAAAACATTGATACGGGTGCAGGTTTGGAGCGTTTGGCAGCCATCTTCCAAGGGGCTAAAACAAACTTTGAAACAGATCTCTTCATGCCAATCATCCGCGAAGTGGAAAAATTGTCAAGTAAAACTTACGATCCAGATGGCGACAACATGAGCTTCAAGGTCATCGCTGACCACATCCGTGCCCTGTCATTTGCCATCGGTGATGGTGCTCTTCCAGGAAATGAAGGTCGTGGTTATGTCCTTCGTCGTCTACTTCGTCGCGCTGTTATGCATGGACGTCGTCTTGGTATTAACGAAACTTTCTTGTACAAATTGGTTGTAACTGTTGGTCAAATCATGGAAAGCTACTACCCAGAAGTGCTTGAAAAGCGTGAGTTCATTGAAAAAATCGTTAAACGTGAAGAAGAAACTTTTGCTCGTACTATTGATGCTGGTTCAGGTCACTTGGATCATTTGCTTGCGCAGTTGAAAGAAGCTGGACAAGACACGCTTGAAGGTAAAGACATCTTCAAATTGTACGATACTTACGGATTCCCAGTTGAATTGACAGAGGAGTTAGCAGAAGATGCTGGTTACAAGATTGACCACGAAGGCTTCAAAGCAGCCATGAAAGAACAACAAGACCGTGCGCGTGCGGCTGTTGTTAAAGGTGGTTCAATGGGCATGCAAAACGAAACCCTTGCAGGTATTACAGAAGAATCGAGCTTCAGCTACGAAGTATCAACCTTGGAAGCTAACTTGTCAGTTATCGTTGCGGACAATGAGCGCACTGAGGCTATTTCAGAAGGTCAAGCCCTCCTTGTCTTTGACCAAACTCCATTCTACGCTGAAATGGGTGGTCAAGTTGCTGACCACGGTATCGTGAAAAATGACAAGGGCGACACGGTTGCCCGCGTTATCGATGTTCAAAAAGCACCAAACGGTCAACCGCTCCATACAGTTGAAGTCTTGGCAAGCCTTTCAGTTGGCACAAGCTACATCCTTGAGATTGACAGCAAACGCCGTCTTGCTGTTGAGAAAAACCATACAGCAACTCACTTGCTCCACGCTGCCCTTCACAATATCATCGGGGAACACGCAACTCAAGCGGGTTCACTCAATGAAGAAGGTTTCTTGCGATTCGACTTTACGCATTTTGAAGCGGTGACTGCTGAGGAACTCCGTGCGATTGAAACACAGGTCAATGAAAAGATTTGGGAAGCTCTTCCTGTGACAACAATTGAAACAGACGTTGAAACGGCTAAGTCAATGGGCGCAATGGCTCTCTTTGGTGAAAAATATGGTAAAGCTGTTCGTGTCGTTTCAATTGGTGACTACTCAGTTGAACTTTGTGGTGGTACTCACTTAGGTAACACTTCAGAGATTGGTCTCTTCAAGATTGTTAAAGAAGAAGGTATCGGTTCGGGAACACGTCGTATCCTAGCCTTGACTGGTCAAGCTGCTTTTGAAGCTCTCCGTTCACGCGAAGATACCCTTAAAGAGATTGCTAAAACCCTTAAAGTTCCACAAATGGACCAAGTCCCAGCCAAAGTTGTAGCCCTTTCAGAAAACTTGCGTGATCTCCAAAAAGAAAATGCTGAGTTGAAAGAAAAAGCAGCAGCGGCAGCAGCTGGTGATGTCTTCAAAGATGTTAAAGAAGCTAATGGTAAATCATATATTGCTACACAAGTTTCGGTTTCAGATGCAGGTGCCCTTCGTACCTTCGCTGACAACTGGAAACAAAAAGATTACTCAGATGTGCTTGTTTTGGTAGCTGCTATCGGTGACAAAGTGAATGTCCTTGTAGCAAGCAAATCCAAAGAGGTTCACGCTGGTAATGTGATCAAAGTCTTGGCACCAATCGTATCAGGTCGTGGTGGTGGTAAACCAGACATGGCTATGGCCGGAGGTAGTGAGGCAAACAAGATTGCAGAGCTTCTAGCCGCTGTTCCATCACAATTTTAATTATTCATAATCCATGTTTTGAACGTGGATTTTTTTTTTTTTTTTTGCAAAAAATCATAAATACAACTAGATTTCACGAGTAGTGGTAAAAGGATGAACATCTAGTTGATGGTGGATTCCAACCTTGGAAGCGTCCTGTTTTATGAAGGAAATAAGGCGCTACCGCGGACCAGATGTGTGGTATCTATATAATATTTTGTTGTATAATTAGTAGTAGATATGTTTCTAATTTTTCTATACTTGATGTTATGACTTTTAGTATAGCTGATAAACATGTCTTTTTTTGTGCACTTTATTTTACAATACGGTGAAATTTATTTTTTATATATAGGGAGAGGTTTTGGGAACAAAATTTAAAAAAATGGGACAATGTTGCAGTTAATACTTGGTAATCAATCAATATTTTATATCATTTTATCATTTTTGGTATAGGTGATGTGCCGTATTTTGAGAAAAAGCGCCTAAAAAATATAAGTTGAATGGTGGGTTTAATATGTTATAATCTATCAGTGTTGTTTGTTGTAGGCGTTTTCTATTCGTTTACACCAAATAGCTAGTTAAAATGAATAATGTATAAATAATGGAAAAGGGGGCTAGATGGGATTATTAAACTTTTTAATGAGAAAGCCAAAAACGGAAGAAAATATAAATACTTATCAAAATGCAGTAAGTGACTCCACAAAAGAAATTTCATCAGAAGAAGAAACACTACAGCAAAAAATTCCAGCTGGTTGGCAGGCTATTACAGATGCTTTTTTATTGTATTATCCAGGACAAGATAAACCACGACAGTTAAGTGCCAGTCCTTCTCGTTTGGAAGGTGGAAACAGTAGCTTGGAAGGGATTAATGTATATGATGCTGGAGATTACTGGCATTTTGTAACCTATGGCTTATCAGATGTGTATGATCAAGGAACAGATGCAACTAGTTTTGGGATGGAATTTACCTATAAGCTGAAAAAACACCCTGATGATAAAGAAGAGGAAGTGATTATAGGTACTGCAAACTTATTGAAAAGTTTAGCGAGTTTGACACGTGAAAAGGGTGAACTCTTTGGTCCATACGAGTATGTCTATACCGGTCAGACAGAAGGGATTGACGTACACCAACAGTCTCTGTTGACAGGCTTTATCTGTGTTCCGGATGATACAGTAGAAAAAATTCAGACATCAAATGAAGAAGTCCGATTTATTCAATTTGTTGGAGTGACAGATGCGGAGTTACGCAGTCTGACAGATAGTCAGTCGGTGCAGCGTTTATATAGTGAGATACCGGACTTTATTACGGATTATCATAGACAGTCCGTGCGATAAGTTTATCATGGCCCCCATCTCTCAATTTCAGCGATAAAGTGTGAGAAAAAATTTTGCTAACAGAATTGTATCATTGTTCGAATGCAAAAATACTGAGTATGAAAAACATAAATTAAAATTAACGAAAGGCGGTGAGGTAGTATGGAAGTATTAGAAATTATGGTCCGTTCGCGCTTAATCAGCGAGGCTGATAGACAAAATATCATACATGAAATGAAAGAAACAGATACTTCTCTTGAAAGATACCTTTTGAAAAAAAGATATGTCAATGAAGAAGATTTGTTGAAAGTGTTAAGTTACTATTACAAAACACCTCAAGTCAACCTTTCTCAGTTTTCAATTGATAAGGAAGCGGTAGCTAAGGTATCAGAAAAAATTGCACGTCGCCACTGCTTGATTCCTATCGCCTTTACAGAGGATGTGGAGCCAAGACTCATCGTTGCGATGGCAGACCCTAAAAATTACATCGCCTTGGATGATGTTCGAATTGTATCGAAGATGCCGATTGAACCACACATTGGTTTGAGCGACGATATTCAAAAATATATTGACCAGTATTACTCACAGGGGGATGCAGCCCATCAAGCAGCTACAGAAATTGAGGGCTTTGGTGTTGAAGATGATGTCGTAGAAGAAGATATCACAATTAAAAATTCACCTGTAGTACGCTTGATTGACTCGATTGTTAGTCAAGCTATCAAAACACGGGTATCAGATATTCACATCGAGCCATTTGAAAAAGTCGTTCGCGTTCGTTTCCGTGTTGATGGAACGCTCGTTGAAAATATGCAGTTAAAGGCTTCTACGCATTCTGCTATTGCTACACGGATTAAGATTATGAGTGGTTTGGATATTGCCGAACGTCGCATTCCACAGGATGGTCGGATTGAGACTACGATTGATGGACGTGAAGTGGATATGCGTGTATCTGTCCTTCCGACTGTTTTTGGTGAGAAGATTGTTATCCGGATTTTGAATCGGAATGCCACTCTTCTGAGTAAGGAAGAGCTTGGATTTTCACCAGCCAATGAAAAAATATTTGATGATATATTGAAAGCACCCGAAGGAATTATTTTGTTGACAGGTCCAACGGGGTCTGGTAAGACGACCACTCTTTATACAGCCTTGCGCGAGTTAAACGACGTCGGAAAAAATATCATAACTGTTGAAGACCCTGTAGAATACAGACTGGACGGAGTTAACCAAGTACAGGTAAATGTCAAAGCAGGTTTGACATTTGCCAGTGGTTTGAGAAGTATCTTGCGTCAGGACCCAGATATTGTCCTACTGGGGGAAATTCGGGATGAGGAGACAGCAAGTATCGCTGTCCGTGCCGCCATTACAGGTCACGTCGTTCTATCTACAATCCATACCAATGACACAGCTTCTACCGTCAACCGTCTGGTGGATATGGGAATTAAACCCTACTTGGTTTCAACAGCTACTGTCGGGATTATCGCACAGCGCTTGATTAAACGCATCTGTCCGAAGTGTAAGACAGCCTATACTGTTGAAGGGAATCACTATCAGCACTTAGGTATCCACCCTGGAGATAAGCTTTACAAGGGTGAAGGTTGTAACTATTGCGGTGGAACTGGCTACTACGGTCGTATTGCGATTCATGAAATCATGGCCGTTACCAAAGAAATAAAAGCCATGATCAATAAAGGTGCGACAACCGCTGAATTACGCAATCAAGCTCGATCACAGGGAATGAGAGACTTGGCAGAAGAAGCAATAGAAACAGCTAAAAATGGGATAACGACAATGGAACAAGCAATGAAGATTGCATTTAGTCTAGAGGGAGAAGCCTAAGATGAATTTAGATGGATTAATCAAACAAGCCATTGAACATGGTGCGTCGGATATTCATTTTACGGTGGGGGCTGAGCCAACGATGCGTTTGCACGGAAAGCTAACGCCCATCACCGATGAAAAGATGACAAATACGGACACGGTTCGATTTGCCAAAGAAATACTAACAGAAAAGCAAATTCAACACCTGCTTGAAGTGGGAGAAGTGGATTGTGCCTACGAAGTTGATAATGGTTTCCGTTTGCGGGTCAATATCTTTAAACAACGAAATAACTCAGGGATTGCCTTGCGGGTCATTCCAAATCAGATTCCTAGCATGGAATCCCTCGGATTGCCAGCTGTTATAAAAAAATTGGCTGAAAAGCGTCGGGGGTTGATCTTGGTTACAGGACCGACTGGTTCAGGGAAGTCGACGACCCTAGCCACTATGATTGACTATATGAACGAACTACGTGATGAACACATTATTACCATCGAAGATCCCATCGAGTATATGCACGCCCATAAACAGTGCTTGGTCAACCAGCGCGAGCTTGGTGCGGATACACAGAGTTTTGGAAATGCCCTTCGTGGTGCTCTCCGTCAGGACCCGGATGTCATCCTTGTAGGGGAAATGCGGGATAAGGAAACCATCGAGATTGCCCTCCGTGCGGCGGAAACAGGTCACTTAGTCCTCTCCACACTCCATACGGTTGGAGCGGTCAATACAATGGACCGTATTATTGATGTCTTTCCTGCCGAACAGCAAGAACAAATTCGTGTTCAGCTCTCTGCCGTTGTAGAGGGAGTTGTATCTCAGCAATTGATGCGTACTTCAAATGGGAAAGGGCGTGTGGCAGCATTTGAAATTATGCTAGCAACACCTGCGGTTCGCAACCTTATCCGTGAAGGAAAAACTCACCAATTGTTGACGCCAATCCAAACGGGAGCTAGTCAGGGAATGATTACAATGGATACTTCTCTACTTGGACTCTATCGTCGCAATCTAATCGATCGTAAGACCTTGCTTTCTTACGCAGTAGACCGTGAGCAAGTCGAAAAAGCAGTCATGATGGGGTAGAAAACGATGGCAGTGTTCATATGTAAATATATTGACGAAAAAAATCGAGTTCAAGTTTTAGAACTGGATGTAGACTCTAAGGGTGAAGCTCTAGCCCAGCTCCGACTAAAGGGACGCCCTATCAGTGTCGAAGAAAAAGCAACTGGCTCTACTGAAATTACACTAGGTGGACCTAAAAAAATAAAGGTTACAGATATCTCTCTTTTCTGTAAGCAGATGTCTGTTATGTTGGAAGCCGGTATTCCGCTCAATAATGCTGTGGATATCATGGAGCATCAAACAACCTCTAAGCCTTTAAAAGCTGCTCTGAAAAAAATGAGTGTTCAACTTAAAGAAGGTAACCAGCTTTCTCAGACAATGAAAGCGCAAGGAAAACAATTTCCAAACCTTTTAGTTCGGATGATTGAAGCTGGGGAGAAGACAGGGAAACTAGATGAAGTGCTAGAAAAAATGTCAGAGCATTATACCAAGGAAGTTAAGATTAATCGTCAGATTACAGGTGCTATGATCTACCCTTCAATTCTAGGTCTCTTGGTCGTAGGGGCAGTCTTAGTTCTCCTTTATGTGGTGGTACCCTCCTTTAAAGAAATCTTTGAGTCAGGAGGAAAAGAACTTCCGCTTCCAACAAAAATTGTTTTATCCATGAGTAACTGGGTTCAGTCTTATTGGTACTTACTACTTCTATTTGCAGTAATAGGTACGGTTAGTTTTCTATCCTACCGTAAGACAGAGGCAGGTCGTTTTCAGCTTGACCTACTCAAGCTAAATCTTCCGATTGTCAAGACCTCTGTTCAAAAAATTATCACTGCTCGCTTCTCAAGCACTCTAGCTACACTAACCAGTGCGGGAATCCCTCTGGTAGACGCTTTGGAAGCTGCTGCTTCCACTACAAATAATAATGTGGTAGAAGCCAGAATTGATCAAGCAAGTGAAGGTATTCAAAAAGGAGAAAACTTAACTGAGATGATCTCCAAAACAGAACTCTTTCCTCCGATGATGCTTTCCATGGTTAAGATTGGAGAGGAGTCGGGATCTCTAGAGTCCATGCTCCATAAGACTTCTGCCTACTATGAGGAAGAGCTCGAAGCTGCCATTAAGCAGTTGCTCTCCCTTATGGAGCCAGCTATGATTATCATCATGGGGATTGTTATCGGTGGTATTGTAGCTTCTATCATGTTACCGCTGTTCGGATTGGCAGGTGCCATCGAATCAGGTGCTCAATAATCTGAAAAACTTGGGAGTTGCAAGATCTTCCAATAAACAAACAAAACTGGCACTGGAGATGACCATAGGCCATTGATTGAAGGTTGAGACTGGGACAAACTATCCTAACCTTCCCTCAATTACCTAAGGCTCTTCTCAACTACCTAAGGCTCCCCCGCTTACTCTGAGAGTTTGTAGAGTCTCTCTAACTATCGAGCAGGCGGACCTATAAATTTTGAAAAAGAAAAGGAAAAAATATGCTAAGTAAATTACAAAACATCCGTCGCAATGCTAAGAAAAAAGGGTTCACCCTTGTCGAGTTGATTGTGGTTATCATTATCATTGCTATCATTGCTGCAGTCGCTATTCCATCCATTACTTCTTTCCAAGATAATGCACGTCGTTCACGTATCCAGACAGAACATCGCCAGTTGGTTTCGGCAGTTCAATCAAAAATTGGAACGTTGACTGATCCAACTGATCCAACTGCTGTTGCTGCAATCACGCTTGATGATCTTTTGCCATATGTTAACAAAAAGAACGGGAAAACAGCAGCTGGAGACCTATTAGCCAAGAATGGTACCACTGTTGCTCACAAAGTTGACAAAGGTGTATTGACATCGGAATTTATTCCATCAAATTCAAAAGGTTCATCTAAAGCTAAGACTGAGGACACATTCACTTATGACTTTAATGTGAATAAGTAAACGCATAGAAGATATTCAAAACTCTACCCCGACTGTTTAGTCGGGTCTTATCAAAGGGTTCATAGTTATACATGAACCCTTTGATAAGACAAAGGAGGAAAAGAAAATGATGAAATCTAGAAGAGGTGGGACCTTATCCATGGTCATCATCACCCTCGTAGTCGTCTCAGCTATGACCATGCTAATGGCACAGATATTAAGCGTATCTAGTACCCAGACGACACAGATGTATTACTATATGGATGCCAAGTATATAGCGACCTCTGGTAGTCAGTTAGCCATGGGCGCCTATTTTGAAGGAAATGGGACAACCTCTGATCTTTATACTGAGTTCTCAAAAAGGGCGACTGGAAAGACCGCTATGACAGAACCAGTGATAGCACATCATCAGTTTGAGCATGGAAAAGCTGATATTCGCCTGACGGGTGAGTTTAAAGGATCGGATCACTCTAGCGAAAACTATTATGTGACAGTAGAATCCAAGGCAAAAATGGTAGGGAGTGAAAACTACTATGTACACCGGGTGACATTCAATTGGTCGAATCCAGGTTTACGCTCAGAGACTGGTGGTATTGAGCCTGTTTCAAAGTAAGGAGGAACATTAAAGATGAAAAAAGGGAGAAAAGGCTTTACGCTAGTAGAATTAATGGTTTCGATTATCGTCATGTCCATGGTAACGGTTACTGTCGGAATAATCTTTCAGACAACTTTTACTAGTAAGGATATGGTAGAAAGAGAAGCAGCTATCCAAGCAGAGTTGAGAACGAGTATGCAGCTGGTCGATAAAACAATCCAAAATGCGACTGCTGTTTTCATCTTGGATGAGTCTAAGTATGATGGAACGGATAAAAAATTAACAGATGGTTGGAGTTATATTGGTTTATCTGGTGATAAGCAGCAGTTAATCAACTATGTCTGGAATAAGTCAACTAAAAAATGGGATAAGCGTCAAATGGGGGTTCAAAGTCTATATGATATGACTATGGATCTACACTTCGATAGTGTTCCTAATTATGAAGATAACCGCTTGGTTACCTATGATCTTAGCGGACAGTTCAAAAATTCCAATAACAAGTTTAAACTGGAGACTGCTGCGACAGCTTTAAATAGTAAACAGGTTTTCAATCAGGTTGCAAAAGGAAAAGCAGGCACAGCTATCGCCTATCGTAACGACCCTATTGAAGGACAGATGAATACAGCTATCAGTTTTGTCTTTGATACATCTGGTTCTATGAATTTTGAAATCAATGGTAAGCAGCAATATACGAATCCTTCACAAGTACGTCTAAGGATTTTAAAAGATAAGGCGAAAGTAATGATTGATGAATTAGCTGCTCTTGGAAATGTCAGTGTCAACTTAGCACATTTTGCTAACGTAGGAGGCTACCTGCAAGAAGAATTTGTGGATCTACGTACAGGTTCGGAAGCAGTGAAGCAAAAAATTGAGAGTATGACTGCTACAGGTGGTACCAATCCGGGAGATGGATTACGACATGGGATGGTCAGTTTAAAGAAAAATTCGGCTCAATTCAAGTATGTTGTTATTTTATCAGATGGATTACCAAATATGTATACGGTAGGGAAGTATACATCTAAATGGCCTTCGCGTCGCTATACAGATGCTTTTGAGTATGCTAATCCAGAATTTGATCTGTCAGAAAATGTGGGACAAAATGCTAAAAAAGATTTTTATTTTAGAAATAGCGATGTTCTTCCAGAAGCAATTAGATATACAGGAGAAGTATCTCGTACCTTTAGTAAGGGGATTCGTCGTGTTAGTATGATTGGCTTTTCTGGTGTTGAATCTGAAAAAGCGTACGGTCAAAAACTCACAGATAGTATTAAAAATGGTAATGTAGATGCAAACTACTATGATGCATCCAATCAAGAAGAGTTGGCAAAGGTCTTTAGTGATATTAAGAAACAAATTGAACAAGATCTCTGGTTTGTTGTAGGTCCCTAATGAGGTATAGATATGAGAAAACTAAATAATCGAAACGGTTTTTCATTAACGGAAGTCATTGTTTCAATGATTTTAATTTCCGTTATGGTTGTAGGGCTTATGGGCTTTTTCTCCTCTTCCTTTAGTAATGTGTTTGGACTACGGACACAAAACGAAACCAATTTTGATATTCAAAATCAATTTGAAAAAAAATTGTCTGAGGTCAAGAAAAACGGTGGAAATGGGAAAGATGAGAGAGATTTTACCTATTCAATCGCTGGTGGAAGTACTAAAACCATAAAAGTAAAAGGGGAAAATCTAGCATATAAGGGAAAAAATCCAAAAACAATTCATCTTTTTATTGCCAATAATAAAGAAAGTGTCTTGGAAATTCCGAACGACTTAGTGGTTACCCTAAAAGAGGACAAAAAAAATAAAGATAAAGGATACTATTATGTTGGGGAAAAGACACCAGATGGACTCGCTCGTGTATCTGATAAGTCTACTAGTTCTAAAATCCACATTGAGGAAGGTTGGTTTCAAAGTTACTCTTCTATCAAGAATCCAACAGATTCCAGTAAAACAGTTGTTCCTGTAGGAAGTCTTGCAAAACCTAATTCGCCAGACTCTAAAGTAGTACATCCTAAGATGTTAGACGACTTTACGCAATTAAGCAAAAAAGCTCATGGGATTGAAATCAAAAAAGAGATGGCAAAAAGTTTTCTGATTTTTGCTGCTCGCGCTATCAACTCTTTTGGTCGGGTAGGTCAATACCAAGAGGCTGAACGTCGCATTTGGGTAATGGGGATCCCCGTTACGAAAGATTTGGTATTCCATACAGATGTCGATCTTGCTGTGAAAAAAAATGGAGACGGATCAACTTCGGCAGTTCCGACTGATGATAAGTCGCATGACGGTTTTGAGCTTCTGAACTATCGTGATGGTCAAAAAATTACAGATAATGTAAAGGTAAAGAGTATTTTTGAACAAGATAAAAATCAAGCTCGACAAATGATAGCTTTGAACAATGATAGCTTGAACATTAAAAACTTAAATATACAGAAGGGTCTGACAAACTCCTTCTTGCTCACAAAAGAAACTCAGTCAGGTGCCTTAGTATCCTATCAGTTTGGAAATCAATTGACTTGGAAATTAGATATAGGTGAGAATGGAGAATTAAAAATATCAACGAGTGATTCTTCAAATGGTAATTTATCATCGAATTCTACAGTTACCCAAAAACTTGTTAAAGATCAAGATAACTCTATTCAAATTGTGAGCAGGCTAAACGGAAACGGACAACTCTCAATGGAAGTATATTTGAAAGGAGAAAAAATCCATACAGATACACTAACTGTTAAGAATAGAAATCGTAATGGGCAACAACCTATAACAGTTACCTTCGGTGGACAGACCCACATTAATGAAATTGCCGTATTTGAGCGTGTATTAAATTCAGATGAAATTAAGTCCATGACAGAATATTTCAACACTAAATACGAAGTAAAAAAAGAAAAATAAAAAGAAAGTAGAATGGGGAGATCAATGTTCTCTTTTAAGAAAAAAGAAGAAACAGGACATATGTCTGATAGCGGAAGCGGGAAAAGTTCCTTGCTGACACGGTTGAACCAACCCCTTTTTAAGAAAAAAGAGGGATTGGCAGATGAGGAGTATATGCTAGATAGCGACCTTCAAGCCTCACAAGTAGCTTCAACTAAGAACAAGTCAATCACTAGTTTGTTTTCAACTAAAAAAGGGAAGGGCGGGAAAAATGCTGGTCAGCCTTACACCATGTTTTCAAAGCCTATCAAAGGAAATCTGTTAGCTATTGATTTTGATGATTATGATCTGACCTTGGTAGTTGCGAAGCAAAAACGCAAAGAATTAGAAATCGTAAAGACAGTCAAGGCTTCTTTACCAGTAGGATTGGTACATGATGGTTTGATCATCAACATGGAAGCATTGATAGAGTTCATTGACCATTTGATGAAAGAAAACGATGTCGTAGCGAAATATGCTTTTTTTGCTATCAATAATACGGGTGTTATTGCGCGTCCAGTTATGGTACCAGATGCCGTTGCAGAAGAGGATATTGAAAACTTTATCTCCTTTGAGTTGCAGCAATACTTGGATATTGATACGAGTTCTTATATTCTGGATTATCAATTTAGTCCACAATCAGATGGCGGTATGATTGAAGAAGGAAGCAAGTCCTTGATTGCCTATGCTGTACCAAAAGCGACAGTAGAGCAACATTATGACTTGGCGGAGGCCTTGCATTTGGTACCGTATGTTTTTGACCTGCGTTCGAATACTTATGAAAAGTGGCTGGAACGTGTAGAAGCGATTAACAATCGCGGTATGTATTTGACAGAAGGCAATATTGGGATTGTCCAACTAGGTAAGCACAGTATTGATGTCTATCTCTATGCAAACGGACGATTTGTAACAAGTAACCATATGGATCGTGGCTATCATGAGATTGAAGACTTAGTAAATTCTGAATTAACCATGCGTCATTTTCATGAGATTGTCTCTGGTGAAATGACGGATTTGTCCCTCAAGCGTGTCTTAGATGAGTGGCTAAATGAAACAAAAATGCACATTATCAATACAGAGCGATTTTTCAGCTCAACAACAGGTAAAACGATTGATAAGTTTTATTCTATCGGAGAAGGTGCACTTTGCTGGCATTTGATTTCGGTATTAAAAACAAAATTTGACGGTGAGATTGAGGCTGTCGGTAGCGTTGATTCAGAGGATATTGTTTGGGGACCGAATGCAGATAATGATCCTGAAATGATACCAGCTGTAGCAATGTTAATTCGGAGGGCCAACTAATGATGATGAGAGATTTAAACTTTTTTGCGACCTACCATGTTCCTCCTGCAAAGACCAGCACAGTTCGATTGGCTGCTATTACGGGGAGCATACTAGCATTAGCGGGTGTATTGCTAGGTGTGTTCTATTACTACTCAAGTAACAGTAACTATGAGACAGAAATCAATAAATTGCACATGTTGCTAGAAGCACCTGAAATGACACAACAGTTAGAAGAAATCGAAAAGTTGCAAGTTGATAAGGCAACTGTGACAAACGATCAGACGATCTTTAAAAATTTAGAAGGAGACTTCAAACGTACTCACAAGGTGAATAGAGCTTTCATGGACTTTGTTCAAAACCGTGTGACACGCAATCTAGTCTTTGATGAATTGAGCATTTCAGATGATAAGGTGTCTATCGTGGGACTATCAACAGAGAGACTTTCTATCGCAAAATTTGAGGAAGAATTACGAAAAACAGACAAATTTAATCATATTTTGGTCAGCACGATTGAAAATGTAGATGGTGGTGGTGCTGCAATTGGTGTAGCGGAAAACGATCCATTTAAGGATGTATATAAATTTACCATCGAAATTGAGACAAAGGATGTGGACTTCAGTGAAAAAAAATAATGAAAACAAAACTGATAAGAAACTCGGGCTAAAGCTAAATAAAAAAGAAAAAACATTGCTTGGTACGGTTGCTGTTGGTCTCGTTGCATTCGGCTGTTACAATGTCTTAAATGGTTTAATAACTAAAAATGGTGAGCTAGTGGAAGAGTATGACAGGTTGCAGTTGGAGTTCAACGAAAAAAGCGCAAAGATTGCTCGGAAAGGAGCCTTGGTTCAAGAATTGAAAAAGCTGAACAGTGATACCAATAAAGTTGCTTCTAACTATTATGGTAATACTAATCAAGGGGAGTTTATCTATTTGATTGATCACTTGATTAGTAAAAGTGGCATCACTCTTCAACGGGTTGAATTTGCAGAAACAAAAGAACTAGAGTTTCCTGAAAAGACAGATAAGGATGCGGCAGCACAAGGGAAAGATCAGAAGGTTACAAAAACTGAGACAACTTCATCAACAACGAGTGCTTCAAGTACAGGAACGTCTACCTCGACTTCAACAAGTACAAGCTCCAGTTCTTCTTCTGAAACACAAAAAAGTTCGGAGCCAGCTACCCAGGCAGGTAACGAAGCAGAAAATAAATATGCCAATACCAATATTACACAAATGACAGCTGATATTAGTTTCTCAGGAACCTATTCTCAGGTATTGGAATTATTGAAAATGATTGATGCAAATGAGCGTACAATCGTATCAAGTGAATTGGACTTGGGTTCTCCTAAGGCAAAACAAGAAGTGGATAGGGTTGATCCGCTGATTGAGAAAGGGCATATCAAATTAAGATTTTATCAAGTAGAAGATGTAGAGCGATATGTAAGTAAACCAGCAAGTAATGTTGATAAAACACCAATTCCATTTGCTCATGTGGTTTCACCATTTAAGCGTGCATCGTGGTTGTCTATCTCTGAAGATGGTGGTAAAAAATCAGCTTCAAAATCATCTTCAACAACATCGAACTCTTCGTCTGATGTGGGTTCTGGTTTAGGCTCGGCTCCTGGACCAGCGTATCTCCAACAATTGGCCAATTCAACAAATAATACAGGTGGGATTTCAGCTTATTACAACACATCAACACTGTATCGCTTTGAAACAAACTTAAAATTGAAAAACAAAGCCAATGATGCAGAGACTGACGTTACGGTAGATACAGGCGACTTCCTTGAGGGGGCTGGTTCAAACGTTGTGCAGATTCCTGCAAGCAAAGAAAAAGTCATTTATGAAATGAGATTGCAAGATCCATTTATCACATTGAATGAAAAACCAGATTATATCCTTTTTGACTTCCATAGTTCTAAAAAGTGGGATGGTAGTCTGGGAATGATTGTTGAAAATGCAAATGGTCAAGAAATCCAAGTAGGTTTATTAGAAGGCTTGCAGTGGGAAGGTTGGCGTGAAGCTAGATTTGATCCTACCAGCGTGGCGAGCTTGAGTTATCCATTGAAGGTAAAAGGTTTTTACTTTGAAACACCAAACACCAATAGTGATGGAACAACATTAAAATTGGACAATTTTGCAATTCAGAGTTTGATATCCAATTAAAAAGTGACAGTGTGACTCATAGAGCAAATCCCAACAAGCTCTATGAGTACAGCTTACTTTGTCATTTTTAAACTTTTAGGTCCATATTGAGTCATGGTTTGAGTTCGTAACGCCTCTCTCTGTATGTAATGAAACGATGAAAGAACGAACAAGGAATAAAAAAGAAGGAGGAAATAATGGCGTATTTACAAATGTTTGGCTTAACATTCATCATAATTCATACGATTAGTATTATGTTTGTAGCTAAGTTGGGGATAGCGAAGCGAATCTTTCTAGCTATGTGGATGGGGATGTTTGTCTTTTTCCTTCCTAGAATGTATCAATATTTACAAGTAACTCCACTCTATTTTGGTGGTCTATGTGTGGGTATTTTTTCTATCTATGTAGTCTCGCTTTTTTCACAATACATGCGAGACGCTATAGAGCATCGTAAGCAAATCAAAAAAAACAGAGAAACTCGAGAACTATTCTTTGTCAGTGAGACACAAGTAGAGGAATCTTTCATAGAGAATCCAGTATATGGTAGTTTATTGACGGAGAAAACGGAAGCAGTGAAAGATGATACCAAAGAACTGTCACGCTTGCAATCACGACAAAAGGATAAAAAGAAAAACACTAAATCCTCTACCGATAAAGTGATACAGATGCCGTCAAAAAATGTATCACAATCTGCGAAAAAAAATATTCCTTCACAGGAGGAACAAGCGATTTTATACGATCAATCAAATCGTATGAGTTTAGAGGAAGAGTTTTTAGCTGTTAATAAGAAAGAAAATACAAATATAGTTACGCCTATTTCGAATCATTCTTCAGTATTTGAACCACAACAAACCTCTATAAAAGAGGTGGATAATATGGTATCTCAAACCTTATCTAAACTGGATAAT
Source organism: Streptococcus hepaticus (assembly GCF_043656315.1). Taxonomy (NCBI): domain Bacteria; kingdom Bacillati; phylum Bacillota; class Bacilli; order Lactobacillales; family Streptococcaceae; genus Streptococcus; species Streptococcus hepaticus. The sequence continues at coordinate 263,669 of NZ_JBINIY010000002.1, forward strand.
CTCTTTTCGGGCAATATGGATAAGGAAGAATCTGCTAATTTATTTATAGAAAAAGAAACTCCGGTGCATATGAATGTTTCAGAAGATAAGGCTGTAGATGTTGTGATGACAGATGAAGAAGAAGAGATTTTACGAGAAATTGAAGTAATTTTTTCTCAACATAAGGATTTAGAGTCACCAGTTGCAGTACATAATAAAAAAGCACAAGACGACGTGATTTTAACTGTTAATCCACTATCCGGCGAGGCTGTTGAATGGGTAAAAACGAAAAAAACAGAAGAACCATATTTCAATACTGAAGAACAAATTGATAAAGAAATCTATTTCCGATTCTTATTATTTGAAATTCGCGAGTTGTTAGTTTTAGGCTTTTATCAGGAAGCTGTGGATTACTTGAAGGAGATTTTGATTGATTCCTATGACAAGGAAATTCGTCGGAATGCCCTTTGCTTATTGGAGTTAATTCGAGTGGAACTCTACAATCCACATATCAGTGAAACCGTAAGAAATGAATATAAGTTTTTAGAGGAGCGTAAGGTATTATGATTAGTTGCAAGTCGGTCATTGGAACTGCAGTAATTGAAATTGAAAAAGGTGTGGGACTTGGAGAAATTCATCAAGTTGTAGTGGACAAGGGAGTTATGTTAACTTTTGTTGTCAAATCACGACATGAAGATCCGTCGCATGCTTTAATGATTGGAAATAATATTTATGGTATTGGTAATTTTGCAGCAACTGTGAAAAATTCAGATGCATTGCAGGCAATTACACAAGAGGAATTACAGCTTCTTGTAGATAAGCAAGGTGTCATCATTGATGAAATTGTCATTACAGTAGATGGAAATAAAATTGGTCGTGTAACCGACTATTTTATTGATAATGAAAATGAGATTGGCTTCTTGCTAGTTGATCCTGAGAATGATGGAGAAGTATTCCAAATTCCTAAATCACAAATTTTAATGATTGGAAAAGAATACATCATTTTAAATGAAGAATGCAACACTTTGGAAGCAAGTGCAGAATCAACAATGATTGATTTTTCAGTTAAGCCACGTCCAGCTTTAGAAAAAGTTGATCATCAACATGAGGCTGATGTCTCTCAAAAAGTAGAACCTGTAACAGAGCCTACTTCCAATGATACTCCAGCTCCTAAAAAAGAAACAAATTCATGGATACCTGAAATGGATACTAAAATAGTAAATGATCAAAAATTTGATTTAGATACTATGTTAGCTAATCTAAAAATTAGTGAAGATTTTTCAGATTTGAATTCTTCTATGAAAACTGAAGAAAGTATGCAAAAGGAAATACCTGAAATTGAGTCAATGGCAATTGAAAGTACATCTTTGAAACAATTGAAAGAAGGTGAAGAAACTGCTGAAAGTCCTAAACAATCATTAGAAGATATCTTTGCATCATTTTCAAACAATGCTACTCCTAAAGAAGTTCAAGGAAAACGAGAGGAGTTTCAAATTCCAGTAGAATATGAAACTATTACTGAGCCTGTTATTCATCATCAAGTAGTACCAATGCCAGTTACAAATGATGAGACAAAGAGCTATGTTGATAATCAAAAACGACTCTTGCTTGGAAAAAAATTGCAAAAAAATCTGCTGAACTCAGATGGTAGTGTGCTTCTTTATGCAGGTGAAGTAGTGACGGAAGAAATGATTGACCTGTTGCGTAGAATTGACAGACGTTTATTGGTTCGTTTGGCAGGGAGTGTAGGCTAGAATGAAGGGGAGATTTTCAAAGTATCAGCCATTCATTCCCTTAGCTTTGTTTTTTATCTTTATACTCAGTTTGCTGACATATGTTACGACTATCTATAAACCAAGTTTACCCATGAGTATCAATGATCAAAAGATTGTGAATGTCCATTCAAGAAGTGAGGCGGAAGTTGCAGTATATAAAAGTTTACCATACAAAGCGAACTTTGCATTGTCAACAGGGCATTCCTTCTCAATGGATATGCGACTGTTGGGATTGAGTTATTTTTCAAAAACGGAACTAAAAAGTTTGGATAAAATTTCGAATACGAATTTATGGAATAAGTTTTCACCGTTTTTTGAAACAAAACAAAATCAACTCTTATCTATTTATTCAAAACGATTATTTTGGCTGCAATCTTTAGAAAAATCTATTCAAAATTTTCCAGATTTATTGAAACAGGAACCTGAAACGAATCACTTAATTGTTAATCCAGATAATCAAATGACGATATCAGCTCCTGTAGATGGTTATGAAATTCAATCACAAAATTTTATTGCTGTTGCTCAGAATATCAGTAAGACAGCTCAATTTGAGCATATTCCTTTAGAAGCAAACCTTATTAGTGCTGAGGATCAATCATGGAATTTATCTCAATATACACAATTTATTGATAAGATAGAGTTACCACTTTCAGATAGTGCTGTTCAAAAATACAATCAAGAATTGGCATTTCATAAATTGCAAAATGTTTATATTGCAGCTGGTCAGAGTGTCAATTTTTTGGATGTTATTGGTAAATTGAATAAGAAATCAGGTTACCTAAGGAGTGTTATAGATGGGAAAGAAATTTATGGAAGTGGTGTCGAGTTAGTTGTGGATGCCCTTCAATCATTGACATTTAAACATATGAAAGTAAATTCTTACAAAGGTAAGGCTTTCAACATTGGAGATCCAGGTAAGGAATTCACTCAACTTTCTGTGACAAATACAAGTCAGAATGATGTCGTTCTTTCTCTATCAAAGGAAGACTCACAATTAACAATTGTATTAGCAAGTAAATAATAAAAATTTGTGACCGAATCATTCAGTTTATCTTTTGTTTGGTCGTTAACTTGACTTGTCTAGTACTAAAAGTGACGGCAAAAACTACAAAATAAAATTGAGGAGAAGATGTGATTTTAAAACAGAAGAGGAGTATGAAATGGCAGTATTAGTATTTATCCTAGGACTTGCATTTGGTAGCTTTTATAATGTTGTCATTTATAGAGTTCCGATTGAAAAAAGTATCATCAATGGTCGTTCAGCTTGCCCAAACTGTTCACATGTTCTAGGTGGTTTAGAGTTGATCCCGCTTCTATCCAGTGTTATTCAAGGGTTTAAATGCAAACACTGTCAGGTACATATTTCGCCGCGGTATTTTATCGTGGAATTGTTAACAGGTACTTTGTGGTGGGGAGCCTATTTGCTGTTTGTCAATCAAGGGATATGGATGGTTATTTCAGCTTGTCTATTGATATCTCTGGGGATTATTGTGGGCTATATTGATTTCGATACCCATTTCATATCTGATATTGTTTTACTTATTTTTTTAGTTGGCCGGTTGAGTTTGATATGGCTGACAGGTGAATCATATTTGGAAACCTTTTGTTCTATGCTGGTAGCTTTATTGGTTTATGGCGCCATTTATTGGTTGGCAAAATTCTATTATAAGCAAGAAGCATTTGGTCCTGGTGACATTACTTATTTGATTACGCTTGGTAGTTGGTTTAGACCGCTTGATATTGCACTGGTCGCAATAGGTTCATTTTTTATTGCTGGACTTTTATTGTTAGTCATAACCTTAATTGAAGGAATGAAATTTGATGCGAAGAAAGAAATCCCCTTTGGGCCTGCTATGAGTATTATGGCTGTTTTATTCTATTTTTGGGGAGATTATATAAAGGAGTTATATATTCAATGGGTATTTTAAATAAAAAAATAAGAGGCTTACACATGACGGCAACAGGCCTGATTAGTAGCACTCTTGTTATAGGACTTTTATTTGGTCAACAGATCATGGCAAGTCATCGGGAGAAAATTGATCCTGCAGATATTTATATTTCAGAGAATTTTAGTTCAAATGGTGGTGGCGTTATTTTGTTCTCAGAAGATGTTACAGTCCCTTCAACGGTATCGGCTGATTTTATCAACAGTCGCTTAGAAGGGACAAATATGGCGGGACTGGGTCAAGCTTTTAAAAAAGCTGAAAAGAATTATGGCGTGAATGCTATCTTTTTAACTGGCTTGGCTATTCATGAATCAGATTATGGAAGAAGTCAAATAGCACAAGTAAAAAACAATCTATTTGGTTTTATGGCATATGATTCTAGCCCATTTTCAAGTGCCGGGTACTTTGAATCATTCGATGCTTGTATAGACTATGTTGCACGCTATTTGAGCCAACATTATTTGAGACCGGATGGCATGTACTACAATGGAAAGAGTATTGCGGCAATTAATACTCGCTATGCATCCGATAAAGGGTGGTCTGAAAAAATTGCTATTCGTATTCGTGCTTTCTTAAATTTAAATAAATAGTCGTTAGGTAAATGATAGCTGAAGATTGTTTTATCGCTAAAGAGCTAGACTACTGTTTAGCTCTTTTTTTGACAAAAGAATAATATCATAGTTTCGTTTTTTCTTCGTACTAGAAGAAGTAGGACTATTCAAAAATATTTTCTCTTAGTCTAAATTGCAAGACCAAGAGGAGTAAAAGAAGTTTTTCTAAGCGGTTAGGAATTCTTATACATCTATTTTTTTCATGACATTCTTTTTGAAGCGTTCACATTACTTAAGAAAGTAAAAAATTACGTTTCATTCTGTAGGCTATGAGGTCAATCTGCTTTTTATTCTATTACTAATATACAAAACACTTTTATAAAGGAGGTGGTGCCTATGTTTGTATGAAATTAAAAGATGCGATCACATAAACTACTTTTAATTATTTTTAATACTGGAGGATGTATGAAAAAAAAGCATATTTTAAAAGGTTTATTGTTTAGTACGATGGTTATGGCCTCAGTTGCTGCAACGCAAGTACATGCAGACGATTATCTCTCTCAAAGAAGCTATTATACACATACAAATGTAGAAGGATATCAAGCAACGAGTCGTTTTCTTAATCAAAAACAAGCAATAATTGAAGATGTAAAAAAACACATTAGCTCTCTTGGAGATGTAGTGACCCCACTCCGTGAAAAAATCATGGAAGTTAATCAATTAATTCTCTCCTATGAACGTGAAGATCATAAGTTAGTTCATCAATTAAATTATGGTAATAATACTGATGATCAATATTATAGTGCCGTTCAAAAACGTAATGAGTTGATTCAAAATATTTTTGAGTTGGTCGAATCTGATAAAGCGGAATTGGAGTATATCCGTGAAAGTTACCACAGTTTATCACAAGAACGTTCAACGTTAATTAATCAAATTTTTTCAATTTTAAGTCGTCCAAGTTCTCGTAGAATTTATTCTTACAGAGATGCAGAACGTGAACGTGAAAATTTGATTCGTTCTTTGCAACAGTACATGGATCAACTTTTAGTTGTACAGTCTAAATTGAATGCTTTGGTTGATAAGACAAATTCTATTACAACAGATAATTTGTCAGCTGAAATTGGGAAATTAAGTGGTATTCTTTTTGAATTGACAGATGAATCAGCTACTGTTGAACAAGAAGAAACACCAGTTACCCCTGAACCAGCAAAGGAGGAAGAGACACCAGTAATTCCTCAAGCAGTTGAAGAGGAAGATATCCCAGCAATTCCTCAAACAGTTGAAGAGGAAGAGACACCGGTAATTCCTCAAGCAGTTGAAGAGGAAGAAACGCCAGTTACTCCTGAACCAGCCAAAGAGGAAGAAACGCCAGTTACTCCTGAACCAGCCAAAGAGGAAGAAACGCCAGTTACTCCTGAACCAGCCAAAGAGGAAGAAACGCCAGTTACTCCTCAACCAGCCAAAGAGGAAGAAACGCCAGTTACTCCTCAACCAGCTAAAGAGGAAGAAACGCCAACTCCAAATCCAACTAAACCAGCAACAAATTACAATATTGTAAATGATGCCTTGAATTTAGGAACTATTGCTGATTACACATCATTGACAAATGGTTTGACACATGCGATTGATAATAAAGTTGGTACCATTCGCTATAAAGTTACCTTTAATTCACGTGACCAGGTAGATGCATATGCTACTCAATTGAGTAAATTACTAGATCAATACGCCAACAGTGCAGGTACTATTTTAAGAATTAGAACTTCAAATCAATTGGGGACTTATTATCGTGGTAACTCAGTTTCACACATTGAAGTTGAAACAACGCTTAAAATTGATTATACTTTAATGGCACACCAAAAAGCACTTGTTGCAGAATACAAAGATTTTGTAAAACAAGTTGTAAAAGAGCAAATCACAGATAAAAATATTACTGATGATTATGAAAAAGCAAAAATTCTTAACCAATATATCATTGACAACTATGAGTATGCTGATCGTGAATTGAATACCAATAGCTTAACTCGTTCAGGTATCAGTGTTCATGCTCCAGAGTCATTGTATAAAGATAAACGTGGAGTTTGTCAAGCCTATGCAGTTATGTTTAGAGATTTAGCAGTTGAAGCTGGTCTCAAAGCTTGGTATGTGACAGGATCAACAAACCAAAGTCGCGATGCAAATCATGCTTGGAATATTGTTGAAATCAATGGCGTGAAATACTATGTAGATACTACATGGAATGATGTGACAGGTAACTATCGTAATTCGTACTTCTTGGTAGGACGCAATACACTGTCACGAGATCATTTAACTGATCGAGACTATGCAGATTTGTATAACGACATTCCTGCACAGGACTATGCTCGTCGTTAAAAAATAGAATTTTAGAAGGGAATGGTGTAAAATAATGAAAAAATGGCTTAGTATACCAACCCTAATTTGCCTTTTATTAGCTGTAGGGTGGTCTGTTGTTGCACTAAAAAAAGGAGAGCAACAACGATCACAGATAGAAAAATCAACTAGTCGTAGAGAAGATCCTTCTACAAATGAAAGAGAAAAAAGTATGCATACAACAAAACACACTCAACAAGCAGATGGTTCACAAGATACTACGATTCCAAAAACTTCTGATACCCAAGAAAGTACAGAAGAGAGTAGTCAAGGACATACAGTTGTCACTCAAGAAAATGCGGTCATTAAACCAACTATTGAAATGACTACTGAAGAAGTTAAAATAAAAATGGAAGATTAATACTAAAGTAGTAGATTATTTTTATCCATACATTTTTTAAAAGTTTTATTGCAACTCTCATTTTTCGAAAAATCTTTAAGATGTAAACTGAATTTGTATTGTAGTGTCAGAGTGAATTTATAAGAAAGTGCAACACAATTTGATCGCATCGATGCACGGTCTCAATAAGTTATTATGACTATTCAAACAATCAGTTATATGAGAAAAGGATGAGGGCCCTCTACCAAGCAGAGTATGCTATAAAACGATACTACAATTTGCCTATAAATCGTAGTTCTACAGTTATATTTTTCCTTTAACGGAACTGCTTACTGTTTAATAAACAGTTAACGAAAACAAATAAATAGCCTGATACCTTGATTCTATAAGGATCAGGTTATTTCATTGTATAATAATATTTGATGGAGAATCTCTATGCTAGCTAAATATATTGAGCCTGCTATTCTGAATAAAATTTTTTTAATTAATACTCTATTGGAATTTACATATAGTGACTTTTCTGAACTTGTTCAGATTACTGGATTCAGTAAAAAAACAATTCGAGAACTCATTACTGAAGTTCAGCCATTACTAGAAGATGTACTTTACATTCATATTCATCCTAAACAGGTTTACTGTTGTTTATTGTCGCATGCAACCAAGACAGAATGTTTACACCGTATCTATAGGGAGTCTCCTTTTTTACAATGTTTGCGCTTTTTAGTGATGAATCAGCAGCATCTTCCCTATAATGAGTTTATCAAAACTCACTATATGTCAGTTCCAACAGCATACCGTTTGAAAAAGCGTTGTCATCGTTACCTTGAGACAGTCCAACTTACTATTAAAAATAATTATATTGTTGGTGAGGAATTTAGAGTTCGTTATTTACTTGCCCTATTGCAATGTCATTTTGGAATTATTTGTTACTCAATTACAGAAGAAGATCATCTGTTAGTCAGGGATTTTATGATAGCATCAAACTCTCACATGACCCAAGAATTATTGCGATTGATGGAAGAGGAGATTCTATTCTTTGAGTTTTTAGTGATTCTAACATGGAGGAGGCATACCTTTAGACCATTTTTACCAGCTTCTCGTCAGTTTGATGCATTGAAAAAATTGTTTATTTACCAGCTGATTCAGAATTATTCAGAACAGATTATTGAACCTCGCCTTCAACTGCAATTTGACCAAGTTGATTATGATTATCTATTTTTAGTGTATTGTACTCGTAATAATCCCTTTGCTGGGGATAAATGGACACCAGAGCATAATAGTGCATTAGCCAAAATTGTTATTAATGAAACAGATATTGCCACATTATTGCCGTTATTTGAACAGTTTTTAGATCCGGTCATAGTATTTTCAGAATTTTTTATTATTAGCATGATTGAGTTATTTCGAAAATTTCTTTACAATCTTCAGCAGTTGCTCCCTGAGGATTATTTGATTGATAGGTATCTCAAAGATGAGTGTTCACCACTTTATATAAAAAACAGAGAACTTCTCAGTAAATGGATGGCTGAAATGGGCTATGTCGGTGAAATTAGTCCTAAACATCTTAATTTGTTAACGATTCAAATTAGAAAATTATTGAAAACCACAATTGACCCTGTATCTGTGGTACTATGTTCCAATAATGAAGCTAATTTACTCATGTTTAAAACTTGGTTACATCAACATTTGTCTGAGAAATCTACAAGGATTATTTCTTTTAACCTGAACACTGAAAATATTGAATTGTTAAAAAATATGGGGAATGCAGTCATTATTGCTGATAAAAAATACATTCCTCTATTAAAAAAAGTGTGTGATACCAGTGATAATATTATCTTTGATTTAGCAGTGTATACTAGAGAGTATCGTTTACAAAGTGTTTGTGAAGCTATTGAAATGCAACGTCAGCAGATCTATCTTCAGTTTATTAGTAAGCGATTAGAGGTATAGAGGAATACGAAGTACACTATCAATAACTGAGAAGGCAATACTTTTCTGTACAACATTGGTACACTGTCCTTCATTTAAGCGCTGGCCCTTCAGGCTATGGGAACATGGAATCTGGAATGGGGATTGAAAATATAGTATATTTACATTTTACTGGAGGAGATAAGCCGTGGAAGAAAAGATACTCAGGGCGATATTCAGATCTTTATAAATATATGCAAAAGCAAGCTAGAAAAGAAGTGGAAAGAAACAATCAGTTGATTTTCTGGAAGAATAAAATAATAAATGAAGGGTCGAAAGACTCTTTTTTGATAAAAATCATTTTATTTTTGACATCTATAGTTGTCAAAAATAAAATGATGTGTTACAATACAAGTGTACAGAAAACAGCTGTTGAAGTTTGGAGCCCTCATATCCCTATTATCAGATGAACGAAAAGGTTCAGAGGATCGGATGTCGCTTGAAAAATAAAAAGGAGAAGCTACTATGTCAAAATGGTTAGAAAGTTTAAAAATAAAAAATACCAGCTCATAATGAAGGGGCTAGGAGATAACGAAACTTGTAAGAATCTTGAGGTAGATGACTAGGTTGCTAAGACGTATAAGAAATGCAAAACCAGCGTTCGCATCACTCGTATTGATGATGCCAAGGAGATTTGTCCTCTAGACTAGGAGGTGTTGAGAATGGACTATATTTTAAAAAATCGGCTCAAGGAACTGCGAGCCAGAGAGGGCTATAATCAGACCGAATTGGCTAAATTGGCAGAAGTTTCGCGTCAGACGATTAGCCTGATAGAGCGGGGGGATTACCAGCCGTCGGTGGTGGTAGCCCTGCGGATTGCACGGATTTTTAATGAGTCAGTAGAACATGTCTTTCGTCTAGAGGAGGTTGGGGACAATGAATAAGAAAAATACAGTATTTAAAAAGCGTATGATTTACTTTGTTATGTATGGATTAACCGGCTTGCTATTGGGATATTTTGCTCCTGCTTTGGTAGGAGTTGTGAACGGTCTGGAGCTCAGTCTTTCAACCGCTAGAAATACGCTTTTGCTTTTAACAAATTTGGCTTTTGTCCTGGCCTTCCTGATGGGGATTATCTTTTTCCAACTTGCAAGAAAGGTTGAAAAAGATTACAATGAAGCAGATATGGACGATGACCAGTCTGTCAATCAGCTTTATACACGGCTCTATCGCAATATGGAGTATGCTGTGGTGATTGGGAATATCGAAGGAGTTTTAGCCATTTTTAACGTTATGCTAGGATCTCAGCTATTATTCCAGACGAATGGTGCTGAGTTGAGCTTGTCGATGTATGGATTTTTAGAATTGATTTTACTAAGTATTTTCCAAACTCGTCTTTTCAAGATGATTGAACGTATTCGTCAGTTTAAGTTATCTGTTTTTTCAACGGTGAGCGAAATCAAAGCCTATGTCAATTCTTATGACGAGGGTGAACGCCAGACTAATTTTGAACAGAGTTTTATGACGCTTTTTAACCTCAATCAGAAAGTGCTACCTATTCTTTATGTAGTTGTTTTTGCTGTTTCTGTTATTAGCCAGAGCCAGCAGTTGATGGCTTATCTGGTGGTAGCATTTATCCATATTTACATCAATCTTAGTCAGTACCGTATGGTCAGAGAATATTTCAAATAAGGAGTCTAGGATGAAAAAAATTGTATCGGGAAGTTTATTGTTAATTTTGTGGGTCTTTCTCTATCAACTGAGTGCAGGCGTAATACAGATAGCACCGCTGATGACCAACATCCCAATCATAGTTTGGGTCATAAGTCTCATTGGAATTGCGCTTTTAGGCTTGTTGGTTTGGTTTTACCAGTATCTGTATAAAGAAATGAAGCTAGAACTGTCTGGTCTAAATGAAAAATTTCAGATAATCTGGGGTCCTTTGGCACTCTATGTTTTCTTTATGGTCTTACAAATTCTCTTTCCAGTCAAAGCCAGCAATAATCAGCAAGCAGTGATGGAATTTGTCACGGCAATTCCTATCCCGGCCTTCTTCAATGTGGTTGTTCTAGGTCCAATCCTGGAAGAATACATTTTTCGTGGGTTGCTTCGAGGTTATTTCTTCCCAGAAATTCGGGGGATGAAGCAGGCGATGATGTACTGTCTTGTTTCAAGTATCTTGTTCTCTCTGATTCATATGCCAAATACAGTTCTTCATTTCTTCATCTATGGCACCATGGGCTTTGCCTTTTCATGGCTTTATCTCGCCAAAAATGATCTTCGTTACCCGATTGCCCTTCATATGTTGAATAACTTACTTAGCTTTATCAGTATTTTAATGCTATAAGAAAAAATCCTTAGAATTTCTAAGGATTTTTTCTTATAAACCAAAGTTGTAGTCGTTGTCTTGCATGGCTTCAACAGTTCCTAGGAGGTAACCATTTCCGACCTGACTGAAGAAGTCATGGTTGGATGTTCCTGTTGAAATCCCGTTCATGATAATCGGGTTGACATCATCTGCTGAGTCTGGGAAGAGCGGATCTTGTCCCAAGTTCATGAGCGCTTTATTGGCATTGTAACGGAGGAAGGTCAAGACTTCCTCGGTCCATCCGACTTGATCATAGAGGGATTGGGTGTATTTTTCTTCATTTTCATAGAGTTGGTAAAGAAGGTCATACATCCAGCTGCGGAATTCTTCCTGCTCATTTTCTGGTAACTCATTGAAACCAAGTTGGAATTTATAGCCGATGTAAGTGCCGTGGACAGACTCGTCGCGGATAATCAGCTTGATAATTTCAGCTACGTTGGCCAATTTATTGTTTCCAAGGTAGTAGAGTGGTGTGAAGAAACCTGAGTAGAAGAGGAAGGTTTCGAGATAAGTAGAAGCCACCTTCTTCTGTAAAGCATTACCATTTTCGTAAATATCGTTGATAATGCGTGCTTTTTCTTGCAGGTATTCGTTGTTGTTGGTCCATTCAAAGATTTCTTCGATTTCAGACTTAGTGTTCAAGGTTGAAAAGATAGAAGAGTAAGATTTTGCGTGGACAGACTCCATGAATTGGATATTGTTAAGAACAGCTTCTTCGTGAGGGGTGCGAACATCCGCACGGATTGCTTCGACACCAGATTCAGACTGCATAGTGTCCAAAAGGGTCAAGCCACCGAAAACCTTACCCACAAGGTCTTTTTCTTGGGCGGAAAGCTTACGCCAATCATCCAAGTCATTTGAAAGTGGAATACGGGTATCCAACCAGAACTGCTCGGTTAATTTTTCCCAAGTGGACTTATCAATTATGTCCTCAATCGCATTCCAGTTAATCGCTTCATAGTAAGTTGTCATGAAAGTTCTCCTAATAGAGTGATAGGTATATTATATCATAAACTAAAAGCCCAAGCTGACTTGGGCTATCATTAAAAGTTGCCGATATTGCGACATTTATGTAAATAGTAAGGCTGTTAGCTGATCCACGGTAGCGATTAGCGTAGATTTTTACTACAATAGTTTCATTTCGTTACGACATGGAGTAAAAGGTGTCGATAATACACCTTTTACGGAATTAGTAAGGTAGCAAGGAAAGGTCCAGTAGGACTTTCCGTAGTTTTATTAGCGACGGATGGTCGCAATAAAACTGCTATGTTACGACCTTAGTCGTTACAAGAACTTACAACGTCAAATCACACAGCTTTCACATTGGTTTGCACCGACTTCTTCGCCGTCATCAGTAAAGGTGCGGACGTAGTAGATAGACTTGATGCCTTTGTTGTAGGCGTAGTTACGCAAGATGGAAAGGTCGCGGGTTGTTTGCTTGCTTTCAGTTTTCCATTCGTAGATTTCTTTTGGCAATTCACTGCGCAAGAAGAGGGTAAGGGATAAACCTTGGTCAACGTGTTCTGTTGCGGCTGCGTAGATGTCGATGACTTTACGCATGTCCATATCGTAGGCTGATTTGTAGAAGGGAATGGTTTCAGTTGCCAAACCTGCGGCTGGGTAGTAGATTTTACCGATTTTCTTCTCTTGGCGTTCTTCGATTCGTTGTGTGATTGGGTGAATAGAAGCAGATACATCATTGATGTAAGAGATAGAACCGTTTGGCGCTACTGCAAGACGGTTTTGATGGTAGAGACCGTCAGCCATGACTTTATCGCGAAGATCAGCCCAATCTTGTCCACTTGGAATGAAAATGCCATCAAATAGATTCTTGACTTTGTCAGAACTTGGTTGGTAAGTGCCTGTGACGTATTTATCGAAGTAAGTACCGTTTGCGTAGTCTGATTTTTCAAAGTTAGCAAAGGTTTCTTTGCGCTCACGGGCAATATTGTTTGATTCGACCAAGGTCCAGTAGTTGAGGAGCATGAAGTAGATGTTTGTAAATTCAAGCGATTCTTCTGAGCCGTATTCCATAAGATTTTGAGCTAGGTAGGAATGCAAGCCCATTGCTCCAAGTCCGATAGAATGCGCCTGCTTGTTACCATGAGCCACGGTAGGAACAGCGACGATGTTTGAATGGTCAGTGATATAGGTCAAAGCGCGTGTCATGACGCGGATAGATTTTCCGAAATCAGGCGATTGCATGAGGTTCACGATGTTAGTAGAACCCAAGTTACATGAGACGTCTGTTCCCATTTCCAAGTATTCTTGTGCATCGTTGATGAGACTTGGTTTTTGAACTTGGAGAATTTCAGAACAGAGATTAGACATGATGATTTTTCCGTCAACAGGATTGGCCTTATTTACCGTATCAATGTTGATGATGTAAGGGTAGCCAGACTCTTGTTGGAGTTTTGAAATTTCAGTTTCTAAGTCTCGGGCTTTGATTTTAGACTTACGGATGCGAGGGTTGGCAACCAATTCGTCATATTTTTCGGTAATGTTGATGTAGCTATATGGTACACCATATTCCAATTCGACAGAGTAGGGACTGAAGAGGTACATGTCTTCATTGTTACGCGCCAGCTCGTAGAATTTATCAGGAACAGTGATACCGAGTGAAAGTGTTTTGACACGAACTTTCTCATCGGCATTTTCCTTTTTAGTAGAAAGGAAAGAAATGATGTCTGGATGGAAGACGTCTAAGTAGACAACCCCAGCCCCTTGACGTTGCCCAAGTTGATTTGAATAAGAGAAGCTGTCCTCAAAGAGTTTCATGACAGGAACGACACCTGAGGCTGCTCCTTCGTAACCCTTAATTGGCGCACCAGCTTCACGCAAGTTGCTGAGGGAAATCCCTACCCCACCACCGATACGAGACAATTGGAGGGCAGAGTTGATAGAACGACCAATCGCATTCATATCATCTGTTACTTGAATGAGGAAACAAGATACCAGTTCACCACGGCGGGCACGACCAGCGTTGAGGAATGAAGGAGTAGCGGGCTGGTAACGGAGGTGAATCATCTCGTTTGCCAAGTCTTTTGCCAATTCTTCATTACCTTCAGCAAAGTAAAGAGCGTTAAAAAGAACGCGATCTTCCATGCTTTCGAGGTAGAAACTGCCATCGTTGGTCTTCAAGGCATATTGGTTGTAGAATTTGTAAGCAGCCATGAAGGACTTAAACTGGAAGTTTTGGGTTTTCAAGAATGCCGCCAATTCTTCGATGAAAGCAGGGCTATACTGAGCCAAAAACTCCCCTTCGAGGTAGTTCTCTTCTAATAAATATTCGATTTTATCTGCCATCGTGTCAAATTTCATGGTATTTGGTTCGACGTTTTCCTTGAAAAATGCTGCTAAGGCTTCTTGGTCCTTGTGAAGAGGAATTTGCCCATTAACTGGACGGTTGATTTCATTATTGAGACGGAAATAAGAAACGTCTCCTAAGTCTTTCAAACTCATATTCTTTTCTTTCTAATCGTATATGTGGCTTAGCCGATAAGGTTTTTCAATTTGCTTGGTTGGAAACCAGAGAAGCTTTCAGTTTCTATCTCAACAACAGGAGCAGCTGAGAAGCCGAGGTCTTTCACATGTTGGATGAATTCGGGTTTTTCATCGAGGTTGATTTCCTTGTATTCAATATTTTTTTCATCTAAAAAGCGTTTTGTCATCTTACATTGCACGCAGTTGTTTTTTGAGTAAACTGTAACCATGAGATTCTCCTTAAAAATAATTCTTTCTTAGAATACAATACACTGAAAAAGGAGAAAAGTCAAATAGATAGACTAAATATAGGGGTGTGAAAACGAATAAAACACTATATATGGTGTAAAAGGCTTGGTATCAAGCTTTTGGAGACATAGATCTTATTTTTGAAAATAGGATGAATTTTCAACGATACAATTATATGTTATATCTTATTACATGAATATAAAAATGTTATTGAAATAATTTTCGGAATATTGTATAATATCCCCAATAGAAAGCAGAGGTTCTGATATGGTTGAACAAGTAAAAAAAATCGTAACTAGTGATTCTCATTCATTTTCCTATTTTGATATTGCACAAGCATGCCAAAATGAAAATGTGAATATTTCATCTCTTCCTTATACAATACGAATCCTTTTGGAAAGCTTATTGCGGAAAGAAGATGGTGTAGATGTTACAAAAGATAACATTTTGAATCTTGTTCATTATCAGGCAACTGCACCACAAGGAGAAGTTCCTTTCAAACCGAGCCGTGTTATCCTGCAGGATTTTACTGGTGTGCCAGTGGTAGTCGATTTGGCTTCTATGCGCGATGCAGTGGTTAAACGTGGTGGTAATCCTAATCTGATTAATCCAGAAATTCCAGTTGATTTGGTCATTGATCACAGTGTTCAAGTAGATGTTTTTGGAACGGAAACTGCGCTGGAAGAAAATATGAAACTGGAATTTACACGAAATAATGAGCGCTACGAATTTCTTAAATGGGCAGAAACTGCTTTTGATAATTATCGAGCAGTACCACCTGCAACGGGGATTATTCACCAAGTTAATATTGAATTTTTAAGTGATGTGATTATCGAAAAAGACGGTCTCCTTTACCCAGACTCTATGTTTGGGACGGACAGTCATACAACCATGATTAACGGGATTGGCGTTCTAGGTTGGGGTGTCGGTGGTATCGAAGCGGAAGCAGCTATGCTAGGAGAAGCTTCTTATTTCCCAGTGCCAGAGGTGATTGGGGTACGTTTGACAGGTTCTTTGCCAAAAATCGCTACCGCAACAGACCTTGCTTTGAAAGTGACACAAGTTCTTCGTCAGGAACATGTTGTTGGTAAATTTGTCGAATTTTTCGGTCCAGGTTTAGCGAGTTTATCACTGGCTGATCGTGCGACAGTTTCTAATATGGCGCCTGAATACGGAGCAACCTGCGGTTATTTCCCGATTGATAAAGAAACTCTTAACTATATGCGCTTAACAAACCGTTCGGAGGAACATATTGCGCTGACAGAAACCTATGCTAAGGTCAATCATATTTTTTACGATGAGGAAAAGGTTCCGACCTACACCAAGGTAGTGGAAATCAATTTGGACAGTATCGTTCCAGCAATTTCTGGACCAAAGCGTCCTCAAGATTTGATTGCCTTGACGGATGCTAAGCAAGAATTTCAAGCTAGTTTGGTGCGGGAAGTGGGTGTGCGTGGATTTGGCTTGACAGATGAAGAGGTTGGGAAGACAGCTCTTGTTCATTTTGCAGAAGAGGATGTGGAAATTTCAACAGGACACGTTGCTATTGCAGCCATCACTTCATGTACCAACACTTCAAATCCTTATGTTCTGATGTCGGCGGGTCTCTTGGCGAAAAATGCTGTGGAACGTGGTTTAACCGTTTCAAAAGCTGTAAAAACTTCGCTTGCTCCGGGCTCAAAAGTGGTAACAGGTTACCTGCGAAATTCTGGACTGCAAACGTATCTGGATAAGCTAGGCTTTAACTTGGTTGGCTATGGTTGTACAACCTGTATTGGCAATTCAGGTGATCTCTTGCCAGAGGTGGCGGAAGCGATTCAGTCAGAAGATTTGCTGGTGTCGGGTGTCCTGTCTGGTAACCGCAACTTTGAGGGACGTATTAATCCTCTGGTCAAGGCCAACTTCTTGGCTAGCCCTCCACTGGTTGTGGCTTATGCTCTTGCGGGCAATACCAATGTGGACTTGATGACAGAACCTCTTGGTGTTGATGGAAATGGCAGAGCTGTTTATCTGAATGACATCATGCCAAGTCAGGAAGAAGTGACAGCTTATGTGGATAAGTATGTCACCCGCGACTTATTTGAAGAAGAATACAAGCAGGTCTTTACAGATAGCCAACGGTGGAACGAAATTGAAACCAGCACTGGAAAAAATTACGTTTGGAACCAGGCTTCTACCTACATCCAAAATCCACCTTATTTTGATGAATTGAGGGAAGATTTGACCATTTCTCCTCTAAAAAATCTAGCAGTATTGGCTAAATTTGGAGATACGGTCACAACCGACCACATTTCTCCAGCGGGAAATATTGCGTGTACTAGTCCAGCAGCTAACTATTTATCTGCAAATGGTGTGGATTACCAAGATTTCAATTCCTATGGTAGTCGCCGTGGCAATCATGAGGTCATGATGCGGGGGACTTTTGCCAATATTCGGATTAAAAATGAATTAGCTGATGGAAAAATCGGTGGTTGGACCAAGTATGATAGTGAGATTCTTCCTATTTATGACGCGGCCATGAAGTATAAGGAATCTGGCCTTGGTAGCTTGATTATTGCTGGTAAGGATTATGGAATGGGGTCTAGTCGTGACTGGGCTGCCAAAGGTTCTAGCTTGTTAGGAGTCAAGGCGGTGTTAGCTGAGTCATTCGAGCGTATTCATCGTTCAAACTTGGTCATGATGGGTGTGTTACCTCTGCAATTTTTAGAAGGTCAAACAGCCGAAAGTCTTGGTTTGACAGGGACTGAACGATTTGATATTGATGTGAATGATAGTGTCAAAGTTGGGCAAGTTGTGACGGTTCGAGCGACTTCGAATGATGGAGTAAAAGAATTCCAAGTTAAAGTACGCTTTGATGCAGATGCAGATATTCGTTATTATCGCTACGGAGGTATTTTGCCAATGGTGGTGAAGAAGAAGTTAGGAGAATTGGCATGACAGCAAGTATGGGATTAAAGGATATGATTGCCTGTGATACGCGCATCAGTGCCATCGAAAATGATGAGCTGTCTTACGCAGGTTACAATATTTCAGAGTTTATGGACAACAATGCTTCCTTTGAAGAAGTTATTTATCTCTTGTGGAATTTACACCTGCCAACACAGATTGAACTCAATCAGTTTGAAGAAAAATTACGAGCAGAGTATGCTATTTCAGATGCGGTTGAACAATGTATTCTGATTCAGTCGCGCAAGCATTTGCATCCAATGAGTGTCTTGCGGTCAACGGTTTCGCTTTTGGGAGTCTACAATATCCATGCGGAAGAAAATTCTTTGGAGGTTATGTATGACCAGTCTATCCAAATTATGGCCAAGGTACCGACCATTATCGCAACCTTTGCTCGTTTGCGTCAGGGGTTAACGCCTATTGCACCACGAGAAGATTTGGGCTTTGCGGCGAATTTTCTCTACATGTTAAAAGGAGAAGAACCAACTGAATTGGAAGTTCGTGCATTTAATAAAGCACTTATTCTCCATGCTGACCATGAGTTAAATGCTTCTACCTTTGCAGCTCGTGTGACTGCTTCAACCTTGACGGATATCTATTCTTGTGTAACAACAGCGATTGGGACCCTCAAAGGTTCCCTCCACGGTGGTGCCAATGAGCGCGTGTTTGACATGTTGATGGATATTCGGGAGTCTGGTGACACAGAAAGTTACTTGCGTCAGAAGTTGGATTCTAAAGAAAAGATTATGGGTTTTGGTCATCGAGTTTATAAGACGGTTGACCCGCGTCAAAAGTATTTGAAAGAAATGGCGCTGGCGCTGACTCAGGGAACGGATGACGAAGAGTTTTATAATCTATCTCAAGAAGTAGAAGACTTCATCCGTCATGAAAAAGGGCTGATTCCCAATGTTGATTTCTACTCGGCGACAGTTTACCATGTGTTGGGCATTGATAGTGATATTTTTACGCTGATTTTTGCCATGAGTCGGATGGCTGGTTGGATTGCCCATGTTCAAGAGCAAAAGAAAAACAACAAACTCATTCGCCCGCGTTCCCACTATGCAGGTCAAATGGACCTAGTCTATATTCCTATCAATCGGAGGTAAGTATGGCAGAAAAGATTTTTATGAAGAATGGTATCTTGCAGGTTCCAAATAACCCCATCATTTCCTACATTGAAGGGGATGGAGTTGGACAGGACATTTGGAAAAATGTTCAAAAAATTGTTGATAGGGCGGTGGAAAAAGCTTACGCTGGTAAACGAGCGATAGCTTGGCAGGAGGTGTTAGCGGGAGACAAGGCGGTTGCTGAGACTGGTCAAGCGCTCCCAGATGAAACGCTTGAAGTCATCAAGGAAAATTTGGTGGCCATCAAGGGACCTTTGGGAACACCAGTTGGCCAAGGAATGCGCTCGCTCAATGTAGCTCTCCGTCAAGAATTAGACCTCTTTGCCTGTGTACGTCCCGTTCGCTATTTTGAAGGCGTTCCAAGCCCGCTTAAAGAACCTGAGAAAACCAATGTCACTATTTTTCGTGAAAATACCGAAGACATTTACGCTGGGATTGAATGGGAAAAAGGGAGCGCGGAAGTAACTCAAGTCATTGACTTTCTTCAACAGCAAATGGGTGTGAGGAAAATTCGTTTCCCAGAGACATCGGCTATTGGCATTAAACCGATTTCACAAGAGGGTTCAGAACGCCTGATTCGCTCGGCCATTGTCTATGCCCTAGAAAATAAATTGACTAAGGTTACCTTAGTTCATAAAGGCAATATCCAAAAGTTCACCGAAGGTGGATTTCGTAAATGGGGTTACGAACTGGCTGAGCGTGAATTTGCAGACCAATTGGCAGATGGTCGTTTAGTGGTCAATGACGTCATCGCAGATAATTTTTTGCAGCAGATTTTACTTAATCCGCAGCATTTCCAAGTAGTTGCCCTGACCAATTTGAATGGAGATTATGCTAGTGATGCGGTAGCAGCTCAAGTTGGAGGGATTGGCATTTCTCCGGGTGCGAATATTAATTATTTGACTGGTCATGCCGTTTTTGAAGCGACCCATGGTACGGCTCCAGATATTGCCGGTCAAGACAAGGCAAACCCATGTTCCCTCCTCTTATCGGCGGTCATGATGCTAGACTATCTTGGATGGAAAGAAGCGGGACAGCTGATTACCAAGGCGGTAGAAGAGACGATTTTGGCTGGTCAAGTGACAGGGGATTTTGCAGAAATGCTTGGAAAGCTAGCGCTTTCGACGTCTGAGTTTTCTCAAAGAATTATTGAAAAAATATAGGAAAACACTGGTATGAAAGCCTTTATTTTTGAAAGCTTAATAAAAAATTCTTGAAAATGAATGCAATAAATGGTATAATACAAAATTGTAAGGGTTATCACAGATAACCTACAATTTTTGAAAAAACAAAGGAGAAACCAAACATGGCTTCAAAAGACTTCCACATTGTGGCAGAAACAGGTATTCACGCACGTCCAGCAACTTTGCTCGTTCAAACTGCTAGCAAATTCGCTTCAGATATTACTTTGAACTACAAAGAAAAATCAGTTAACTTGAAATCTATTATGGGTGTTATGTCACTTGGTGTTGGCCAAGGTGCTGATGTAACAATCACTGCTGAAGGTGCAGACGCTGACGACGCTATCGCAGCTATCTCAGAAACAATGGACAAAGAAGGATTGGCATAAGACTATGACAGAAATGCTTAAAGGAATTGCAGCATCAGATGGTGTTGCTGTTGCTAAGGCATATCTACTAGTTCAGCCGGATTTGTCATTTGAAACTGTTTCAGTTGAAGATACAAATGCAGAAGAAGCTCGTCTAGATGCTGCTTTGGCAGCATCACAAGACGAGCTTTCTCTTATTCGTGCGAACGCAGTAGATAGCCTCGGTGAAGAAGCGGCAGCCGTTTTTGATGCCCACTTGATGGTTCTTGCTGACCCAGAAATGATTGGTCAAATCAAAGAAACAATCCGTGCTAAGAAAACAAATGCTGAAACTGGTCTTAAAGAAGTGACTGACATGTTCATCGCTATCTTTGAAGGCATGGAAGACAACCCATACATGCAAGAACGTGCTGCGGATATCCGCGACGTTGCCAAACGTGTATTGGCTCACCTTCTTGGTGCAAAATTGCCAAATCCAGCAACTATCGATGAAGAGTCAATCGTTATCGCGCATGACTTGACACCTTCAGATACTGCTCAATTGAACAAACAATTTGTAAAAGCCTTTGTAACCAACATCGGTGGACGTACAAGTCACTCAGCTATCATGGCTCGTACACTTGAAATTGCTGCCGTTCTTGGTACAAACAACATCACTGAAATTGTAAAAGATGGTGATTTGCTTGCGGTTAACGGTATCACAGGTGAAGTGATTATCAACCCAACTGAGGAACAAATCGCAGCGTTCAAAGCAGCTGGTGAAGCTTACGCTAAACAAAAAGCTGAATGGGCACTTCTTAAAGACGCTCAAACAGTGACTGCTGATGGCAAACATTTTGAGTTGGCTGCTAATATCGGTACACCTAAAGACGTTGAAGGTGTTAACGATAATGGTGCTGAAGCTGTTGGTCTTTACCGTACAGAATTTTTGTACATGGACTCACAAGACTTCCCAACTGAAGATGAACAATACGAAGCTTACAAAGCTGTACTTGAAGGCATGAACGGCAAACCAGTTGTGGTTCGTACGATGGATATCGGTGGTGACAAAGAGTTACCATACTTCGATCTTCCACACGAAATGAACCCATTCCTTGGATTCCGCGCTTTGCGTATCTCTATCTCTGAAACTGGAGATGCTATGTTCCGTACGCAAATCCGTGCCCTTCTTCGTGCATCTGTTCACGGTCAACTCCGTATCATGTTCCCAATGGTTGCTCTTTTGAAAGAATTCCGTGCTGCTAAAGCCGTATTCGATGAAGAAAAAGCTAAATTGGTTGCAGAAGGTGTTGCCGTTGCAGACGATATCCAAGTTGGTATCATGATCGAAATCCCAGCAGCAGCTATGCTTGCTGACCAATTCGCAAAAGAAGTTGACTTCTTCTCAATTGGTACAAACGATTTGATCCAATACACAATGGCTGCTGACCGTATGAACGAACAAGTTTCATACCTTTACCAACCATATAACCCATCAATCCTTCGTTTGATTAACAACGTTATCAAAGCAGCTCACGCTGAAGGTAAATGGGCTGGTATGTGTGGTGAGATGGCTGGTGATCAACAAGCTGTTCCACTTCTTGTCGGAATGGGTCTTGATGAATTCTCTATGTCAGCAACATCTGTACTACGTACACGTAGCTTGATGAAGACTCTTGATACTGCTAAGATGGAAGAATATGCTAACCGTGCATTGACTGAATGTTCGACAGCAGAAGAAGTTCTTGAGCTTCAAAAAGAATACCTCGGATAATGTTGAGAAACACGACTTCGGTCGTGTTTTT
>NZ_JBINIY010000020.1:0-23406 GCF_043656315.1 Streptococcus hepaticus
ACCAATGAAATCCAATACTGACAAAGTAACTCCAGATGCAGGAACGAAGACTCCAAAAACAGCTGATAAGAAAGTATTGCCTAAGACTGGTGAGAACTCTTCAATGTCAACAGTTTATGGCGTGATTCTAGCGATTCTTTCGATGTTTGGACTTGCTGTAAGCCGTCGTAAAGAAGAAAAATAATTAGATTTATTCTTTCTCGATATAACAAACAGACACTGGGTTTCTAGTGTCTGTTTTTCCTATGTTATAATATAGACATGAAAGCATACATTATAACCACTTCCTTCAATCCTGACAAAAAGCAGGTCACATTTGCGCAGCATTTAGCCGACCAGTATGGCTTTACATATAGAGAACGGCGCAAAGACTCAGTCAAAAAACTGATAGCAGATGGAGAGGGAGCACTTGTCGTTTATAGGGAAAAGCTGATTTTTGTAGCTCACAATGGCCGAGAGTTAATCTTTCATCCTGATACAGCCACGCTTCGGATAAAGGCTCCGCACGATCCTTTTCTGGATTTGTTAGGAAATGCTCCGAAGATAGTTTTGGATTGCACCATGGGTTTGGCTTCAGATAGTTTGGTGATGGCTAGTGCAGGTCACCGTGTGACAGCCCTTGAGTCCCAACTTATTCCCTATTTAGTGGTTTCTCGTGGTCTAGTGACTTATTGTAGTGGAAAAGAGAAGCTTGACAAGGCCATGCGGTCTGTTCAGCCTATTCATGTGGATTATGTTGATTTCCTCAAGAGTCAGCCAGAAAATTCTTTTGATGTTATCTATTTTGATCCCATGTTCTCAGAAAATATCCAAGAATCAGAAAATCTAGCTGGTCTGGAACAGCTGGCCAATCCAGCAAGATTGACAACTGAAATAGTAGAAGAAGCCAAGCGGGTGGCACGTGAGAAAATCATCCTGAAAGCTCATTTTAGAGATTCTGTTTTTGAGGAATTGGGCTTTGAAAGACTGGTAAGACCAAATCAGAAATTTCACTATGGGCAAATAATTTTATGATCTGTCAAGTTTTTTTCTTGACAGCATGAAACTTTATGTTATAATAATTAGGGTAGTACTCTTCCAAAATTAAAATTTTCCATCGTTAACTCACTTTGCCGTACTATAGTACTGTCTGCAGTTCGTTGCCTTGGCAAATTTTAATTTTCATTGAGTATAAATAGCTCTGCTATTACCAGAAAATATATAAAACAGAAAAGAGATTTTAAAAATGGCAGTAAAAATCCGTTTGACTCGTATGGGTTCTAAGAAAAAACCTTTCTACCGTATTAACGTAGCAGATTCACGTGCTCCACGTGATGGGCGTTTCATCGAAACAGTTGGTACTTACAATCCACTTTTGGCTGAAAACAAAGTGACTTTGAAAGAAGAACGCGTTCTTGAATGGTTGGCTAAAGGTGCACAACCTTCAGATACAGTTCGTAGCATCCTTTCAAACGAAGGTGTGTTGAAGAAATTCCACGAAGCTAAATTTTCAAAATAATCAATAGACGAATCGAGTACACTTATGGACATGATTGAAAATCTTATTATTGCAATTGTGAAACCCTTGATTTCACAACCTGACAGTCTTACGATTAAGATCGAAGACACTCCAGAATTTTTGGAATATCATTTGGACTTGGACAAGTCTGATATCGGTCGTGTGATTGGTCGGAAAGGTCGCACAATTTCTGCAATTAGAACGATCGTTTATTCTGTCCCTACAAGTGATAAAAAAGTCCGTCTTGTGATTGACGAAAAAGACTAAAAGGTTGCCTTCGGGCGCCTTTTTTCTTGCTTGTGAAATCTCTCTTATCGTGATAGAATAAAAGTAATGTTTTGAAATTGGAGAAACTATGAATTACTTTAATGTTGGAAAAATCGTCAATACGCAAGGTCTGCAAGGTGAATTACGAGTCATGTCTGTGACGGATTTTACAGAAGAACGCTTTAAAAAGGGGAGCAAGCTGTCTATTTTCAATGACAAGGATCAATTTGTTTTGGAAGTAGAAGTAGCTAGTCACCGCAAACAAAAGAATTTTGATATCGTCAAGTTCAAAGGCCTTTACCATATTAACGATGTGGAAAAATACAAGGGGTGCTCGCTCAAAGTTGCTGAAGAGGACTTATCTGATTTGGATGATGATGAATTCTACTACCACGAAATCATCGGTCTGGATGTTTATGAAAATGATGTTTTGATTGGGCAAATCAAGGAAATCCTACAACCAGGTGCCAACGATGTTTGGGTGGTTAAACGTAAAGGAAAACGGGATCTTCTCTTGCCTTATATTCCACCAGTTATTTTGAATGTAGATATCGATGGGAACCGCGTAGATGTAGAAATTCTGGAAGGCTTAGACGATGAAGATTGATATTCTAACCCTCTTTCCAGAAATGTTTGCCCCGCTTGAGCATTCCATTGTCGGCAAGGCTAAGGAGAAAGGCTTGTTGGACATCAACTACCATAATTTCCGAGAGAACGCGGAGAAAGCTCGACATGTAGACGACGAACCTTACGGTGGTGGACAGGGCATGCTCTTGCGTGCTCAGCCTATTTTTGACACGATTGAAAAGATTCAAGCTAAAAATCCTCGAGTTATCCTACTAGATCCAGCAGGTCGAACCTTTGACCAAGCCTATGCGGAAGAGTTGGCGGAGGAAGAAGAGCTGATTTTCATCTGTGGTCATTATGAAGGCTACGATGAGCGGATTAAGACCTTGGTGACGGATGAGATTTCACTTGGAGACTTTGTCTTGACAGGTGGTGAGTTGGCAGCCATGACCATGGTAGATGCGACAGTTCGCTTGATTCCAGAGGTTATTGGTAAAGAAGCTAGTCATCAGGATGATTCTTTTTCGTCTGGTTTGCTGGAGTATCCGCAGTATACTCGGCCTTATGAATACCGTGGTATGACAGTTCCAGATGTTCTGATGAGTGGGCACCATGAAAATATTCGTTTGTGGCGTTTGGAGCAAAGCTTGCGCAAAACTTTGGAACGTCGTCCAGATTTGTTGGAATCCTACGATTTTTCCGAAGAAGAACTGAAAATTTTCAAGAAAATACAAGATGAGGCACAGTCATAAGGCTGTGTTTTTCTTGTTATTTTAGGAAAATACCTGTATAATAATACAAAAATAAGGAGAAGGCTATGGTTCAGTTTAGAAAAGATTTAGCGCATTTAGAGAATTATAAGATCGAAAAAATGGCAAAATACAACCTCGGAGACAACGAAAATCACCTGATTGACTGGTCTTTTTTACCCGAAAAACTAGGAAAAGAATTAGACCTGACAGACATCATGTGTTATGGGGACAATCAGTATGCTCCTTTGTTGAAAAAATATGCAAAAAATCTGGGGGTTGAAACCAATCAATTGGTTCAGGGGGTAGGGTCTGACCAGCTCATTCACATGATTGTCACGACTTTTTTAAATAAGGAAGACACCCTTCTGACAGTCGGACCGGATTTTTTCATGTATCAGGTTTTCAATGAATTGCACGGTGCCCAGATTGCGACCTTCCCTTTGGATTGGACCCAGGGTTATCCAACTTTAGAAGCGCTAGCCTTGTTGGACTATGCCAAGGGAGTAGAAGCAAAAGTTTTAATCTTGTCTAATCCTAACAATCCTACCTCTGTTGCCTTTGAAAATGGACAGTTGGAGCAGGTTATTGCAGGATTTGATGGTTTGGTGGTCATTGATGAAGCCTATATAGACTTTGCAGATCAGCCATCATTGGTAAATAAGGTAACTGACTATAACAATTTGATTGTGTTGCGAACCATGTCTAAGGCTTTTGGTTTAGCTGGTTTGCGTCTGGGATTTGCCATTACTAACCCAATCTTGGCTAAAGAGTTGGACAAGGTTTTACCGCCTTACAGCATGCCCAATATTGTTGCAAGAACAGGTGAACTTGCTCTATCTTATGGTCAAAATGTTGCTGAAAGTGTTGAGCTGAATAAGGAAATCCGTGATGATTTTATAGCTTTTCTTCTGCAACAACCAGCAATGAAAGTTCTTCCTAGTCAGACTAACTTTGTCACCTTCACAGCACCCTATGCAGAGAAGATTTACCAAGCAGGTCTTGCCAATGATTTCAACTTCAAATATTACCCTCAAGGAAGTTTAGCAAATTATATCCGTATGAGCATGGATGCGCCAGCGATTATGGGTAAGATGAAAAAGATAATTGAAATGGTTAGTGCAGATGAACAGTAAAGGCTTTTTAGCCTTTTTTATTTGAAAAAAATTGTAAATGATTGAAAGTGAATGAAAATGGTGGTTTTTGGAAGAAAATGATTGACATTGATTAAAAAATAAGTATAATGGAATCTGTAAACGATTGCAAGGGGGTGGGCTTATTCTAAAGTCAGAACGAAAGCAAGTCATTCTTGAAAAAGTTCATCAAGAAAAATTTGTCCGTCTAGAGGAATTGACAGTTTTGTTAGATTCGTCTGAATCAACAATCAGACGTGATTTGGATGAACTAGAGTTGGCTGGCAAATTACGACGTGTCCATGGTGGTGCCGAGAGTTTGGCAGGTCTTCGTATGGAAGAGTCTATTCAGCAAAAATCTATCAAAAACGTTCAATCAAAAGAAGCTCTCTCTATCTTTGCCAAAGATTTGATAGAAGATTCGGATGTGATTTTCCTTGATGCGGGGACCACGACTGAGCTGCTGATTCCTTTTTTGGTAGATAAGGACATCACAGTGGTGACCAATTCGATTCATCATGCAGCCAAGTTAGTAGAAAGTCAAATTCCGACCATGATTGTCGGCGGAATGGTAAAAGCATCTACAGATGCTTCAATTGGGGCTGTCGCTGTAGAACAAATTCGGAGATTGAATTTTGATAAAGCATTTTTAGGAATGAATGCAGTTGATGAATGTGACTATACGACGCCGGATATGGAAGAAGCCATTATCAAGCGAACGGTTTTAGAAAATTCTAAGACTCCCTACATTCTACTGGATGCTTCAAAAATTGGTCAGAAGTCCTTTGTAAAAGTAGCTCCTGTTCATCAGGCTAGCTTGATTACAAATGCTACGGATAGTCAATTGTTACAAAAAATAAAGAAGAAAACGAAGGTGATTGAAGTATGATTTACACGGTAACTCTTAACCCATCAATCGACTTTATCGTCCGTCTAGACAGTTTGGCACTGGGTAGTGTCAACCGCATGGATTCTGATGATAAGTACGCTGGTGGTAAGGGGATTAACGTCAGTCGTGTCTTAAAACGTTTGGACATTGGCAACACAGCTACTGGTTTTATTGGTGGTTTTACAGGACGTTTTGTTGAAGAAGGGCTTGTTGAAGAAGGTATCTCAACTAACTTTGTAGCAGTAACGGAAGATACCCGTATCAACGTTAAAATCAAAGCTGGTGAAGAAACTGAAATCAATGGTGCAGGTCCGACAATCATACCAGAACAGTTGGCAGAATTGGAAGCTATTCTTTCAGGCTTGTCAGCAGATGATACGGTCGTTTTTGCAGGTTCAGCCCCAGCTAACCTCGGTAATCAAGTTTATAATACTTTGATTCCTTTGGCTAAAAAAGCTGGCGCGCAAGTAGTTTGCGACTTCGAGGGACAAACCCTTTTAGATAGCCTGGCTTACGAACCACTCTTGGTCAAACCAAATAATCACGAGTTGGCAGATATTTTCGGTGTTGAATTGAATGGTCTTGCTGATATTGAAAAATACGCGCGTGAAATTTTGGCAAAAGGTGCTCAAAACGTTATCATCTCAATGGCTGGTGACGGTGCCCTCTTGGTAACACCAGAAGCTGCTTACTTTGCTAAACCTATTAAAGGGACCGTTAAAAATTCTGTTGGCGCAGGTGACTCAATGGTAGCTGGATTCACAGGTGAATTTGTTAAATCTGGTGACCCAGTAGAAGCCCTCAAATGGGGTGTGGCATGTGGCACAGCTACAACTTTCTCTGATGACTTGGCGACAGCCGATTTTATAAAAGAAACTTACAATAAAGTAGAGGTAGAAAAACTATGAAAATTCAAGACTTGCTTAACAAAAAAGTCATGATGTTGGATTTGAAAGCAACTTCAAAAGAAGCGGCTATCGATGAAATGATTACTAGCCTTGCTAACAACGGTGTGGTGACTGATTTTGAGGCTTTCAAAACTGGTATCATGAATCGTGAAGCACAAATGACAACTGGTCTTGGTGATGGTATCGCTATGCCACACAGCAAAAATGCTGCGGTTAAAGAAGCAACAGTCTTGTTTGCTAAATCAGGTGCTGGTGTTGACTATGAGTCACTTGATGGTCAACCAACAGACCTCTTCTTTATGATTGCTGCGCCAGACGGCGCGAACGACACTCACTTGGCTGCACTTGCTGAATTGTCACAATACTTGTTGAAAGATGGCTTCGCTGCCAAATTGCGTGGTGTTAACTCTCCAGAAGAAGTGATTGCAGTCTTTGATGCGGAAGCAGAGAAGAAAGAAGAAGTTGTTGCTGCACCAGTTGCTGGTCAAGACTTCATCGTTGCTGTAACAGCATGTACAACAGGTATCGCCCACACTTACATGGCTGAAGAAGCCTTGAAGAAAACAGCTGCTGAAATGGGTGTTGGCATCAAGGTTGAAACCAACGGTGCTTCAGGTGTTGGTAATAAATTGACTGCTGAGGACATCGCCAAAGCAAAAGGTGTTATCATCGCAGCCGATAAAGCTGTTGATATGCCTCGTTTCAACGGCAAACCATTGGTTAACCGCCCAGTTGCTGACGGCATCAAGAAAACAGAAGAATTGATTAACATTATCTTGAATGACCAAGCAGACACTTACGTGGCTAAAGAAGGTGCACAAGTTTCAGCATCAGAAGAAAAAATAACGGCAGGTCAAGCCTTCTACAAACACTTGATGTCAGGTGTTTCTCAAATGTTGCCATTCGTTATTGGTGGCGGTATCGCCATTGCCCTTGCCTTCTTGATTGATAACGCCATGGGTGTGCCTCAAAATGCACTTGGAAATCTTGGTTCTTACCATGAATTGGCTTCAATGTTCATGAAGATTGGTCAAGCAGCTTTTGGCTTTATGCTTCCAGTCTTTGCTGGTTACGTGGCTTACTCAATCGCTGAAAAACCAGGATTGGTATCAGGTTTCGTAGCAGGTGCTATTGCGTCAAATGGTCTTGCTTATGGTAAAATTGCTTACGCTGCTGGTGGTGACAAAACTCTTGGTCTTGCAGGCGTTTCATCAGGTTTCCTTGGTGCCCTTGTTGGTGGTTTCCTTGCTGGTTACGTGGTTCTTGCTATTAAGAAATACGTGAAGGTGCCTCGTTCTCTTGAAGGTGCCAAATCCATCCTTATCTTGCCACTTCTTGGTGTAATCGTTACAGGCTTCTTGATGTTTGCGGTTAACATTCCAATGGCAGCTATCAATACAGCTCTTAATGATTTCTTGACTGGTTTGTCAGGTAGCTCAGCTGTCCTTCTTGGTCTCCTTGTTGGTGGTATGATGGCTATCGATATGGGTGGCCCAGTTAACAAAGCGGCTTACGTATTCGGTACAGGTACTTTGGCAGCATCAGTTGCTAACGGTGGTTCAGTCGTTATGGCGGCAGTTATGGCTGGTGGTATGGTTCCACCACTCGCAGTCTTCATTGCAACTCTTCTTTACAAAAACAAATTTTCTCAAGAAGAACGTGATTCAGGTTTGACAAACATCGTTATGGGTCTTTCATTCATCACTGAAGGAGCTATCCCATTCGCAGCGGCTGACCCAGCGCGTGCTATCCCAAGCTTCGTTGCGGGTTCTGCACTTGCAGGTGCCCTTGTTGGTCTTGCTGGTATCAAACTCATGGCGCCACACGGAGGTATCTTCGTTATCGCCCTTACAAGCAACCCAATCCTTTACTTGGTATTTGTTCTTATTGGAGCACTTGTTTCAGGTGTTCTCTACGGAGCCCTTCGTAAAGCTAAATAACTCATGAACCAAGGTAGTCTGGCCTTGGTTTTTTATGTATTCTATCTAATTTGATGTCCTGAAGAATTTATAATAATCTATAATTTGTATACTTGCTCTTTTCCATCACCTCAGTATAATAATTTCAAATCATTATTTATAATGTGTATTCACATATTTATACAGGAAGTGGTGTTTATGATTTAAATGGCAATATGGAAATTTAAACTCGTATGCTGTTATAAAATGGAGGAACATATGAAGAAAAAGAATATTTTAAAAAGTTTGCTAATTTAGTACAGTTTTGCTGTCATTACTAGCAGCAGTACAGGCAAAGGCGGATGATACTGCTTCAGAAGTAGGATATTATACCTATACCAGTGAAGAAAGCTACCGTGCAGCGACTTATTTTATTGACCAAAAACAAGCACTGGTAAATGATGTGCAGTCGCATATTAAATGCCTTCGAAGATGTTGCGGGTCCAATTCGTGAAAAAATTAGCACCATTAACCATTAATCAATACATTGCTAGTTACCAATCAGTGGACAATGAGTTGGTTCACTCTTTAGAAAATAGCTGCATTGATCTCGTAGCCCCAAGCGCGTGTTAGCCCAAAAAAGATAGCCAGTGGCATGGGAAATCGGGTTTCAGCCGCGGAACGGGGCTTACAGAAAATAGAGCCAGTCACATTGGAGCAGGTAACTGCAAAAATAAAGCAGAAAGAACAGTTCTATTTACTGGTTGGTCGAAATGATAACCATGATTTTCAAGTATTTTTAGAGCAATTGGAGGAGGAATACTCTATGCAAGGAAAAACGTTCTATCACTTGTCTACTAAGGGATTGATAGGGTAACTTATAAGAAATTTGCTAAGAAATACAAGATAAAATCAGCAGTGTTTTTAGGCTCTTTTCAGGAGAGAAAACTGACAGACAGCCTATCTGGAGCAGCTATTGGTTTATCTGACGTAGAAATTTTTCTAAGAAAGTGACGTATCTATTGAAAAACCTTGCAAATAGCGAGGTTTTTGGATTATTTTATGTTATAATTAGGTAATATTGTTTTGAAGGAGAAATCTTGTGGAAGTTACACGTCAAAAACCATTAGTGAATCAATACCATTTCGATCTGCGTAATCCAGCTTGGGAAGCAGAAAATGGTGAACCTAAAACCCAGTTGAAGGTTGATTTTCAACTGATTGAAAAAGATACTGAAGAAAATACAACACGCATCATTACTATTTTACAGTTCATGATTGTCTTGGAAGACTTTGTTATTTCAGGTACTATGACGCAAGGCGTTACTATCTTGAATCGTATTGTCAATGAACCAAGTGAGTTTTCAGAAGAAGAGCGTCGTAACCTTGCATTGCCGTTATTGGATATCTTGAAGCGTATGACGTACGAAGTGACAGAAATTGCCTTGGACCAACCAGGGATCAATTTGGAGTTTTAAGATGAAGATTGCAATTATTACGGATTCGTCAGCTGTTTTGAGTTCAGGATTTGCAGAAAGAGAAAATGTTTTTGTCCTTGATATTCCAGTAACCATTGCTGGAGAAAGCTATGTGGAAGGAAAAAATTTAACTGCCCAAGAATTCTATGAAAAAATGGCAGCGACAGATGAGCTTCCTAAAACGAGTCAACCCAGCTTGGCAGTGCTAGAGGAAATGCTTGGCCATTTGCAAAAAGATGGCTACACGCATGTCATCGGGCTTTTCTTGGCAGCAGGTATTTCTGGGTTTTACCAAAATATTCAATTTCTGAAAGATGAATTTGAAGGCTTGACCATTGCTTTTCCAGATACGAAAATCACTTCTGTACCGCAAGGTGCCATGGCTGAAAACGTTCAAAAGTGGGTTGATTCGGGAGCAAGCTTTGAAGAAATTCTCGAAAAGTTAAACCAACAAATCCAAGGAACTTCAGCTTTTATTATGGTAGACGACTTAAATCACTTGGTAAAAGGCGGTCGTCTGTCAAATGGCGCGGCTCTCTTGGGAAATTTGCTCAGTATTAAGCCGATTCTTTACTTTACTGACGAAGGTAAGATTGAAGTTTACGAAAAGGTACGGACTGAGAAAAAAGCAGTGAAACGCTTGCTAGAAATTTTGCAGGAAAAAACTGCTCAGGGAGACTATCAGATTTACATTATTCATGCAAATGCTGAAGCGAAAGCTGAGGAATTTAAGGACATGTTGGAAGAGGCTGGTCTCAGTAACTTACCAATCGCTAGCTTTGGTTCTGTTATTGGAACGCATTTGGGTGAAGGTGCTATAGCCTTTGGCTTCACACCAATTATTCCTTAGACAAGAATTTACTTGAAGTGCAGAAATAGAGGAAAGAGACATGATTAAGGTCATTATTGCAGGATTTAAGGGGAAAATGGGTTCTACAGCCATGGATATGGTCAAAAATGATGCAGATTTGACCTTGGCAGCTCTTGTAGATCCTTTCGCCCAAGAAAAAGTAGTGGACGGTGTGCCTGTCTTTACAGTTAAAGAAGACTTGGCAGGATTGGATGCAGATGTTTGGGTGGATTTTACGACTCCTCAGTTTGTTTATGAAAATACACGCTTTGCCTTGGAAAATGGCTGGGCGCCAGTAGTGGGAACAACCGGCTTCACCCCTGAAGAAATTGATGAATTGATTGACTTGTCAATTCAGAAAAAATTGGGTGGCTTGATTGCACCAAACTTTGCTATTGGCGCTATCTTGCTCATGCAATTTGCAGCACAGGCAGCCAGGTATTTCCCAAATTTGGAGATTATTGAACTGCACCATGATAAGAAAAAAGATGCACCGAGTGGAACAGCGATTAAGACTGCTGAATTGATTTCTAAGGTTCGTGCTGCGCAAACACAAGGTGCAGCAGACGAAGAGGAATTATTGGCTGGAGCTCGCGGTGCAGAATTTGACGGTTTTCGAATTCACTCTGTCCGTTTGCCAGGTCTGGTTGCTCATCAAGAAGTCATCTTTGGAGCACAAGGTGAGGGTTTGACCATTCGTCATGATTCCTATGATCGTGTCTCATTTATGAGCGGTGTTAATCTTGCTATTAAAGAAGTAGTAAAACGCGAGCAACTCGTGTATGGTTTGGAACATTTATTATGAAATTAAACAATTTGCCTTCTGAGTTTCAGGAGGCTTTGCCGATTTTAGAGAAAATTAAGTCTGCTGGTTTTGATGCCTATTTTGTTGGTGGCTCAGTGCGAGATGCTATTTTGGGACGCCCTATTCACGATGTGGACATTGCCACCAGTTCCTATCCGCAGGAGACCAAGCAGATTTTTCGCCGAACAGTGGATGTGGGGATTGAGCACGGGACAGTTTTGGTTTTGGAGGGGGCACATGAGTATGAAGTGACGACTTTTCGGACTGAGGATGTTTATGTGGATTTCCGCCGTCCTAGTCAGGTTTCTTTTGTGCGCTCTCTCGAAGAGGATTTAAAGCGCCGTGATTTTACCGTTAACGCCTTCGCTTTGGACGAAAAAGCGCAAGTGATTGACCTTTTTGACGGTTTGACGGATTTGTCTGGGAAAATCCTGCGGGCTGTAGGAGTGCCAAGTGAGCGATTTGGAGAAGATGCTCTTCGCATTATGCGGGGATTTCGCTTCGCAGCGGTGCTTGATTTTGAAATTGAGCCTGTCACGTTTGCGGCTATGAAAGAAACAGCACCTCTCTTAGAGAAAATCTCTATTGAACGAATTTTTATCGAGTTTGATAAGCTCCTCATGGCATGTTTTTGGCGGAAAGGTTTGCAATTTTTGATTGATTCGCAGGCCTATCAATATTTGCCATGTTTAACAAATCAAGCTGAAAATCTACAAAAATTGACCAGTCATTTATCAGATGATTTCCAATTTTCTTCATCAGAGCAGGCTTGGGCATTCTTATTAATTGCTCTAGAGGTTAAGGATGTGAAAGATTTTTGCCGTAAGTGGAAAACATCAAACGACTTTATGAAGTCTGTTCATCAGCTGGTAGAGGTTTGGAATTTCCGCTTGGAGAAAGAGTACGACAAGCAGACTTGTTACAAGTATGGAAAAGACAAATTGATTTTGGTAGAAGAATTACGTCAGTCGCAGGACTTGGTAGTTGATTTTGAAAGAATTTTAGACTTGGATGCTCACTTGACCATTCATGATAAGCATGAAATTGTGGTAAACGGAGGTCATCTTATCAAGGAATTTGGTATGAAGCCTGGTCCGGATTTAGGACGCATATTGAATGCGATCGAGTTTGCCATTGTTGATGGTCATTTGGAAAATGAGCAAGAAGCTATTTTGGATTTTGTAAAAGAGAAAGGACACCTATGAGCGATTTTATTGTTGAGAAATTGAGCAAGTCAGTTGGCGATAAGACCGTTTTTTCAGATATTTCATTTATTATTCACGACTTGGATCGCATCGGGATTATTGGTGTCAATGGGACGGGAAAAACAACACTGCTGGATGTGATTTCCGGGAAGTTAGGATTTGACGGTGACACCTCGCCTTTCAAGACCAAAAATGATTATAAGATTGCTTATCTAACACAAGAACCTGACTTTGATGATTCCAAGACAGTTTTGGATACTGTTTTATCTTCCGACTTAAGGGAAATTCAAGTTATTCGTGAATACGAGAGTCTGTTAGCCAATTATAGCGAGGACAATCAAGTTAAGTTGGAAAAAGTCATGGCTGAAATGGATGCTCTCAATGCTTGGGAAGTGGAAAGTCAAGTCAAGACTGTTTTATCTAAACTAGGTCTTAACGATGTGACTCAAAAAGTCGCGGATCTATCTGGTGGTCTTCGTCGTCGCGTTCAATTAGCGCAGACCTTGCTTGGAAATGATGATTTATTGCTTTTAGATGAGCCGACCAACCACCTAGATATTGATACTATTGAGTGGTTGCAAACCTATCTAAAATCTTCTAAAAAAACAGTTCTTTTTATTACTCACGATCGTTATTTTTTGGACAATGTGGCGACAAGAATTTTTGAACTGGACCGAGCAGGTTTGGTGGAATACCAAGGAAATTATCAGGACTATGTTCGTCTAAAAGCAGAGCAAGATGAGCGAGACGCGGCTCTTCGCCATAAAAAAGAACAATTATACAAACAAGAATTGACTTGGATGCGCCGTCAACCTCAAGCTCGCGCCACTAAGCAGCAAGCTCGGATCAATCGTTTCCACGATTTGAAGGGGGACTTGGCTAATAAGGTGGACGATAGTGATTTGGAAATTAATTTTGAGACCAGTCGTATCGGGAAAAAAGTCATCGAGTTTGAAAAAGTTGATTTCTCTTTCCCTAACAAACCTATTTTGCAAAATTTTAGCCTTTTGGTGCAAAACAAGGACCGGATTGGGATTGTGGGTGATAATGGTATGGGAAAATCGACCTTGCTCAATCTGATTGCAGGAGAGTTACAACCAAGTGCTGGTAAGCTGGCTATTGGTGAAACCATCCGCCTTGGCTATTTCTCACAGCAAATCAAGGGATTGGATGAAAGCAAGCGCGTCATCAATTATCTGCAGGAAGTGGCAGAAGAAGCTCATACTACATCGGGTATGGTTTCTATTGCAGAACTTCTGGAGCAATTTCTTTTCCCGCGCAACACTCATGGTACCTTGATAGAAAAACTATCTGGCGGTGAGAAAAAACGTCTCTATCTACTAAAAATCTTATTGGAAAGACCCAACGTCTTACTCCTAGATGAGCCGACAAATGATTTGGACATTGCGACCTTGACGGTACTAGAAAATTTCCTTCAAGGATTTGCGGGGCCTGTTATCACCGTTAGCCATGACCGCTATTTCTTGGACAAGGTTGCTAATAAAATCCTTGCCTTTGAAGAGGGTCAAGTTAGAGAATTCTTTGGAAATTATACAGACTACCTGGATGAAAAAGCCTTTTTGGCTTCTAGCGCAGCCATTTCCCAAGAAAAGAAAAAAGAAAAAACAGAGCGTGTACGCGAAGAGAAGAAGCGCATGTCCTATTTTGAAAAGCAAGAGTGGGCGACCATTGAGGATGATATTGCAGGTTTGGAAGAGCGAATTGCAGCTATTGAAGAAGAAATGTTAACCTGCAGCAGTGACTTTACCAAGCTATCTGACTTGCAAAAAGAGCTGGATGAAAAGAATGATCTCTTGCTAGAAAAATATGAACGTTATGAGTATTTGAGCGAGTTGGAGGGCTAATTCATTATGCATACGCTGATGATTGTTTATATGTTCCTCTATATAGCAGTGGTGTTTGGGGCAGCTCTTTATAGTTTTTTCAAAAGCAAGAAAATGAATGCTTTACGACTGGGAATGACTGTCTTGGCGCTTCTTGTGGTGACAGTGAGCCTCTTATCTTATATTCAAGCTTATCAACCGCTGCAAATGCTTGGTTTTGCGCTGGGCTTTACAAGTATTTCCAGCCTCTTTCTCTACAATAGTCTGGTTGGTGAGGGCAATAAATTCACGGTCATGTTTGGTCTCAGTTTGTTACGACTGGTGATTCATTTGCAACTACTTGTTAGCCTTTATATTTTTCGTTAAATAAATTAAAGCTAAATCTTTACAAATTATGAAAAAGGCTTTGCAAACCTTTTCATTGTGATATAATAGAATTAATCATGAAAGTAGGAGATGATTATGTCTAAAAAAATTATTGGTATCGACTTGGGCGGTACATCTATCAAGTTTGCGATTTTGACGCAAGAAGGTGAAATCCAAGAAAAATGGTCTATCAAGACAAATATTTTGGATGAAGGTAGCCATATTGTTCCAGACATTATTGAAAGTATCCAGCATAAATTGTGTACGCATGGTTTGACCAAGGAAGATTTCTTAGGAATTGGTATGGGTTCACCAGGTGTTGTAGATAGTCAAGCAGGTACAGTTATTGGTGCCTATAATTTGGACTGGAAAACACTACAACCAGTAAAAGAGCAAATCGAATCTGCACTTGAAATTCCTTTCTTTATTGATAATGACGCTAACGTTGCTGCACTAGGTGAGCAATGGGTCGGTGCAGGTGAAAACAATCCAAACGTTGTCTTTATGACCCTTGGAACAGGTGTTGGTGGCGGTGTCGTTGCTGACGGTCGTCTTTTACACGGTGTAGCAGGTGCGGCAGGAGAACTCGGTCACATCACAGTTGATTTTGACGCTCCAATCGCATGTACTTGTGGTAAAAAAGGTTGCTTGGAAACCGTAGCTTCTGCAACAGGTATCGTTAACTTGACTCGCCGCTATGCGGAAGAGTATGCAGGTGATGCGCAACTCAAGAAAATGATTGATGACGGCCAAGAAGTGACTGCCAAAGATGTCTTTGATTTGGCGAAAGAAGGCGATGATTTAGCTCTTATTGTCTACAAAAACTTCTCACGTTATTTAGGAATTGCTTGCGCGAACATCGCTAGCGTCCTCAATCCTGCGTACATCGTTATCGGTGGTGGCGTGTCTGCAGCAGGAGAATTTTTGCTCAAAGGCTTGCAAGAAGTCTATGATACAAATACCTTCCCACAAATCCGCACATCTACCAAGTTATCATTGGCTAATCTTGGCAATGATGCAGGTGTCATCGGTGCAGCCTCACTCGTGTTGAAATAATC
This sequence comes from Streptococcus hepaticus, assembly GCF_043656315.1. Taxonomy (NCBI): domain Bacteria; kingdom Bacillati; phylum Bacillota; class Bacilli; order Lactobacillales; family Streptococcaceae; genus Streptococcus; species Streptococcus hepaticus. The sequence goes on from NZ_JBINIY010000020.1 coordinate 15,515, forward strand.
CACCCCTCCCTAGTTGCTAGGGAGGTTTTTCTAGGACAAAATATGGGGGACCATGATATAATAATTCCATGACTAAAGCAGATAAAATTTTCAAATCCAATATTGAGCGTATTATGGCAGAAGGTGTTTTTTCGGAAAATGCTCGTCCTGTTTATAAAAATGGTCAAGTAGCTAATTCCAAATATGTAACCGGCTCTTTTGCAGAGTACGACTTGTCAAAAGGTGAATTTCCAATCACGACCCTGCGTCCAATTCCTATTAAATCTGCTATTAAGGAGATTTTTTGGATTTACCAAGACCAGACAAATGACCTGTCCATCTTAAATGATAAATATGGTGTGAAATACTGGAATGATTGGGAAGTAGGAGATACAGGAACGATTGGTCAACGCTACGGCGCAATTGTCAAAAAGCATGACATTATGAATAAAATTCTTAAGCAATTAGAAGCAAATCCATGGAATCGCCGGAATGTTATCTCCCTGTGGGATTATGAGGCTTTTGAGGAAACAGAAGGTCTCTTGCCCTGTGCATTTCAGACTATGTTTGATGTGCGGCGTGTAGAGGGAGATATTTATTTGGATGCAACTTTGACGCAACGTTCCAATGATATGTTGGTAGCCCACCACATCAATGCCATGCAATATGTCGCTTTGCAGATGATGATTGCCAAGCATTTTGGATGGAAGGTCGGAAAATTCTTCTATTTTATTAATAATCTGCACATTTATGACAATCAATTTGAACAGGCAGAAGAACTCTTACGTCGAGAAGCAACGGATTGCCAACCACGTTTGGTCTTAAATGTTCCAGATGGTACGAATTTCTTTGATATTAAGCCAGAAGATTTTGAATTAATTGATTATGAACCTGTCAAACCACAGCTCAAGTTTGACCTAGCTATCTAAAATAACAGCACTTGCGAGGTTGGCAAGTGCGTTTTTAGTCAATTTTTGATAGAATGGAAAGACAGAAAGAGAGAGAACATGACAAAGAAGATTTCAGCTGTTTGGGCACAGGATAGTAATGGCGTGATTGGGAAAAATCAAACTATACCATGGCGTCTACCAGCAGATTTACAGCATTTTAAAGAGACGACTATGGGGCATGCCATGGTCATGGGACGTGTAACATTTGATGGAATTGGAGGACGTGTTCTTCCAAATCGTATTTCCATTATCTTGACACGAGATAAAGACTATTCTGTAGCAAATAATCAGGTTTTAGTGATGCATTCTGTTCAGGAAATTTTGGACTGGTATGTAGGGCAGGAAAAGAATCTTTATGTGATTGGTGGTGCGCAAGTTTTTAGAGCCTTTGAACCTTATCTAGATGAGGTTGTCTTGACAGAGATTCATGACCAGTATGAAGGGGACACCTATTTTCCAAGTGAGTTTGACTGGTCTATTTTCGAGCAAGTTGATGAGAATTTTCATGCCAAAGATGAGAAGAATGCCAGTGATTTTACTGTGAAAATTTTTGCCAGGAAAGTGAACTAGTCTATGGAAAAGAGTTTATTTGGACTATTTACAGCCTTTTTATGTGGCATTTGCGTACTCTGTTCGCTTCAGGCTTTTCAGAAAAAGCGCTACGGTTTAGCAATTATCTTTTTGCTGAATGCAGCGACCAATTTGGTCAACAGTATTCATGCCTTTTACGGCGTATTATTTTAAGATTATTTAGGGGATTATAATGGCGGGACACAACCAACCAGAATTTATTTACTGCTCGTTTTGCGGTAAAAATCAAGAAGAAGTGAAGAAAATTATTGCAGGAAACAATGTATTTATCTGCAATGAATGCGTCGAATTGGCACAGGAAATTATTCGAGAAGAGTTGGCAGAGGAAGTGTTAACAGACCTTGCTGATACACCAAAACCACAAGAATTGCTCAACATTCTCAACCATTATGTGATTGGTCAAGACCGCGCAAAGCGTGCCTTAGCGGTAGCGGTTTACAACCACTACAAGCGAATTAATTTCCAAGATAGTCGTGATGAGAGTGATGTGGATTTGCAGAAATCAAATATCCTCATGATTGGTCCAACAGGGTCAGGGAAAACTTTCTTGGCGCAAACCTTAGCGAAGTCTCTCAATGTACCATTTGCCATTGCAGATGCGACATCATTGACAGAAGCAGGTTATGTGGGTGAAGATGTTGAAAATATCTTACTCAAACTCATTCAGGCTGCAGATTACAATATCGAGCGCGCTGAACGCGGTATTATCTATGTCGATGAGATTGATAAGATCGCCAAGAAGAGTGAAAATGTTTCTGTAACACGTGATGTTTCTGGAGAAGGCGTACAACAAGCGCTCTTGAAAATTATTGAAGGAACAGTTGCAAGTGTTCCTCCACAAGGAGGACGCAAGCATCCTAACCAAGAAATGATTCAGATTGATACCAAAAATATTCTTTTTATCGTGGGTGGTGCCTTTGACGGAATTGAAGAAATTGTCAAGCAACGCCTAGGTGAGAAGATAATTGGTTTCGGACAAAACAGCCGTAAAATCGATGATGATGCTTCTTATATGCAAGAAATCATCTCAGAAGATATTCAAAAATTTGGTCTTATTCCAGAGTTTATTGGGCGTTTACCAGTTGTAGCTGCTTTGGAGCAATTAACAGCGGATGATTTGGTTCGTATTTTGATAGAACCACGTAATGCCTTGGTGAAACAGTATCAAACACTCATGTCTTATGATGATGTCGAGTTGACTTTTGACGATGATGCCTTGCAAGAAATTGCCAATAAGGCTATTGAACGCAAAACAGGTGCGCGTGGACTTCGTTCTATTATCGAGGAAACCATGTTGGACGTGATGTTTGAAGTGCCAAGTCAAGAGGATATCAAGCGTGTGACCATTACCAAAGCGGCTGTTGATGGTTTGGAAAAACCACTATTAGAGACAGCTTAGGAGGAAGCATGGAAATCAATACAAATAATGCTGAAATCATGCTCAGTGCGGTTTCAAAAGCCCAGTACCCACAGGATGATATGCCAGAAATTGCACTTGCTGGTCGTTCAAATGTAGGGAAATCTTCTTTTATCAATACTCTTCTTGGGCGCAAAAATCTAGCTCGAACTTCAAGCAAACCTGGTAAAACGCAACAACTTAATTTCTATAATATTGATGATAAATTGCGTTTTGTGGATGTTCCCGGCTACGGTTATGCCAAGGTATCTAAGACTGAACGTGCCAAATGGGGCAAGATGATTGAAGAATACCTGACGAGTCGTGATAATTTACGAGCGGTCGTTAGTCTTGTTGATATGCGTCATGATCCATCTGCGGATGATATTCAGATGTATGAATTTCTTAAATATTATGAAATTCCTGTTATTATCGTAGCGACTAAGGCAGATAAAATTCCACGTGGAAAGTGGAACAAACATGAATCTGCTATTAAGAAAAAATTGGATTTCGACAAGTCTGATAAGTTTGTGGTCTTCTCATCAGAGACACGCCACGGTTTTGACCAAGCTTGGGAAGCTATCCTTGATGAAATTTAAGTTAGAACTTGGGGCAATGTCTCAAGTTCTTTAACTTTTATAGAGATAACAATTTTTTGCTATAAGCTTTTTGTTCGCCTTTTTAAAACTGAAAAGTGTAAATCACGAATAAAAAAGAATTGACAACCCATCAAAGTTAAGTTTTTTTGTTAAAAATGTAAAAAATCAATTCAAAACTCTTGAAAAATAACTGAAAAATGGTACAATGATTAAGCATTAAAAATATATAGAAGAAATACTTATTTATGTCGAGAATTGGCTCGTCGTTTCTACAAGACACCGGAATGTCTAACAATAAGTAAGCGAAGGCTTGCTTGGGTTTCCCATGTAAAATGTTTTTTGCATTTTACGGCAAGTCTTTTCTCTTTTTCTAATTTTAAGAAACCATTCATATCAAAGGAGTTATGATGAAATTATTAGAGGATCGTATCCTAAAAGACGGCAATGTCTTAGGAGAAGGAATTTTAAAAGTCGACAGTTTCTTAACCCATCAAGTGGACTTTGAGCTCATGCAAGAAATTGGGAAAGTATTTGCTGAAAATTACAAAGATGCCGGGATTACAAAGGTAGTAACGATTGAAGCATCTGGGATTGCTCCAGCTGTTTATGCAGCGCAAGCTCTTAATGTTCCAATGATTTTTGCTAAAAAGCATAAAAATATTACCATGACAGAAGGTATTTTGACGGCAGAAGTGTATTCTTTCACGAAACAAGTAACTAGCACCGTTTCTATCGCAGATAAATTCTTGAATGAAGACGACGTCGTCTTGATTGTAGATGACTTCTTAGCAAATGGTCAGGCAGCTAAAGGGCTCTTGGAAATTATTCAACAAGCAGGAGCTAGAGTTGCTGGTGTAGGTATTGTCATTGAAAAATCATTCCAAACTGGACGTGCACTTTTAGAAGAAGCAGGAGTACCAGTTACATCACTTGCACGCATTAAAGAATTTAAAGAAAATACAGTAGTATTCACGGAGGCAGACGCTTAATATGTCACAACAACAAGAACATTCACATTCGGAATCAGCTATTTTAGGTTTGCAACACCTTTTGTCAATGTATGCTGGTTCTATCTTGGTACCAATCATGATTGCAGGTGCCCTTGGTTATTCAGCTAAAGAGTTGACTTACCTAATCTCAACAGATATTTTCATGTGTGGGGTTGCAACCTTCTTACAATTGCAACTTCGCAAACAGTTTGGTATCGGTCTTCCAGTCGTACTTGGCTGTGCCTTCCAATCTGTTGCGCCACTTTCAATCATTGGTGCCAATCAAGGTTCAGGTACGATGTTTGGTGCCTTGATTGCTTCGGGTATCTACGTGATTGTGGTTGCGGAAGTTTTCTCAAAAATTGCAGAGCTTTTCCCACCAATCGTTACTGGTTCTGTTATTACCACCATCGGTTTGACGCTTATTCCGGTTGCGATGGGAAATATGGGAAATAATACAGAATCTCCAACTGTACAAAGTGTTATCCTCGCTTTAACAACTGTTTTGATTATTTTATTGGTTCAAAAATTTGCGACTGGTTTCATTAAATCAATTTCTATTCTGATTGGTTTGATTGCAGGTACTGTCTTGGCTGGTTTCATGGGCTTAGTTGATACAGCGGTAGTAGCAGGCGCTCCTTGGGTACATATCCCAACACCATTCTACTTTGGAGCTCCTGAGTTTGAAATCACTTCAATTGTGATGATGTGCATCATTGGGACTGTTTCAATGGTTGAGTCCACAGGTGTTTATTTGGCGCTCTCTGATATCACTAACGATAAACTGAACTCAACTCGTCTTCGTAACGGTTACCGTTCAGAAGGTATTGCCGTTCTCCTTGGTGGTATTTTCAACACTTTCCCATATACAGGATTCTCACAAAACGTTGGTTTGGTACAGTTGTCAGGTATCAAAACTCGTCGTCCAATCTATTACACAGCTGCCTTCTTGGTTGTGATCGGTCTCTTGCCAAAATTTGGTGCTCTTGCTCAAATGATTCCAAGCCCAGTTCTTGGAGGTGCTATGCTTGTTCTCTTTGGTATGGTAGCTCTTCAAGGGATGCAAATGCTCAACAATGTTGATTTTACAGACAATGAGCACAACTTCATCATCGCTGCAGTGTCTATCTCAGCAGGGGTTGGTTTCAACGGAACAAATCTTTTTGCAAGTTTCCCATCAACTGTTCAAATGTTCTTGACAAACGGTATTGTTATTGCAACGGTTTGTGCCATTGTTTTGAATCTTGTTTTGAATGGTAAACAAAAAGCCTAATATATGAACGTGTGTCCACTGGACATGCGTTTTTTTATCTAGAATGCCGTTTCAAGTTCGGTATTTATTTCTATCGAAGGGCTGAAAGCAGTTTTTATTAGAAAAGGATCTTCATTTGTTCTGCGAGGGTGGGAAGAATAAAGCTCGCTAAATGACACTTTTTAAAATTTTTAGGTAAAAATGCTTGCGCTGGTGTAGGAAATATGATATGATAATTAAGGTTTTGAATAACCGACCTAAGACAGTAGGGGAGCTGGACTCATAAATATCCTACCGAGGCACAAAACGTAACTTAAAAATTGTAACGTATTGTACTTTCGTGTCTAGGTTTAGGTGCGATTTTTTTGTACCTATCCCAAAATAAAAACGGAGGTAAACTAAATGTCAGAAGCTATTATTGCTAAAAAAGCCGAATTAGTAGACGCTGTTGCTGAGCAAATGAAAGCAGCTACATCTATCGTTGTAGTTGACGCGCGTGGTTTGACTGTTGAACAAGATACAGTTCTTCGTCGTAACTTGCGTGGTGAAGAAATTGAGTACAAAGTTATCAAAAACTCAATCTTGCGCCGTGCTGCTGAAAAAGCTGGTCTTGAAGGGCTTGCAGAATTGTTCGTAGGACCATCTGCAGTTGCATTCTCACAAGACGCAGTTGCTCCAGCTAAAATCATCTACGATTTTGCGAAAACTGCTGAAGCTCTTGAAATCAAGGGTGGTGCTGTTGAAGGTAAAGTTTCTTCAAAAGAAGAAATCGAAGCACTTGCAACATTGCCAAACCGCGAAGGTATGCTTTCTATGCTCCTTTCTGTACTTCAAGCGCCAGTTCGCAACGTTGCATACGCTGTCAAAGCTGTTGCAGAAAAAGAAGAAGACGCAGCTTAATGCGTCCACTCGCAGCCTAAGGTTGCAAAGAATTATTATTTAAAAACAATTTGGAGGAAATCACAATGGCATTGAACATTGAAAACATTATTGCTGAAATTAAAGAAGCTACAATCCTTGAACTTAACGACCTCGTTAAAGCTATCGAAGAAGAATTTGGTGTAACTGCTGCTGCTCCTGTAGCTGTTGCTGCAGCTGGTGGTGCTGCTGAAGAAGCTAAAGATTCATTCGACGTTGAATTGACATCTGCTGGCGACAAAAAAGTTGGCGTTATCAAAGTTGTACGTGAAATCACAGGCGAAGGCCTTAAAGAAGCTAAAGCTCTTGTTGACGGTGCACCATCTGTTCTTAAAGAAGGTGTTTCTGCAGCAGAAGCTGAAGAAATCAAAGCTAAATTGGAAGAAGCTGGTGCTTCAGTTACTCTTAAATAAGAGTCACATCATAATTAGATTGCGGAATCCCTATTTACCAGTCTTTGAGAGCGATAAGCGATTGATAGAAACTGATAAATTGATTTTGTTTTAATAAATTTTCGGGGGTAGACATTAAATTGTCTACCCCTTTTTTTGCGTTTTGGAGGTAATTATGCAAAAGGAGGAACAATCATCACGTCAAATCGTGATGTGTCATCTCGTGATTATCTTAGGAGTTGATATTGAGAAAGCAACTCAACTGGTAAATGAAATGGAACAAACAGGTTTAATCCGATTTGATGAATTTGGAAATGTTGGAATTTTAGTCTTGGAGGGACAATCATGAAACGAATTACCGCTAATCAGTATCAGACATCAGAGCGTTATTATAAACTCCCTAAAATTTTGTTTGAGAGTGAACGTTATAAGGATATGAAGCTGGAGGTTAAGGTAGCCTACGGGGTTTTAAAAGATCGATTGGAGTTGTTTTTGAGTAAAGGTTGGATTGATGAAGATGGGGCTATTTATTTGATTTATTCCAATTCAAATCTGATGGCACTTTTAGGCTGTTCAAAGTCAAAATTAATCTCTATCAAGAAAACCTTACGTGACTATGGCTTAATTGATGAAGTCCAACAGTCCTCTAGTGAAAAAGGTCGAATGGCAAATAAAATTTACTTGGGGGAATTAGAACATGAAATTACCCCAGTCTTACATACTGACGGGGCTAGTGTTAAAAAAACACTAGGGGGGCTCAAAGAAAGACGGGGCCGGTTTTATATTCAGCCCCTAGTGAGACTGAAGGAACTGAGACTAAATATAG
>NZ_JBINIY010000021.1:0-20980 GCF_043656315.1 Streptococcus hepaticus
AATAGTACCTGTCGCACCTTGTTTTACGCGAGCGTGTAACACTAAGTGAACAACATCGCCAGCTTTTACTTGGCTAAAGGCTTCTTCCTTCATGCGTGCATAAACAACCTGTTTACCATCTTCTGTCTTCACTTCAGTAGTAAACTTATCTGCATCTACATCAACCATATAGACACCATCGTTTGCTCCATGAGTATCTATATCTGTTGGTACTAATTCCAAACGATCATCTAATACGTCTTTAATGAAGTATTCTTTTGCAGTTGCAATATCTGCTGGCAATGTCGCTTGAACATCATAGTTAAACTCTTGTCCAAGTCCTTTTTCATCAACAGTAGTAAACAATTCTGTTTTATCTTTATTAATCCGTTTAACCGCTGCTGGCGAATTTGGACTAACTGTTACTTCATTTGATTTTTTAGACTTACCATCCAAGGTGACTTTAGCATCATTTGGAACTTTTATTTTTCCATTATCATCTGCATATTTAGCAAGAACTGCTCCGTCACGAATCTGTGCCTTGATACCTAGTGTGATTTTTGCAGGACCATCATTGCCTTGATTCAACTTTGTAATTTCATTATTAATTTGACGAAGTTGAAGGCGTGTTAAACCTGCTTTATTAATCTCAAATTTAACTAAATCACGTGTAGTACCATCGGCCTGTACTTCTTGTGTAACCTTGATGTACTTAGAAAGCGTAGGTGCTTCAACACCATTCACAAACACTCTATCTTCTTTTGCAGAGTTAAGCGATTGGAGCTCAGCAACTAGCAAATCTTCTATCACGTAGGTGTCAAATACACCTGGCCAAGTAGATTCAATTTGATAGTAATATTCATCCAAACGTGTTGGTAACTCCAGATGATCAGTTCCTTTTTCGCTCAGACTCTGAGTAACATACTTCTTGATATCTGTTTCAAGCGGTGGAGCAACAAACACGTTGTTTGAATTACGGACTTTTGCAGTTTTATCTGCCGGATCATCTGAGTCCCCATTCCAGATGATAGATGCCTGGTTAGCTAGTCCGAGACCATTATTATCTTGCATTATCTTATAGTATTCGGTGGCATCATTATTGAGAAGGTACTTCTCTTTAATTTTTGCTTCAATTACTAATTTATAAAGCTTGAATGCGTGTCCTCCATACTTCCCTTCATCTACTTTTTCATTTTGAATTCCAGGTTTAGGTGGGACATTTGCAATAACAGTCGTTGTTTCATTACCATCTGTATCTTGAGTTGCTTTCGTAGACACTGTAAAGTCAGGCAATCGCTTGCCATCCTTATCTGTAACATATGCATTGACATAGTCTAAATGATAGTTCAACTGGTCAGCGAACATAACATTTTTCTTCATTTCCAATGCTGCGTTATACATATTGTAGTCTACTGTATAGGTAAAGTTTTCAGTTGCTGAACCAAGAGTAGCTACATACGATTTACGACTAATACCAGTGCCTTCGAGTAGTGGGTCATTCGCTAAATTACCTGTGATTCCATCATCACCTTTAGTATCATTTACAGCATCTGCATCTTTAATACTCTTAGTTGCGCGAGGATAACAGTATTTCAAATCAGTTACAGTAACTGATGTTGGTGTTTTGGAGCCGATTTCCGCACTTTCATAGCTACCAACTTTAAACTTACCGACTAACTGACCGACTGTTTGTTCTTTTGCTGTTGGAGCATAGTCATCCGGAGGTAGATTGTTGTTCTCATCCGCTAGCGAAATTGTAGGACTATCCTCTGTATACTTCAATTCATAATCAAAATCATTTTGACCTGGATTAAATACACTTTCCGGTACAGAAATCGTTACCTGATCACCATTTTGGACAACCTTACCACGAATTTCATTATCGGGATCCTTGACTTCTTCCACAACTTTCTTCTTGTTAATTGTGACAGAATCAACTGTGTATCCCTTAGTGACTGTAAATTCACCTGAAACATCTTCTTTAACCAAGGCAGATGTTACCGCTTTGAGAACTTGTTCAGAGAAGCGATTAATATCTTGCTCATTGACATAGAAGGAAGCTTTTTCGCCGGTTGGTAAGACTTTATCGTCTGAAGCTACACTTCGAATTGCTTCATTTACAACCGTACGGGCAGGACGAGTATCTTCAATACTTAAACCAGAAATACCTGACGCTGGCGAATTAATCTCATTCTCATACAATTTATAATAAGCTGTAGGAACTAAAAATTGTGCCTTATCTTCCCAAAAGCCTACTACTACAGTAGCGTTTTCACCTAATTGTGCCTTTAAGTCTGCACCTTTCTCTTTAAGTTCATTTGCACGCGCTACGTATGGTTGGGCTGCCTCTGTCCAAATTTTGTAACCTTGACTATCTATCAATCCCCAGTCATCGTGCATTGTACCTTGACGATCCAAACTGCGATCAATATAAACAGTATTGCTACCTGGTTTACGATAACCATTTGCCACACCATCTGTTATCAAAAGGAATACTGTCTTACGATTATTAGACATATCCCCTTTTATTCTATTGTACTCAGTAATCGTGTCATCAATCGCAGGAACAGTTGGAGTTCCTCCTCCCGTTACAAAGGAGTTAATCGCTGCATCTACCTCATTCTTGGTAGACATCAAAGGAGTTTTCGTATATTGATATCCAACTTGTCCTCTTGCACTATATACCGTATTAGCATAATCATCCGCTGGAGTAGGATTATTTGTGCTATAGTTACCATTAACGTAATAACCATTGACATTACGGATTTCATATCGAGTATCATACACAAATTGACCATAGCTAATATAGCCTGGAAGATACGTATCTCTATTAATTAAAATTGCAGGTGCATTAGGATCGTATCGAAAATTTGACGTATAGTTTGTTATATCGATACCACGATAGGTATTAATCATAACACGGTCTGTTGTCTCGGGATCACCGGTAAAAACTAACTTTGGGTTCGTCTCATCATATTTTTCCCCCGGTGCTAATGGAGTCGTTAAGGTTTTCAAGGCTTCTTGAACTTCATCAATAGTATCTTTAAAAGATCCGCTGTTATCTTGCAACACAACCAAATCAATAGGCTGACGTGGCATTTTCCACTCAACTTTTTGAGTGGTAGTTACCTTAATGGCACAACCTTCTTGTTTAGTAGTTGTATTCAAACTTGAATCCGATACAACACTATCTGCCGCTGAGGCGAAAACACCACCAACCAAGCCAATCCCAAGTGCTAAAGCTGTACCTGCGGAGGCAAACCAATTCGTCAGTCGCCTGATTTTCCTCTTATTCATTATATCCATAAATATTCCTATTCCTATTCCTTTTTCCTCTTAAATGTTACAAGTGCCAAGAGTCCGGTTAATAAGACGGAACCTACAGCTGCAAGGAATGATGTTTGTTCACCTGTCTTAGGCAATACTTTTTCTTCTTTTGCTTGTGGTGTTACTTGCTCTTTAGGCTCATCTTGCTTCTTGTCTGGTTTTGGTGTTGGTGTCACTTCTTTCATACCAACCTCAACAATTTCATTAATCGCTGGAGTTGTTGTTTCAGAAGTAAGAATGCGAACTGGTTCTTCACCTTCAATTGTAATCACCTTGTAGACTTGTGTGTGAAGTCCTTTTCGACCTTGGCGGACAACACGTGTTTGACCTTTGACCAACTGGTCGTTTTCAACCATTTCTGTTTCAAAGGCGATTTCCTCTGTTACCGTTTCTTCGGTAATTTTCGCTTCAGGTTTTTCCTCTTCTTCTGGTGCCACAATCGGAACTTCTGTTACCAATGTACCTACTTCAATGACTTCTTCAATAGCTGGCACTGTTGTTTCAGAAGTTACATCACGTTTGACTTCTTTACCATCAACTGTTGTGACTGCATAGACAACTGTGTGAAGACCATCTTGACCAGCTTGGAGAAGACGTGTTTCTCCTTTAGCCAATTTGTCATTTTCAACTGTACGGCTTGTATGTTTGATGACTTCCGTCTTCACTTCTTCTGAAACTGTTGGTATTGAGATTGGTGTCCATGGTTGTTCTTTCACTTCCTTGGTACCAACTTCAATAACCTCTTCAACCGCATCTTTCTTAGTATCAGATGTTACGACACGTTTTGTTTCAATACCATTTACAGTCGTTACTGAGTAAACAATCGTACGCAATCCATCAACACCTTGAACTTTGACATTTTTCACGCCTTTTTCAAGATTTGGATTTTCTTCGGTACGGCTTGTAAACTTGATAACTTCTGTTTTTGTTTCTGATTTAACTTCTGGAGTGACGATTGGTGTCCATGGTTGTTCGACAACCTTTTTTGTACCAATTTCAATCACTTCTTGCACTGGCGCCACTTTCTCAGTTTCACCCGTTTTAACGCGATCTGTTTCCACGCCATCAACTGTTGTCACTGCATAAGTAACCGTCTTAACACCATCCACACCTGTAACTTTTACATTACGTGTGCCTTCTGGAAGGTTTGGATTTTCTTCGGTGCGGCTAGTGAATTTTATCGGCTCATCAACTTTGATTTCGGAAATAGCTGTAACCGGTTTTTTCTTCGTACCGTATTGGACCACTTCGTCGACCACTGGTTTTTCATGTACACGGTTTACTTCTTCACGTTTAGTTTCTACACCATTTAGCTTGTAAACCTTGTATGTTACCAAGTCAGTTCCTTCAACACCTGGAGTACGTGTTGTTTCCCCTTCATACATGTCAGGGTTAGCAACACGCTTTTCTGTAGGTTTAACCGTCACACGTTCAACAATGTTTTCAGTTGTTTCTGCCGGTGTTATTGGAGTTACAGGTACTTCTTTTGTACCAATATAGTAGACCGCTTGTGTACCCGGAATAACATTTGATTCGCTTGTTGATTCATGCACCTTATCCGAAGTAGCATCGACAAGAGTGTATGTTGTTGTAACAGTTTTGCTTCCTTCTTTTGCAGGGGTTTTCAGTTCTCTAACACCTTTGGCCAAGTTTGAGTTTTCTTCCAAAACCTCACCTGTTGGTGCTGGAGTTTTAACAATTTCAACTTTTGCTTTCGTACCAACTTTAACGACAGTTGGTACCATTGCTTGGGTTACTTTTTCAGATCCTGGATTACGAACACCATCTGTAGTTGTATAGGTTTGGCTACCAGCTGTTCCAGGAATCGTATTTTTTTGACCATAGTCCAAGTTTGGATCTGCTTCATAACGAGTTGTTACAGGGATTACTTCAGTTTTAGTTTCTACTACAGGGGTTGGAGGTGTTGGGGTTGGAGTCGTTCCGAAAACTTCTGCCCGAAAGGCTTCGATTTCAGCTAACAGTTCATTAGATCTCTGCTTATTGATTGCTTTTAAGCCCGCGATGTCAATAGCATCTAATATCTCTTGAATTGCTTCTTTTGTTTCATCTCCCTGATCTTCTGCCCAGTATTCTCTTGCTTCTTGCAATTGTAGCTTAGAATCGTTAATTTTTTTAAGCTCTGCAAGACTCGGAATTTCTTCATCTACAGGCGGTTCTTCCGCTCTTACCACACCTGCATGATTGCCGAGGTGAAGATTTTGAAAAGTCGCAGCAGATAGGATATTAGTAGAAAACAAGGTGACTACTGACGCAATTGCGAATTTTTTCATTTTTTTGTTCATAATTTCTCCTTTTAGAATATAAAACATGTAAAACAATGACCATTGGCTCAGACCAACTCAACAACTATTTGACGGCCAGAGCAAATTATCTTTTGCCCTCCATCCAGCAACGAAACTTTTGTTCGTAGCCTTATTAACTAAGTTACATTTTTAACTTTCCATGTGCATACTGTAGATGATTTGAAAAATGAAATAATTTTAAACATGCTTTCAATAAAGTAAATGAATCTTTCTTTTACTTTTATCATAATGCACTAAAAGCACATATACAACCCCTTTCTGCACATTTTTATATATAAGCATCTCATATATTATACCATACAAATCTATTTGTAGAAAGAATTTGGCTCTAAAAAGCAGCACGAGCCCTCTCTTAAAAATGTACAAAATTCACGAATAACTTAATTTTTAATCACATTATGCACCTTTCCCTACTTTATAGGATAGAAATATACTTTATTTCTGCATAAAAACTTTTTTATATTTGTTAAATTTTTATTTGTTTTTATTGGAAAACATCTTAATAATGCGCTTTCACATCCAAAATTCCAGGAATTTTTTTGATATACAATTTTATAAAAACGCCAATTCTACTCTCCTCCTCTAGCCCCTGTCTTAGTTTTTCCCGCTTCAAATTTAATAGCAATATTTTAAAAGTTGTTCATCTCAAGAAAAAGCCGAGATTTCTCTCGACTTTGTTTTCTATTTTTACAAACTTGCCAACACTTGATCAATATGGGCAATTGATTTTTCTTTACCAAGAAGGTAGATAGTGTCTGGCAATTCTGGTCCGTGCATTTCACCTGAGACAGCGATACGGATTGGCATGAAGAGGTTTTTACCTTTAATACCCGTTTCTTTTTGAACAGCTTTGATTTGTGGGAAGATGTTATCACGATTGAAGTCTTCTTCTGACAAGGCTACTAATTTTTCTTTGAAAGCTGTCAAAACTGTTGATACCGTTTCAGCGGCCATCACTTCTTTTTCAGCGTCTGTTAATTCTGGGAAATCAGCAAAAAAGAGGTCGGTCAGTGGTACGATTTCATCTACAGCTTTCATTTGTGGTTTATAGAGTTCCACCATTTTTTCAGCTTTGTCTGTCAAACGACCAGCTTCTTCCAAGAATGGTTTAGCCATGTCGAAGATGGTTGAAAACTCTGCTACTTTGATGTATTCGTTGCTCATCCAATCCAATTTCTTCTGGTCGAAGGCGGCTGGTGATTTGCTGAGACGATTTTCATCGAAAAGTTCAATCAATTCTTCACGTGAGAAGATTTCATTTTCCCCACCTGGGTTCCATCCAAGAAGAGCGATAAAGTTGAAGACTGCTTCTGGAAGGTAGCCTTTTTTACGGTAGTCTTCGATAAATTGAAGGGTGTTGGTGTCACGTTTAGACAATTTCTTACCAGTTTCAGAGTTGATGATAAGAGTCATGTGACCAAAAGCTGGTGCTTCCCATCCAAGTGCTTCATAAACCATGAGTTGTTTTGGCGTGTTAGCAATGTGGTCATCTCCACGGATAACGTGTGAAATTTGCATATCATGGTCATCAATAACAACGGCAAAATTGTAAGTTGGGTAACCATCACGTTTTTGGATAACCCAGTCACCACCGATGTTGCCACCCTCAAACTCGATATCGCCTTTAACCATATCAGTCCATTTGTAGATACCTGTTTCATTAACAGCGATACGGACGGTTGGAATGATACCAGCGGCTTCACGTTCTGCGATGTAAGCTGCTTTTTCATCTTCTGACATACCAAGGTATTCGTTGATGTAGCGTGGTGTTTCACCAGCTGCTTCTTGACGCTCACGCTCTGCTGCCAATTCTTCCTCAGTGACGTAAGACTTGTAAGCCTTGTCTTCCGCTAATAATTGGTCAATGTATTTTTGGTAAAGCTCTAGACGCTCTGATTGACGGTAGTTCTCGTGAGTTTCTGGACTTTCATCCCAGTCCATTCCCAACCATTTAAGATTTTCAAGCTGAGAGCGTTCACCATCTTCAACATGACGTTTGCGGTCAGTATCTTCGATACGGATGATAAATTCACCACCGTGATGACGCGCGTAAAGATAGTTGAAAAGCGCCGTACGCGCATTACCGATGTGTAGCAATCCTGTTGGACTTGGTGCGTAACGCACACGAATTTTATTAGCCATGATGCATTCTCCTGTAAAATTTACGTTCTTTTCATTATACCAAAAATAGCACCAAGACAAAAGCCTTAGTGCTAGAAACTTGTAATTAGATGTATCGAACGGTCAAACTTGAGAAAGCCAGGTCTCCTCTGATACGCAAAACCTTATCGGTCGGCAATAGACTTGGTTTGCATTTCACAGAGCTAAATGCATTGTCTACGGACACATCTACATACCAAGAGCTTGGAACGTAGAGCGTCAGACCTGAAAAGGCAACGTCAATGTTCAAATCTGCCACATCCCCCAGAATGACCGCATTATCAAAGAAAATAGACAGGCTGCCAAAGGCCACCTCCGCCTTGTCCTGAATGAAGTTGCTATCATTGACATAGCGAGTTGCAGAGCCAAAAACAGTCTCTTTCTCACTTGATAAGCCGTTCACAGTGAGCCATTTATGTTTAGGTTGTGTCAGTAGCTTAATTCCTAGCATGAGAAGGAAGCCAACTAAGACTAGGGTCCAGAAGGAAATTTCTGTCCAATCAAACATTGAATTGGCAGTCGCAAAAGTCAAGATTGCAAAGAAGACTCCACTATACCAACGACTGTTGACCATACCATCAATCGTCAGAACTCCGAAAACAATGATCCATACCATAGGCCAAATTTGCAAGCCAGTCAAGCCCAGCAGATCCTTAAATAATATCAATAAAGCTAATGCAATCAAGCTAATTCCTGCGAGTTTTTTTTTCATATTTCTACCTCATTTCCTGTAGTTTTTCCTTTAAGAGTTGATAATAATGCCTTGAAACATGCACCTGCTTATGGCTGTCATAAAAGCGAATGGTGCTGGTCCCTGAGAAGGATTTATCAATCCCATAAATCTGACGGATATTGACAATGGTGGATTTCGCTACCCGACAAAAATTTGTTGGCAAATAATCTTCCAATTCATAGAGTTTCAAACGAACTTCATAAGCCTTGTCATGAGTGTGACCGAAAATCTTACTACCATCCTTTTCGAAGAAGAGCAGGTCGTCAAGACTAAGGAAAAATTCACTACTGCCCTTGTAAAAAATCAAGGTTTTTCGTTCTAAATTTGCCAACGCTTCTTGGATTTGCTGAATTTGCAGTGTCAGCTGATTCGCCCGAATCACAACTTCCACATCTCTGCAATCCTCGTCCATTTCAATACGAATCTTCATGTCAACCTCCTTTCATCTTTATGTAAGACCATTATAGCAAGACAGAAATCATTTTCAAGCCTTTTTCAGTAAGCGGTCATTTCTAAGTAGTAAGTGGTAGAAACAAAGTAGCAAAAAAGCTGGACAATTTGTCCAGCCACCTATTACGAATTTCCTGTTGGAATAAAGGGTTTGAGTTGCTCTGCAAATTGGGCTAAATTCAAACTTTGGATGTAAATCTCACCATATCCTCTAAAAGTATTAACAACTCCTTCACCCGTACCGATTGACTGCATAAAACCATTTTCGAGGTGAATATCATAATCCAAACTGGTACTCCAAGCGACCACATGAGCATTATCAATAGTGATGCTGTCACCATAAAGTTTGATTTTCTTGATAGAGCCAAAACTGTTGGCTAAGAGCGTTCCCTCACCCTCTGTTGTCATAACAAAGAATCCCCCCTGACCGCCAAATAGAGCAGTACCAACACTTTGTCTTTCCATTTTATACTGGGCTGAGCCGTCTAGGGCGAGGAAGGCGCCGTCATTGAGACGGTATTGGTTGATTCCCAAGTTAAGGGCAATCACCTGACCAGGAGTGTTGGGTGCTAGCGCAATTTTGCCATTAGCATCATCGGAAATGGCTTGGGTGATAAACATAGACTCGCCAGAGACCATGGAGCGTCCGATAGCCCCCATCAGTTTCCCAAGACCAGAACCACGTCCATTTAGTTTAGTATTCAACGTCACGCTAGGTGTGTGGTAGACCATGCTTCCTTGCTGGATGTAGGCAGACTCTCCTGCCTCTAACTCAATCTCTACCAACGGAAATTGCATATTGCTATCAATTGTATATTTCATACGATTATCAGACATAGGATTCTCCTTTTCTTTTGAAAATAGCTGGGCTACGAGCGGGCTACTTCTTGTTCTTTGACATAGTCAATCACGATGACCGGTGACAGGACCAAACCACTCAAGTCATCTTGAAAGACGGTAACTTGACAAAGTAGAAGTGAGCGTCATCCATTCCTGAGAAATAGTAGCGAGGGTAGTTCCATTTTTTACCAAGGCAAAATTCACATCCCACCAGTCTCCCTGCACTTCCAAGTCCAAGCCAGAAATCGTGAATTCCTTGAGGAATTTCATAAAGAACCGTTTACTTGATAAGCAGGCATTCCCGACTCATCCGCAACATCAAACTATCCACCTACGGCCCCAATTTTTGCTTGATGAGATATTTTTTCATGGCGCCAACTCACTCTCTCTTTTGTACCGCCTACATAATACAAATATAGCACTCCACCCTGTTCTTGTCAATAAAAAAGTGAGGATTATCTCCCCAGCTCCTTATACTACTTCTATCATACGACCTGTGTCTACATCATAAACAGCCCCGCTGATCTCGACATCATTTGGAATCAAGTCCGACTGGCGCAATTTTGCCATATCTTCTCTCACGCTTTCTTCTACATCTATAAAAGGTAGAAAGTCTTGACCATGTACATCCACTCCCAAATCGCGTTCCAACTGATGAGCAAAGGCTTCATTTGTGAAGGTTTGGGCACCGCAGTCTGTATGGTGGAGGACAACAATTTCTCTCGTACCAAGTTGCTGCTGGGAAATAACGAGTGACCGCAGCATATCATCTGTCACGCGCCCACCTGCATTCCGCAAGATATGCGCATCCCCCAGTGCCAAGCCAAGTGCCTGTGCTACGTGAAGACGCGAGTCCATACAAGTCACGATAGCGACTTTTGTCTTCGGTTTGAGAGGTAAATGCTGTGTGCCGTGCAAGTCAACATAGGCCTGATTAGCCTTCATAAAATTTTGAAAATAGGACATGAGAGATCTCCTTCTAAAAGGGCTGGTAAGTTTGTCTTGTTTGGTTCGTCTTTTTTAGAAAACAACGTCAATAAACCTACATTTATTGGATATAAACCGAACCTTCCTTCCGAAAAATTCTATATAGTCCCATCGTACCATTTTTTATCCTATTTGTCCGAGGTAAGAACTCAAGCAAAGACGAGTTGCAAGACTTCTCCCAGTTTTGTCACTCCGACAACTTGAATTTCCTTAGGAATTTGAATCCCCATCAAAGAGTTTTTAGGAGCGTAGACCTTTGTAAATCCTAGTTTGGCTGCTTCATTGATTCGTTGCTCAATCCGATTGACACGGCGTATTTCACCAGTCAAGCCAATTTCTCCAATAAAACATTCCTGCGGATTGGTTGGCTTATCCTTATAAGAAGAAGCAATGGCTATTGCAACTGCTAGGTCAATGGCCGGTTCATCTAGTCGTACACCACCAGCGGATTTGAGGTAGGCGTCTTGATTTTGCAGTAAAAGCCCTGCCCGTTTTTCCAATACCGCCATGATGAGGCTGGCACGATTAAAATCCAAACCTGTTGTCGTCCGCTTGGCATTTCCAAACATGGTCGGTGTCACCAAGGCTTGTACTTCTGCCAAGATTGGTCGTGTGCCTTCCATGGTTACCACGATCGCTGATCCTGTTGCTCCGTCCAAGCGCTCTTCTAAAAAGACCTCGCTCGGATTGGTGACTTCTACCAATCCTTGAGACTGCATTTCAAAAATCCCAATTTCATTGGTCGAGCCAAAACGGTTCTTAACTGCCCGCAAAATGCGGAAAGTATGCTGGCGTTCCCCTTCAAAATACAAGACCGTATCCACCATGTGTTCCAGTGTTCTTGGGCCAGCCAGCGTTCCTTCCTTGGTCATGTGCCCCACGATAAAGGTGGCAATGTTATTGGTCTTCGCAATCTGCATGAGTTCATTGGTCACTTCACGTACCTGAGAGACAGATCCCTGAACACTAGAGATTTCTGGACTCATAATGGTCTGAATGGAGTCAATCACCAGAAAATCTGGTTGAATCTTCTCAATCTCTGTACGAATGGACTGCATATTGGTCTCTGCATAGAGGTAAAATTCACTATCAATATCGCCCAATCGCTCTGCCCGTAGCTTAATTTGCTGAGCAGACTCTTCTCCTGATACATAGAGGACCGTTCCAATGGTAGATAGCTGAGTAGACACTTGCAAAAGGAGGGTTGATTTTCCGATACCAGGGTCGCCACCAATCAAGACCAAACTCCCTGGTACGACTCCTCCACCCAACACACGGTTAAATTCTTCCATATCTGTCTTGGTACGTGCCACTTGGATGGAGGACACTTCATTGAGCTTCATTGGACGCGTTTTTTCTCCTGTCAAAGAGACGCGTTCATTTTTGACCTCTGCAACTTCCACTTCTTCCACAAAGCTGGACCAAGCACCACAGTTAGGACAGCGTCCCAGATACTTGGGCGAATGGTATTCACAATTTTGGCAGACAAAGGTTGATTTTTTCTTTGCCATGTTTCCCCCGTTTTCTTTCTTAAAACAAGGAGGCATCTCGCCTCCTCTTATCTATTCTATTCGCAATTAGTTCCCAGTCGAACCGAATCCGCCTGTACGCTGACCGCTGGCTTGATCTCCATCCGCTATCAAAAATGGTGCAAAAACTGCTTGCACAATGCGTTCGCCGACTTCCAAGGTGACGGTCTCATCCGTAATATTTTTCATCTGAGCAAAAATATGTCCTTCATTATCCGCATTGCCATAATAATCTCCGTCAATAACCCCTACTGAGTTGATCAAGACCAAGCCTTTTTTCCGAGGATTTGACGAACGGTCATAAAGATAGAGCACTTCGCTAGGCTGCATATAAGCCTTGACCCCTGTCGGCACCAACTTAATCTCTTCTGGCTTAATCACCGTTTCCACTGCCACTTTTAAGTCATAACCTGCTGCATGGGCAGTCTCTCTTTTGGGCAATAAATTTTCATCTGTAAACTGGCTTACTAGCTCAAATCCACGAATTTTCATAACTTCTCCTCAATCTATTTCTTTCATTATACTATAGATAGACTTGATAAAACAGAAAAAAGTCCGTTATCCGAACTTTTCAAAATCTCATAAAAAATCGCATCAAAAGGATTGGAATGAGTTGCCCAAGGGCAAGCCTGCTTCACGTCTAACAGGAGTTAAATTGGGGTTTCTATAAGTTACACGAGAATCATGCCAAGGTACAAGTAAATACTTTACTTGACGACTCCCTTTCATGCGATACCTATATTTTACCACTTTTTCGAATAAATTTACAAATATATATAACTTAATTGAACCATAGAAATTTTTTATCAATACATTTAGTTTATATATGTTTCAACAAATTCAAGTTATACTCCAGATCCCGATAGTTTTTCAGGTATTCTGGGGTCTAATCTAACAAAACATGGGGTGCTACACCCTTGTCGATCATCTCTTTTCCTTGGTCAATGGCGCACCAACGAGAAGTGGGATACATCAGTTGAAAATCATCAAATTCCACAATACAGCAGTTCGAATAATCCAAAATCCCCATGGTTGGTCTACCAACAACTGTTACCCCGGGCATCTATGATTAAATTCTTCACTTCTGCTAACTGAGGAAAAACTTAGTCATAGAGCTGATGGATGGCTTCTTCATCAGAAAAATTGCCCATTTTCATATAATAGGTCTCTGCATCTACAGCATAGTGATCAAAGAGTTTAGTTGGTTGGTTGCTAGGTTCTTGCACCGTCACTTCTACAAGCTGCCCCTGACGTTGAACAGCAACCACCTTCAAATATTTGATAGGTCCAGTCTAAGTAGTGGCGCTCTGCCGTTTTACTGACAAAATAGGCTTGGTGTTCTTGGAAACAATCTGAAATAGACTGACCCGCAATGGCCACAATCTCATCACCTTTTTGCAAACCAGTCGCTTGATCCGCCCACTCTACAAAGAGGCGGCGTCCATAAACACGTAGTCTAAAACCAATTTTTGTACTTTTTTGGAAAAATGAAATATGACTCATTACCCCAAAACTAGCCACATAAGAGTGCATCCGATAAAGAAAATCTTCATCCGACATTTCTTCTGAAATCTCAGCACGAAAATGCGTTACATCTCCACCAGATAAATCTTTCTTGGTAGAAGAATCATCTTTTAAAATCTTCACAACTTGCTCAAAAATCGCTAATTTTCCATAGTAGGCTCCTTTTTTATCAGTATAGCACAAAAACAAAATAGCAAAACAACCGTTGCATATCTGTTACAAGTATTCTACAATAAGCAAACGGAGATTTTCATGACTCATTTAGGTAAACTTTTTCACGATTTACGCCAATCCAAACACATCTCACTCAGACAGGCTGCTGGGGACATTTGCTCAGCCACACAGGTATCCCGATTTGAAAATGGATTACCTGAGATAACTGCCAGCAAGCTCTTTGCCTTGCTGGAAAATATCCATATTAGCCTAGCAGAATTTTCTAGCTTGATGGACAACCGAAGTGCCCACGGAGTGTTTTTGAAACAAATCAACGACTCGCGGGAAACCCTTGATATTACTGGACTAAAAAACTTTATCTCTCAGAAGAAGAAGCTACTCTCCAAACAGGAGAGAACCTTCATCGGGTGAATAATCTCATTGCCAAAGCCTACCTGAAGGCATATGATGAGAATACCCAACTATAGCAGGAAGAAACGGCTTTTCTATACGATTGGCTCTTTCAAATCGAAATATGGGGATCACAAGAGTTAGAGCTTTTCTCCATTTGTGCTGTCCTCCTGCCAATGGATCTCTACACCCTCTATACTAAGGAAATGTTACGACGGGTAAACACGAATCTCATAGACATGCGGAAAATCCATACGATTTTGCTCAATGGCTTTATGGCAAGTGTCCAAGAACAGCAATTTGAATTTTCAAGAAGCAATTCAGGACTACCCCTATAGTGAGCGCGATGCCTACTATTGCATTCTCTACAAATGGACTTGCGGGCTACTGCTTGCGAAAACTAGTAATTTTGCAGTTGGTGTCGCTCAAATGCAGAAAGCTGTCCATATCCTGCGAGCGCTGGACTGCCAGCAATCTGCTGATTATTATCAAGAAAACCTAAACGAGTTTTTAGCTAAATAGAGACTAGAAGAAAATTTTTATAGTGATTTTAATTTTCGTTAAAAATATTATAAAACGAAGCTGTAATTAGCCTATAAGGGAGGTAAATCTTGATGTATCTCAAAAAATATCTTGATGGCAATCTGAAAGCTTTATTGATTTTCGGAACCATTTCCATCTTCATATCTCTTTTCTTTCAACAATATCGGTCAGCATTATTTAACGCTCTATTGCTTATCTGTACATGTAGCAGCTACCTCATCTGTAAAAAGTATATCTCCTCGTCTTCTATTCGCATTACAGTGTTTGCCATCAGCGTATTTCTGATGGGTTATCTCCTATTTTACCCCCTCTAATCTTCCATTTTTTCACAGAAAAAGTGCCTGACAACTGTCGGCACCTGATTTTTTATATCCGTCTTATTCAAAAACAAATTGATTGTGGTAGAGTTCTGCGTAGAAGCCACCCAGTTTCAAGAGTTCATGGTGATTTCCTCGCTCAACGACCTCTCCGTCTTTCAAAACGATAATCTGGTCAGCGTTGAGAATCGTTTTGAGGCGGTGGGCAATGACGAAGCTAGTCCGTCCAGCGATAATCGTTTCCATAGCCGCCTGAATCTTGGCTTCTGTCACTGTATCGACATTTGACGTCGCTTCATCCAAAATGAGGACTTGCGGGTCTGTCAAGAGCGTACGCGCAATGGAAATCAACTGCTTCTGACCTGTCGAGAAGACATTTTGCTCATCATCCACATGAGTCGCGTAGCCTTCAGGCAGACTCATGATAAAGTCATGGATATGGGTCGCACGCGCAGCTGTTTCAATCATTTCTTGGCTGATATTTTCACCGCCAAAGGCAATATTTTCAGCAATGGTCCCTGAGAACAGAACTGACTCTTGCAAGACGATTCCCACATTCTGACGCAGACTATTCAAGTCATAATCACGAATATCACGGCCATCAAACTTGATAGCTCCGCCATTGACATCATAGAAACGGGTGATAAGGTTCATGATGGTTGTTTTCCCTGAACCTGTCGGTCCAACAACTGCCGTCATCTGTCCTTTAGGCGCTGTAATGGTCACATCGCGCAAAATCGGCTTGCCTTCCACATAAGAAAAGTCTACATGGTCAATCTCTACCTTGTCGGTCAATTCAGTAAAAGCTGGCGCAGCCTGCGGACGGACTTCTTCAGGCTCATCAAACATTTCCCGAATGCGGTGTGCACCTGTAAAGGCCAACTGCATCTCCGCCCAAGAGGCTGCAATTTGCATCATAGGCTGATAGTATTGTTGTGAATATTGGACAAAGGTCACCACCAGTCCGAGACCTGCCGCAACTGAGAGAGACTTGTCCTGCAAGACCATGCTGGAACCTGCAAAGATGACAATGGCTGTATTGATCAAACTAAGTCCATTCATGACTGGAAAGAGGAGGCCGGAGAAGATTCTTCCTTTAAAGGTAGCCTTGCGCACTTTTTCATTTTGCTCCAAGAAACCTTCTACGACTTGCTCTTGTAACCCCTGAACAATGATGGCTTTCTGCCCGGAAATATTTTCATCCATATAGGCATTGAGTTTGCCGACTTCATTTTGTTGGAGATCGGTGTATTTGCGGGCCGTCTTAATGATGACAAAGAGGAACATCAAAGCAAGCGGAGTTGTAGCTACGGTAATCAACGCTAGCTTTGGACTTTGAATAAACATCATGATGACAATGCCGATATAGAGCACTGCTTGGGTCACCACCGTCACCGCTGACTGGTTAAAGGCATTTTGAATATTGTCCAAGTCTGATGTGAAGCGTGATAAAATTTCCCCATCTTGGTGGCGATCAAAGAAGGAAACGGTCAAACGCTCCAATTTTCCAAAGAGCCCCTTACGCATTTCATTGGTCGAATTGGCAATAATCCGCGTGAAAAGAAGGGAATACATCATAGATGCAGCTGCCATGAGAACCACCGTAATCAAAAGATTATGCAAGGTGGCAAAAAAAGTAGAGGTATCCGCACCACCATCTTCGACAAAGAGAGTCAGCTCGGTCACTGCTCGTCCCATAAAAACTGGAGCGAGAACCTGCATAACCACTGAGCAAATGACGGCTAAGCCAATCACTAGAAAGTGAAGTTTATAGTGCTTAAAATAAGACCAGAAAAAACGTGCTGTCTGCATTAGTCTTCCTCCTTTCCTTTTTGGGTTTCAAAGATTTCACGGTAAACGGCGTTAGACGCTACCAATTCAGCATGGGTACCTTGCCCAATCAAGCGACCTTCATCCAATACCAAAATCTTATCTGCCTTAGCCACTGAAGAAATCTTCTGAGCGATGATGATGGTAGTCGTATCTTTCAAATCATGAGCTAAGGCTTCCTGCACTAATTTTTCAGACTTGGCATCTAAAGCAGAGGTCGAGTCATCCAAAATCAAGATTTTCGGATTGGATACCAAGCCACGGGCAATGGACATGCGTTGCTTCTGTCCACCGGAGAAATTATTGCCTCGTTCTTCGACCTGGCTGTCATACTGGTCTGGCATGCGAATGATAAATTCACGCGCCTGGGCAATACGAGCTGCACGTTCAATGTCTCTATCGTGGGCATCTAATTTTCCCTGACGAATATTGGAAGCTACTGTCCCTGTAAAGAGAATAGCCTTCTGTAAGACGATTGAAACCGTGTTGCGTAGGCTAGTTTGGCTGATTTGTTTAATATCTACGCCACCAATCTTAATCTGACCTTCTTGGGGGTCAAAGAGACGCGGGATGAGTTGAGCCAGCGTTGATTTACCAGCACCAGTTGCTCCGACTACCCCAACCATTTGCCCTGCTTCAATCTCAAAGCTGATATTTTTCAGGGTCGGCTTGTCATCATGGGGATAGGTGAAGGTAACATTTTCAAAGGAAATGGTCCCATCTACATTCTCAACTCCATTTTCATCAAAGGTCATGACTGGTTCCGTATCCAGCACTTCCTTAATCCGATTGATAGAGACCATAGCACGGGTGATATTGCTCCCCATAAAACCAACCATGATAATGGCAAACATGATTTGCATGAGGTAGGTGTTGAAAGAGGCTAACTTGGTCACTGCCTCTGGCTGACTTCCTGTCATGGTATAGACTACATAGATGGTTGCATAGATTGCCAAGTAGGAAACCAGCATAAAAATCGGTTCCAAGAAGGCAAAACCAGTTCCGATAAAGAGATTTTGCTCCAAGAGTTCATCTGAAACCTTCTGGAACTTGTCAGCTTGAGATTTCTCCTGCACAAAAGACTTGACGACACGAACTCCACGGAGATTTTCCTTGGCAATACCGTTAATCCGGTCCATGAGTTTTTGGAAAATAGCAAAGCGAGGCCCCATAATTCCCATAATCACCATCATCGTGGTACCAATGAGAGCCACCATCAATACTACAATCCACCAAAGTTGAGGCAAGGTTGTCAGTGCCAAAATAGTTGCTCCGGTAAAGAGAATCGGCATGCGCAGCAGCACTTGGAAACTCATCATCAGCAAGTTTTGAACTTGATTAATATCATTGGTCATTCGGACTACCAGATTTCCTGCATTAAATTCTTCGATATTGGCATAGGAAAAGGTCTGGATTTTCCGAAATACCTTCTCCCGCAAGTCTGCCGCCACCGACTGAGAAGCATAGGCAGCAAGTACTGCGTTGGTCGCACCAGCCACAAGTCCACAAGCTGCGATGACCAAGAGCCAAATTCCCAAGTTCACAATGTCAGACTGATGATTAGCGGATACTGCCACGAGGACATTCTGCAAAAAACGTGGCTGCAAAAGGCTACTGAGAACGTAGACTAGAATCATCAAAACAGACCCCATAGCCTGCCACTTGTACTTTTTCAAGGCTTGAAAGAGCATATATTCTCCTTATGTAAATTTTAACTTATTTTTACATAGTATCATAAGATAGGTAGGCTGACAAACACGAGGTATTAATGAAAAGGCTTTAATCTTCTGCATTTTATAAATAAATATGGTAAAATGGATTGAATAGACTATGCTAGGAGAATCCGAATGGAAAAACAAAAAATTGCAGTCTTGGGGCCCGGTTCGTGGGGAACAGCTCTCTCACAAGTATTAAATGATAATGGGCACGAAGTCCGCATCTGGGGCAACGTCCCTGAACAAATTGACGAAATCAACCAACAACACACCAATACTCGTTATTTCAAGGATGTCGTTTTGGATGAAAACATCACAGCCTATGCGGATTTGGCACAGGCTTTGGAGGGAGTAGATGCGGTCCTCTTTGTCGTTCCGACAAAAGTAACTCGTCTGGTTGCTAAGCAAGTTGCTGCTACCTTGGACCACAAGGTAGTCATCATGCACGCCTCAAAAGGCTTGGAACCCGATAGTCACAAACGTTTGTCTCAAGTCTTGGAAGAAGAAATTCCAGTAGAGCTTCGCTCAGAAATCGTTGCTGTATCTGGACCTAGCCATGCCGAAGAAACGATCGTCCGTGATATTACCTTGATTTCAGCCGCTTCAAAAGATTTAGATACTGCTAAATATGTCCAAACTCTTTTCAGCAATCACTACTTCCGTCTCTATACCAACAACGATGTCATTGGCGTAGAAACAGCTGGTGCTCTCAAAAATATCATCGCAGTCGGTGCTGGTGCTCTGCACGGTTTAGGCTATGGTGACAATGCCAAGGCAGCCATTATTGCCCGTGGTTTGACTGAAATCACGCGCCTCGGTGTCAAAATGGGAGCCAATCCTCTGACCTATAGTGGCTTATCTGGTGTGGGAGATTTGATCGTTACCGGAACTTCTGTTCACTCCCGTAACTGGCGTGCGGGTGACCAACTGGGTCGCGGTGAAAAACTAGAAGATATTGAGCGCAATATGGGTATGGTCATTGAAGGGATTTCTACTACAAAAGCAGCCTATGAATTGGCACAAGAGTTGGGTGTTTACATGCCGATTACTCAAGCCATTTACAGCGTCATTTACCAAAGTGCATCCATTGACCAAGCTATCAAAACCATCATGTCTAGCGAATTCCGCGAAGAAAATGAATGGTCTTAATTTCAAACACTACATTTCTCAAAGGAGACATTATGACTAAAAAAGTTAGAAAAGCTGTTATCCCTGCTGCTGGTTTGGGAACACGTTTCTTGCCTGCCACAAAAGCATTGGCTAAAGAAATGTTGCCAATCGTGGACAAGCCAACTATTCAATTTATCGTTGAAGAAGCCCTCAAATCAGGTATTGAAGACATCTTGGTGGTGACAGGTAAGTCAAAACGTTCTATCGAAGACCACTTTGACTCAAACTTTGAGTTGGAATACAATTTGGAGCAAAAAGGTAAAACCGACTTGCTCAAATTAGTCAACGATACAACAGCCATCAACTTACACTTTATCCGTCAAAGCCACCCACGTGGACTTGGTGATGCGGTTCTTCAAGCTAAAGCTTTCGTCGGCAATGAACCATTCGTTGTCATGCTTGGTGACGACCTCATGGACATCAATGGTACAGATATTCCATTGACAAAACAGTTAATTAACGACTTCAAGCACACACATGCCTCAACCATTGCTGTTATGCCAGTCCCACACGAAGAAGTTTCAGCTTATGGTGTTATTGCACCACAAGGCGAGGGGGCAAACGGTCTCTACAGCGTTGAAACATTTGTCGAAAAACCAGCACCAGAAAACGCACCGTCTGACCTAGCCATCATCGGTCGCTACCTCTTGACTCCTGAAATTTTTGATATTTTGGAAAAACAAGAGCCAGGTGCTGGAAATGAAATCCAGTTGACAGACGCCATTGATACCCTCAACAAAACTCAACGCGTATTCGCTCGTGAATTCAAGGGCAACCGCTACGATGTGGGTGATAAATTTGGCTACATGAAAACCTCTATCGACTACGGACTCAACCACCCACAAACCAAAGATGATTTGAAAAAATACATCATCGAATTGGGTAAAAAATTAGAAACAAGTGAAGATTAAAAAGTCATAACCACCCGTGAAAACGGGTGGCTTGTACACCGGCTGTAAGCCGTTAGTCTCCAGCAGCGTCTAAAGAT
>NZ_JBINIY010000022.1:0-18621 GCF_043656315.1 Streptococcus hepaticus
TTGTGATACAGCTAGAAATCCTAGCTGTATTTTTTATGTTATAATACCCATATGACTAGAATTTTTGATACAGAGCAAATGGGGGATGAGGAGCAGGTTGAGCGGACACTGCGTCCCCAGAAATTAGATGAATATATTGGTCAGGACAAGGTCAAGGACCAGTTGAAAATTTTTATCGAGGCGGCAAAATTGCGAGATGAAGCCTTGGATCATGCCCTTCTTTTTGGTCCTCCTGGTCTGGGGAAGACAACTATGGCCTTTGTCATTGCCAATGAGCTTGGTGTCAATATCAAGCAGACCTCGGGGCCTGTCATTGAAAAAGCAGGAGACCTAGTGGCGATTCTCAACGACCTAGAGCCTGGCGATGTTCTCTTTATTGATGAAATCCACCGTATGCCTATGTCGGTTGAAGAGATTCTCTATAGTGCCATGGAAGATTTCTACATTGACATCATGATTGGTGCAGGCGAAGCTAGCAGGGCTGTGCACTTGGATTTGCCTCCATTTACCTTGATTGGTGCGACCACTCGTGCAGGTATGCTGTCCAACCCACTTCGTGCTCGTTTCGGAATTACGGGACACATGGAGTATTATGAGTTGGAGGATTTGACAGAAATCGTCGAGCGGACGGCGGAAATTTTTGATATGGAGATTACCCATGAAGCTGCTATCGAGTTAGCGCGTCGGAGTCGTGGGACGCCGCGTATTGCCAATCGTTTGCTGAAGCGCGTGCGAGACTTTGCGCAAATCATGGGCAATGGCTTGATTGATGATGCCATTACAGACAAGGCACTGACCATGTTGGATGTGGACAGAGAGGGTTTGGACTATGTGGACCAGAAAATCCTTCGCACCATGATCGAGATGTATAATGGCGGACCTGTAGGTCTGGGAACTCTTTCGGTCAATATTGCTGAGGAGCGCGATACGGTTGAAGATATGTATGAGCCTTATCTTATTCAAAAAGGTTTTATTATGCGAACTAGAACGGGGCGCGTGGCAACGGCCAAAGCCTATGAACATTTGGGTTATTCCTATCAAGAAAAATAACATTGACAACATTCAGCTCCGGCTGAATGTTTTTTGGTAAAATAATTCTATGGAGAATTGGAAAAAATTTTTTTGGCAAGATGCGGATGTGCAACAGATATTACAAATTATCAAACATCTTCATCTGAAGGATTCTTGGTTATGTGCAGGTAGTGTACGGAATTTTATTTGGAATGTTCTGTCGGACAAGCCAGGTTTTGATAGAGAAACAGATGTGGATGTCATTTTCTATGATCCAGCTATTTCCTATGAGGAAACTTGTCAGCTTGAAAATGAGCTGCGTAGAGCATTTCCTCAGTATTGCTGGGAATTGAAAAATCAAGTCTACATGCATGTTCACAATCCAAATACACTTCCTTATACAGATTCGCGCGATGCCATGTCAAAATATCCTGAAACCTGCACAGCTATTGGCTTGCGCTTAGATGAAAATAATGGCTTGGAGTTGTTTGCTCCGTATGGTTTGCAAGTAATCGAAGCATTTCGTGTGGAGCCAACACCCCACTTTCTAGCAGATAAGGAACGCAGGCAAGTCTATAATGCTCGACTGAAGAAGAAAAACTGGATAGAAAAGTGGCCGAATTTGAAAATACAAGAAATTGTTATGAAAGATTAGAGAATCCTCTAATCTTTTTAATTAATGATTGCTTTATAAAAAGAAAGTAGATGTTATATGAAAAAGTGTTAAAAACAAACTATATCTGACAATTTATGTAACAGATTTACTATCAAACTTTGGTGATATTCTATATTATCTGGCTCTCATGAACTACATTGCTCTTTTGCCAGATCCAAGGTATGCTCTTGCTTTAGTAACTCTCTCAGAAAGTATGCCTGTATTTTTAGGCTTTCCCTTAGGAGTATTTGCGGATAAGACAAAAAATAAGCTATCAATGATACTTGGAACTCTATTTTTTCGAACCATGCTTTACTTGTTGATGACGGTGATTATGGGGACCGAGCCTAGTTTGGTGGTCGTTCTAATTGCATCTGTGGTTAACTTTTTTTCGGATATTTCAGGGAAATATGAAAATAGTCTTTACACACAGATTTCTTTACGGTTGATAGTGCAAGTGGCATTTTATTGCTTCTTTTGTTAAATGAAAGTCCATCAACAAGGTGGGGGACTGTTGCAGAAACGTTGGCTATATTCTACAGCCTAGTATTGATTGCTCGTATTCTAGGTGGTCTATTTTCTATGAAATATTTGCAAATCTTCAGTTTGGGAAGCTCTCTAAAATTATCATCGGTTGTTGGTCTGATGAGTCTAGCTTCTCTATTGACTCAAAACATTTTTATCATTTTAGTCTGTAAATTTTTGGGAGTATTTCTAGGAAGCGCAACTATGCCGAAGTTTCGAACAACTCTTTGGGACAATCTTCCAGAGGAAAAATTGGCAACGATTGGTGCAGGTGTAGATGCCTATAGGATGATTGGGATGTGGGGGATGGAAGTACTGACATCAGGTTTATTACTATTTTTGACATCCTCTCAAATTACAGGGTTCTATCTGGTGCTTATTGCACTTGCTTATAGTTACCTTTTTGTCTACAAGGATAGAAGTATGCTATACTGATAAGAGAAATGAGGTGGAAAAATGGCATTTATCTATTCAGAGAAGGAGAGTATTTTACTTGATATTTTCTTTGCTCCAACAGTGATGAGTGTGGATGTGGGACAGGGCTTAGAAGGTAAAAAAGAGAAATTTTAGGGGATGTTTGGGGAATTAGACAGGAATTATATAAAAAACTCCTCCCTCTAAAAACAATGATTGATGCCTATTATGATCGAGCATCGATTGATTTCCCATTTCCTTGTATTCTTTATTATTACTTAGTTAATCAAGGAAAAGAAATGCAAAATCTTGAACAATTTTTAGTCCAAGTCCAAGAGATGCCGGAGCAAGAAGTGACTGATTGCTTGGCGATCAAGTTTAGTGATATCTTGCAGCAAAAGTTTTCGGGCGATGCTCAAGAAATGTTAGATGCGATAGAAGTGGCTGATTTTTTGCCAGAAGAAAAATGGTACTATTCGCAACAATTGAGATACCCTCTGCGCGTGCAGAAAGATATAGTTGAGCTCTTAGCCGTAGTGGGAGAACTATTCCAACCGTATTTAGAAGCATTTTCAGCAGAACGAGAACGCTATGCGGAGCAGTCTGATGTAGAAAACTTATTTAGCCTATCCCCATTTGATACTGCTACCATAGAACGATATCTATTGGAAGACTTCACTTTTGTTGTTCTTCATCCAATGTATACTCGCTATTCTACCTACTCTTTGCCTATGTTGGATAATGTATCGAATATATTTGCTGTATCTAGTCGCATAGAGGAAGCGATGAGCAGTGAAGAGGGACAGTTAACTAGCCTGATTGATACCATGAAGGCATTAAGTGATGAAACGCGCTATAAAGTTTTGTTAGAGTTACTTCAACCACATGCTAGGAACAAAGATATTGCTGATAAACTTGGAGTTACAACTGCAGCAGTATCCTTCCCTACACAAAAACTAATTGTCGCAAATTTAGTGGCCGTAACAATGAATGATAAAGAAATCAAGTATAGAATAAATCCAGAAAAGATAGGAGAATTAATAGGAAAACTTCAAGAAGATTTCCTTAAATAAAATCAACTTTCTTCTATAAATAATAAGAACAACAATCAAAATAGATAGAGTTTCTGTCATAGAAATCCTATCTATTTTTTTCAAAAAAAGTGCGCAAAATCCTTGCAAAGTAAAAATTCTTTTGATATACTACTGTGGTGCTGTGAAAATCACAGTTTAGCTTTGATGCAAGAGGTTGCGACACGCTCGGTTGCATTGCCACGCAACTACTTGTCGGTTTTCTTGTGGAGCTAGCCTATTATCGTAAATAGACGAAAAGGAGAAAAAGATGGCAAACAAAAAAATCCGCATCCGCTTGAAAGCGTACGAACACCGTACACTTGATACAGCTGCTGCAAAAATCGTAGAAACTGCAACTCGTACAGGCGCTAGCGTAGCTGGGCCAGTTCCGCTTCCAACTGAACGTAGCCTCTACACAATCATCCGCGCGACTCACAAATACAAAGATTCTCGCGAACAATTTGAAATGCGTACACACAAACGCTTGATCGATATCGTTAACCCAACTCAAAAAACAGTTGATGCGTTGATGAAACTTGACTTGCCTTCAGGTGTAAACGTAGAAATCAAACTTTAATCTGATTTCACTTGAGCATAAAAAACGCTCGTTAAAAACTTTTTAAGAAAAATAAAGAAAAGGAAACATTTTCTCATGACAAAAGGAATCTTAGGGAAAAAAGTGGGAATGACTCAAATCTTCACTGAATCAGGTGAATTTATCCCTGTAACTGTCATCGAAGCTACTCCAAACGTAGTTCTTCAAGTGAAAACTGTTGAAACTGACGGCTATGCAGCTGTTCAAGTTGGTTTTGATGACAAACGCGAAGTATTGAGCAACAAACCTGCCAAAGGCCATGTAGCAAAAGCTAACACAGCTCCTAAGCGCTTCATTCGTGAATTCAAAAACATTGAAGGCTTGGAAGTTGGTGCTGA
Organism: Streptococcus hepaticus; assembly: GCF_043656315.1. NCBI lineage: Bacteria > Bacillati > Bacillota > Bacilli > Lactobacillales > Streptococcaceae > Streptococcus > Streptococcus hepaticus. Next base: position 4,612 of record NZ_JBINIY010000022.1, read on the forward strand.
AATCACAGTTGAAACATTCGCAGCTGGCGATGTTGTTGATGTAACTGGTACATCTAAAGGTAAAGGTTTCCAAGGTGTTATCAAACGCCATGGTCAATCTCGTGGTCCTATGGCTCACGGTTCACGTTACCACCGTCGTCCAGGTTCAATGGGACCTGTTGCGCCAAACCGTGTCTTCAAAGGTAAAAATCTTGCAGGTCGTATGGGTGGAAACCGTGTAACAATTCAAAACCTTGAAATTGTACAAGTTGTTCCAGAAAAGAACGTTATCCTTATCAAAGGTAACGTACCAGGTGCTAAGAAATCTCTTATCACTATCAAATCAGCAGTTAAAGCTGGTAAATAATAAGGAAAGGGGAAATCAGTCGAAATGGCAAACGTAACATTATTTGACCAAACTGGTAAACAAACTGGTGAAGTTGTATTGAACGATGCAGTATTTGGTATCGAACCAAATCAATCAGTTGTGTTTGATGTGATCATCAGCCAACGTGCTAGCCTTCGTCAAGGTACTCACGCAGTTAAAAACCGTTCAGCAGTTCGCGGTGGCGGACGCAAACCATGGCGTCAAAAAGGAACTGGACGTGCTCGTCAAGGTTCTATCCGTTCACCACAATGGCGTGGCGGTGGCGTAGTCTTCGGACCAACTCCACGTTCATACGCGTACAAACTTCCACAAAAAGTTCGTCGCTTGGCACTTAAATCTGTTTACTCAGAAAAAGTTGCTGAAAACAAATTTGTAGCTGTTGACTCACTTACATTTGCAGCTCCAAAAACTGCTGAATTTGCAAAAGTTCTTGCAGCTTTGAGCATTGATTCAAAAGTCCTTGTTATTCTTGAAGAAGGAAACGAATTCGCAGCTCTCTCAGCTCGCAACCTTCCAAATGTGAAAGTTGCTACTGCAACAACTGCAAGTGTTCTTGACATCGCAAACAGTGACAAACTTCTTGTGACTCAAGCAGCTATCTCTAAAATCGAGGAGGTTCTTGCATAATGAATTTGTATGATGTTATCAAAAAACCTGTCATCACAGAAAGCTCAATGGGCCAACTTGAAGCAGGCAAATATGTATTTGAAGTTGACACTCGTGCACACAAATTGTTGATCAAACAAGCAGTTGAAGCTGCATTTGAAGGTGTTAAAGTTGCTAACGTTAACACAATCAACGTAAAACCTAAAACAAAACGCGTAGGTCGTTATGTAGGTCGCACAAACAAAGTGAAAAAAGCTATCATTACTCTTACAGCTGATTCAAAAGCAATCGAGTTGTTTGCAACTGAAGCTGAATAATCTAAGGAGGAAATAACGTGGGTATTAAAGTTTATAAACCAACGACAAATGGCCGTCGTAACATGACTTCTTTGGATTTCGCTGAAATCACTACAAGCACTCCTGAGAAATCATTGCTTGTTTCTCTTAAGAGCAAAGCTGGTCGTAACAACAACGGTCGCATCACTGTTCGTCACCAAGGTGGCGGTCACAAACGTCACTACCGTTTGATTGACTTCAAACGTAACAAAGATGGCGTTGAAGCAGTTGTTAAAACTATCGAGTACGATCCAAACCGTACTGCAAACATCGCACTTGTACACTACACTGACGGTGTGAAAGCGTACATCATTGCACCAAAAGGTCTTGAAGTAGGTCAACGTATCGTTTCTGGTCCAGATGCGGATATCAAAGTTGGTAATGCACTTCCACTTGCAAATATCCCAGTTGGTACAGTTGTACACAACATCGAATTGAAACCAGGTCATGGTGGAGAATTGGTTCGTGCTGCTGGTGCTTCTGCACAAGTATTGGGTAGCGAAGGTAAATACGTTCTTGTTCGTCTTCAATCAGGTGAAGTTCGTATGATCTTGGGTACTTGCCGTGCTACTGTTGGTACAGTTGGTAATGAACAACAATCACTTGTTAACATTGGTAAAGCAGGACGTAGCCGTTGGAAAGGTATCCGCCCAACAGTTCGTGGTTCTGTAATGAACCCTAACGATCACCCACACGGTGGTGGTGAAGGTAAAGCACCAGTTGGACGTAAAGCGCCATCTACTCCATGGGGTAAACCTGCGCTTGGTCTTAAAACTCGTAACAAGAAAGCGAAATCTGACAAACTTATCGTTCGTCGTCGCAACCAAAAATAATCAACTAGCTAGTTGATTTATCCGCCAGCTCGGTAGTGCGCGTAAGCGCACAAGCCGCTGTGGTACATTATTTAAAGGAGAAAACTACATAATGGGACGCAGTCTTAAAAAAGGACCTTTCGTCGATGAGCATTTGATGAAAAAAGTTGAAGCTCAAGCAAACGATGAAAAGAAAAAAGTAATTAAAACTTGGTCACGTCGTTCAACGATTTTCCCAAGCTTTATCGGTTATACAATTGCAGTTTATGATGGACGTAAACATGTACCTGTTTACATTCAAGAAGACATGGTAGGTCACAAACTTGGTGAATTTGCACCAACTCGTACTTACAAAGGTCACGCTGCTGACGACAAGAAAACTCGTAGAAAATAATAGGGGGAAAACACAATGGCAGAAATTACTTCAGCTAAAGCAACTGCTCGCACAGTACGTGTTTCACCTCGTAAATCACGTCTTGTCTTGGACAACATCCGTGGCAAAAGCGTAGCCGATGCAATTGCAATCTTGAAATTCACACCAAACAAAGCTGCTACAGTGATCGAAGGAGTTTTGAACTCAGCTATCGCTAACGCTGAAAACAACTTTGGTTTGGAAAAAGCTAACTTGGTAGTAAGCGAAGCATTCGCAAACGAAGGACCAACTCTTAAACGTTTCCGTCCACGTGCGAAAGGTTCTGCTTCACCAATCAACAAACGCACAGCTCACATCACTGTAGTTGTGGCAGAAAAATAAGGAGGTAAAAACGTGGGACAAAAAGTACATCCAATTGGTATGCGTGTCGGCATCATCCGTGACTGGGATGCTAAATGGTATGCTGAAAAAGAATACGCGGATTACCTTCATGAAGATCTTTCAATCCGCAACTTTATCAAAAAAGAATTGGCTGATGCATCAGTTTCAACTATTGAAATTGAACGTGCGGTAAACAAAGTTATCGTATCAATCCATACTGCTAAACCAGGTATGGTTATTGGTAAAGCTGGTAGCAATGTTGACGCACTTCGTGCACAATTGAACAAATTGACTGGCAAACAAGTACACATCAACATCGTTGAAATCAAATCACCAGATTTGGACGCTCACCTTGTTGGTGAAGGTATCGCTCGTCAATTGGAGCAACGTGTTGCTTTCCGCCGTGCACAAAAACAAGCTATCCAACGTGCAATGCGCGCTGGTGCTAAAGGTATCAAAACACAAGTTTCTGGTCGTTTGAACGGTGCTGATATTGCCCGTGCAGAAGGCTATTCAGAGGGTACAGTTCCTCTTCACACACTTCGTGCTGATATCGACTACGCTTGGGAAGAAGCTCTTACAACTTACGGTAAACTTGGTGTTAAAGTATGGATCTACCGTGGGGAAGTTCTTCCAGCTCGTAAAAACACTCAAGGAGGTAAATAACCAATGTTAGTACCTAAACGTGTTAAACACCGTCGCGAATTTCGTGGAAAAATGCGCGGTGAAGCTAAAGGTGGTAAAGAAGTAGCATTTGGTGAATACGGCCTTCAAGCTACAACTAGCTCATGGATTACAAACCGTCAAATTGAAGCTGCTCGTATCGCGATGACTCGTTATATGAAACGTGGTGGTAAAGTTTGGATCAAAATCTTCCCTCACAAATCATATACTGCTAAAGCTATCGGGGTTCGTATGGGTTCTGGTAAAGGTGCTCCTGAAGGTTGGGTAGCTCCAGTTAAACGTGGCAAAGTAATGTTTGAAGTTGCAGGCGTTTCTGAAGAAATCGCTCGCGAAGCATTCCGTCTTGCTGGCCACAAATTACCAGTTAAAGTGAAATTCGTAAAACGTGAAGCAGAATAAGGAGAAGGCATGAAACTTAATGAAGTAAAAGAATTTGTTAAAGAACTTCGTGGACTTTCTCAAGAAGAACTTGCAAAACGCGAAAACGAGTTGAAGAAAGAACTCTTTGAGCTCCGTTTCCAAGCTGCTGCAGGTCAACTTGAGCAAACTGCTCGTTTGAACGAAGTTAAAAAGCAGATTGCACGTATCAAAACTGTGCAATCTGAAGTTAAATAATAGATTGGGAAAGGAGAATTTCAATGGAACGCAATAATCGTAAAGTTCTTGTTGGACGTGTTGTATCTGACAAAATGGACAAAACAATCACAGTTGTAGTTGAAACTAAACGTAACCACCCAGTCTATGGTAAACGTATTAACTACTCTAAAAAATACAAAGCTCATGATGAAAACAATGTTGCTAAAGAAGGCGATATCGTTCGCATCATGGAAACTCGTCCGCTTTCAGCTACAAAACGCTTCCGTCTTGTAGAAGTTGTAGAAGAAGCAGTTATCATTTAATCAAACTGAAAGGAGAAAACTAATATGATTCAAACAGAAACTCGTTTGAAAGTTGCTGACAACAGTGGCGCACGCGAAATCTTGACTATCAAAGTTCTTGGTGGTTCAGGACGTAAATTTGCAAACATTGGCGACATTATCGTTGCTTCAGTAAAACAAGCTACTCCTGGTGGTGCGGTTAAAAAAGGTGACGTTGTAAAAGCTGTTATCGTTCGTACTAAAACAGGTGCTCGTCGTGCTGATGGTTCATACATCAAATTTGACGAAAATGCTGCCGTTATCATCCGTGAAGACAAAACTCCTCGCGGAACTCGTATCTTTGGCCCAGTGGCACGCGAATTGCGTGACGGCGGTTTCATGAAAATCGTTTCATTGGCACCAGAAGTACTTTAATCTAAACACAAACTAAGTCCCCTGCAAAACTTGCAGGGTGCCCATTAGGGCGTAAGAAATTCACAGGAGAAATCAAATGTTTGTAAAAAAAGGCGACAAAGTTCGCGTTATCGCTGGTAAAGACAAAGGAGTAGAAGCTCTTGTTGTAACAGCACTTCCAAAAGTAAACAAAGTTGTTGTTGAAGGTGTTAACATCGTCAAAAAACATCAAAAACCAAACAACGAAAACCCTCAAGGTGCAATCGTTGAAATCGAAGCTCCAATCCATGCATCAAACGTTCAAGTTTTGGACAAAAACGGTGTAGCTGGACGCGTTGGTTACAAAGTTGTTGACGGCAAAAAAGTTCGTTACAACAAAAAATCAGGCGAAGTGCTTGATTAATCACGAAGGAAAGGAGAAGTATAATGGCAAATCGTTTAAAAGAAAAATATCTTAATGAAGTTGTTCCTGCTTTGACTGAGCAATTTAACTATTCATCAGTTATGGCTGTGCCAAAAGTTGATAAGATCGTTTTGAACATGGGTGTTGGTGACGCTGTTTCTAACGCTAAAAACCTTGAAAAAGCTGCTGAAGAATTGGCGCTTATCTCAGGTCAAAAACCACTTATCACAAAAGCTAAGAAATCAATCGCCGGCTTCCGTCTTCGTGAAGGGGTTGCTATCGGTGCGAAAGTAACTCTTCGTGGCGAACGTATGTATGAATTCTTGGACAAATTGGTTTCAGTTTCACTTCCACGTGTACGTGACTTCCACGGTGTTCCAACAAAATCATTTGACGGACGTGGTAACTACACACTTGGTGTGAAAGAACAATTGATCTTCCCAGAAATCAACTTCGATGATGTTGATAAGACTCGTGGTATGGATATCGTTATCGTTACAACTGCTAACACTGACGAAGAATCACGTGCATTGCTTACAGGCCTTGGTATGCCGTTTGCGAAATAATAGGGAGAGAATAAATGGCTAAAAAATCAATGATCGCTAAGAACAAACGCCCAGCTAAGTTCTCAACTCAAGCTTACACACGTTGTGAAAAATGTGGACGTCCACATTCAGTTTACCGCAAATTCAAACTTTGCCGTGTATGCTTCCGCGACTTGGCTTACCTTGGACAAATTCCAGGCGTTACTAAAGCTTCTTGGTAAAAACATGATGCTAAGCCCGTAATGAACAAAGCAAAATTAGGGAGTTGTAGCAGTTTGCTTGCAAACGAGACAACTCATCTATTTTGCACAGTTCATAGGGCGAGTTCGAATCGGCTTATATATAAACCTGAACCGAACTCAAATATGCTCGCTTTCTAAGTGAGTATACATTCAATCAGCTTTGCTGAATATCGTCCATTTGGACATCATTAACTAGCAAGTGAAATTTTCAAACTACTAGTAAGAGGAGAAAAATAAAATGGTTATGACTGACCCAATTGCAGACTTTTTGACACGTATTCGTAATGCTAACCAAGCAAAACACGAAGTACTTGAAGTACCTGCATCAAACATCAAAAAAGGGATTGCTACAATCCTTAAAAACGAAGGTTTTGTAAAAAACGTTGAATTCATCGAAGATGACAAACAAGGCATCATCCGTGTATTCTTGAAATACGGACCAAACGGTGAAAAAGTTATCACAAACTTGAAACGTATCTCAAAACCGGGTCTTCGTGTTTACTCAAAACGTGAAGATGTTCCTAAAGTTCTTAACGGACTTGGAATCGCAATCATTTCTACATCAGAAGGTCTTTTGACTGACAAACAAGCTCGTCAAAAGAATGTTGGTGGGGAAGTTCTTGCATACGTTTGGTAATTTTGGCTTACAATTTCTTCCTGTTTCGTCGTTAGTTCCCCTTGCCGTACACCAGTACAGCCTGCGCAAAACTGCCTAGAAACAGTTTGGACTTGAAATCCAAAATCAGACCTATAAAATAGTGTCTGATAAACCATACACCCCGTGAAAACTGGCCGAAAGGCCTGACAATTTAACAGGAGAAAATAACATGTCACGTATTGGTAATAAAGTAATTACTTTGCCTGCTGGTGTTGAGATTGCTCAAAACAACGGTGTGGTAACTGTAAAAGGACCTAAAGGTGAACTCACTCGTGAATTCCCTACAGCTATTGAAATTCGTGTAGAAGGTGCAGAAGTAACTCTTCACCGTCCAAACGATTCAAAAGAAATGAAGACTATCCACGGTACAAGCCGTGCTAACCTCAACAACATGGTTGTTGGTGTTTCTGAAGGCTTCAAAAAAGAACTTGAAATGCGTGGTGTCGGTTACCGTGCTCAATTGGCAGGTGACAAATTGACACTTGCAGTTGGTAAATCACATCCAGATGAAGTGGTTGCACCAGAAGGTATCACATTTGAAGTTCCAACACCAACACAAATCATCGTGTCTGGTATCAACAAAGAAGTTGTTGGTCAAACAGCAGCTTATATCCGTAGCCTTCGCGCTCCTGAGCCATACAAAGGTAAAGGTATTCGTTACGTTGGTGAATTCGTTCGCCGTAAAGAAGGTAAAACTGGTAAATAATAGTTTCGTGAGAAGGGTGCAAGCCTTTCTCGGAACGCTATTTTCCGAAACTAGCCTCGTTTGAGGCGAAATCAATAATAAAGAGGTGAAAATTGTGATTTCAAAACCAGATAAAAACAAAATCCGCCAAAAACGCCACCGTCGCGTTCGCGGTAAAATCTCTGGAACTGCTGCTCGCCCACGTTTGAACATTTTCCGTTCTAATACAGGCATCTACGCTCAAGTGATTGATGACGTAGCGGGTGTAACGCTCGCAAGCGCTTCTACTCTTGATAAAGAAGTTTCAAAAGGAACTAAGACAGAACAAGCCGTTGTTGTAGGTAAACTCGTTGCTGAACGTGCAGCTGCGAAAGGTATTTCTGAAGTGGTCTTTGACCGCGGTGGATATCTCTATCACGGACGTGTGAAAGCTTTGGCTGACGCTGCTCGTGAAAACGGATTGAAATTCTAATAGGGAGGACACTAAGAAATGGCATTTAAAGATAACGCAGTTGAAATTGAAGAACGCGTAGTAGCCATCAACCGTGTTACAAAAGTTGTTAAAGGTGGACGTCGTCTTCGTTTTGCAGCTCTTGTGGTTGTTGGTGACCGTAACGGACGTGTAGGTTTCGGTACTGGTAAAGCTCAAGAAGTACCTGAAGCTATCCGTAAAGCAGTTGAAGCTGCTAAGAAAAACATGATCGAAGTACCAATGGTTGGTACAACAATCCCTCACGAAGTTCGTTCAGAATTTGGTGGAGCTAAAATATTGTTGAAACCAGCTGTAGAAGGTGCTGGGGTTGCTGCTGGTGGTGCAACACGTGCCGTAATCGAATTGGCAGGTATTGCAGATGTTACATCTAAATCACTTGGCTCAAATACTCCAATCAACATCGTTCGTGCAACAGTTGAAGGTTTGAAACAATTGAAACGTGCTGAAGAGGTTGCTGCACTTCGCGGTATCTCAGTTTCAGATTTGGCATAAGAAAGGGGAACTCATGGCTCAAATTAAAATTACTTTGACGAAGTCTCCAATCGGCCGTATTCCATCACAACGTAAAACTGTTGTGGCGCTTGGTCTTGGCAAATTGAACAGCTCAGTCGTTAAAGAAGACAACGCAGCTATCCGTGGTATGGTTAACGCTGTATCTCACTTGGTAACTGTAGAAGAAGTTAAATAAGACTTCATCAAATCAAATAACTAACTTGAGTCGTACGGTTTTCTGTGCGACTTAAAGTTAATTTCGTATAGGCGAGTTTTTGTGGGAAGTCCTTTTTCTCACAAAGGCGCTAGCATTTTACAATTAAGGAGAAATTAAATAATGAAACTTCATGAATTACAACCTGCTGCAGGTTCACGTAAAGTTCGCAACCGCGTAGGTCGTGGTACATCATCAGGTAATGGTAAAACATCTGGTCGTGGTCAAAAAGGTCAAAAAGCTCGTAGCGGTGGTGGCGTACGTCTTGGTTTTGAAGGTGGACAAACTCCATTGTTCCGTCGTCTTCCAAAACGTGGTTTCACAAACATCAACGCTAAAGAGTATGCAATTGTGAACCTTGATCAATTGAATGTTTTTGAAGATGGTACAGAAGTAACACCAGTTGTACTTATCGAAGCTGGTATTGTCAAAGCTGAAAAATCAGGAATCAAAGTTCTTGGTAACGGTGAATTGACTAAAAAATTGACAGTGAAAGCTGCTAAATTCTCTAAATCAGCTGAAGAAGCAATCACTTCAAAAGGTGGCTCAGTGGAAGTCATCTAAGGGGTGACCGCCTATGTTTTTTAAATTATTAAAAGAAGCGTTCAAGGTAAAAAACGTTCGCAATAAAATTTTGTTTACGATTTTCGTCTTATTCGTTTTTCGTGTGGGAACACACATCACTGTACCAGGAATCAATGCTAAAAGTCTTGAAGCAGTTTCAAATTTGCCCTTCTTGAACATGTTAAGCTTGGTATCTGGTAACGCGATGAAAAACTTTTCCGTTTTTGCTTTGGGAGTAAGTCCCTATATCACTGCGTCCATCATCGTTCAACTGTTACAAATGGATATTGTTCCAAAGTTTGTTGAATGGGGTAAACAAGGTGAAGTTGGTCGTCGGAAATTAAATCAAGCAACTCGCTATATTTCACTTGTTCTTGCTTTTGTTCAATCAGTTGGTATTACTGCAGGTCTAAACGCTCTTGCAGGTGCACAACTGACAACTATGCCTCTCAATTGGAAAACCTATATCATTATCGGTAGTATTTTAACGACCGGTTCAATGATTGTTACATGGTTTGGTGAACAAATTACAGATAAGGGTTATGGAAACGGGACATCAATGATTATCTTTGCAGGCATCATTTCTTCTCTTCCAGGCACCATCAAAGAAATCTACGAAGATCGCTTTGTAAATATTGACTCCAGTCGATTAACAGAATCAGCAATCTTTGTAGCAGCTTTGGTTGTTGCAATTTTAGCAATTGTTTATTTTACGACCTACGTACAACAAGCGGAGTACAAAATTCCTATCCAGTACACTAAACGTGCGCAAGGAGCTCCATCAAGCTCATACTTGCCATTGAAGTTAAATCCAGCAGGTGTTATTCCTGTTATCTTTGCAGGCTCTATCACAGCGATTCCAACTTCGATTCTTCAATTTTTGACAAGTCAAAACCGTACAAGTTCTATTTTGCAGAATTTACAAAGTTACTTTGACTACACAACCGTTAAGGGAATGTTGGTTTATGCAGCTTTGATCATCATCTTTACATTCTTCTACAGTTTCGTTCAAGTAAATCCTGAAAAAACTGCAGAAAGTTTGCAAAAGAGTGGTGCCTACATTCACGGAGTTCGTCCAGGTAATGGGACAGAACAGTACTTCTCAAAACTATTGAAGCGTTTAGCAACAGTAGGTTCTCTTTTCCTTGGTATTGTTGCCTTGTTACCAATTTTGGCACAAAACCTTTTAGGATTATCTTCAAATATTGCTTTCTTGGGTACAAGTTTGATTATCGTAATTATGACAAGTATCGAAGGTATCAAGCAGTTAGAAGGCTACCTTTTGAAGAGAAAATACGTTGGATTCATGGAAATTACAGAATAGTATATAGGTTGACTTTGTCAACCTTCTATTTTATTTTAATCGGCCAATGAAGATTATAAGAAATAGCCTCGAGCTATTCACACAATAAAAGGAGTTCGAAATGAATCTTTTGATTATGGGTTTACCAGGTGCTGGTAAGGGAACACAAGCAGCAAAAATCGTTGAAAAATTTGGTGTGGCACACATCTCAACAGGTGATATGTTCCGTGCTGCAATGGCGAATCAAACTGAAATGGGATTGTTGGCAAAATCATACATCGATAAAGGTGATTTGGTTCCTGACGAAGTAACAAACGGTATTGTGAAAGAACGCCTGACTCAAGACGATGTTAAAGAAAAAGGCTTCTTGCTAGATGGTTATCCACGTACAATCGAGCAAGCACATGCTTTGGATGAAAACTTGAAAGAGTTGGGGATCGACCTTCAAGGTGTGATCAATATCGAGATTGACCCAAGTATTTTGGTAGAACGTCTTAGCGGACGAATTATTCACCGCGAAACGGGTGAAACCTTCCATAAAGTGTTTAATCCACCAGCAGAAGGCTACAATGAAGCAGATTACTACCAACGTGAAGACGACAAGCCAGAATCAGTAAAACGTCGCTTGGAAGTAAATATCGCTCAAGGTCAACCAATTATTGACCATTATCGTGCACAAGGTCTTGTTCATGATATCGAAGGTGACCGAGATATCAATCTTGTATTTGAAGCAATTGATGCTGTTTTATCAAAATTACAATAATTGATGGATATGACTTGCTTTTTTTAGAGTAAAATGATAAAATAAGCCAGTCTGACTTATAATTGTTACCTCTGTGTGCAGAGGACATCAAATCGAAAATTTAGAGGGGGAAACTTTTGCATGGCAAAAGAAGATGTGATTGAAATTGAAGGTAAGGTAGTAGATACCATGCCGAATGCTATGTTTACTGTTGAGTTGGAGAATGGACACCAAGTCTTGGCAACTGTTTCAGGAAAAATCCGTAAAAACTACATCCGTATTTTGGTCGGAGATCGTGTAACTGTCGAGCTTAGCCCATATGATTTGACACGTGGACGTATCACATACCGCTTTAAATAATCGAAATACTTGGAGGGATAAAAATGAAAGTAAGACCATCGGTCAAACCAATTTGCGAATACTGCAAAGTTATTCGTCGTAATGGTCGTGTTATGGTAATTTGCCCAGCAAATCCAAAACACAAACAACGTCAAGGTTAAGATAGAAAGGAGAAAAAATGGCTCGTATTGCTGGAGTTGACATTCCAAACGACAAACGTGTTGTAATTTCATTGACATACGTATACGGAATCGGTCTCACAACATCTAAAAAAATCCTTGCTGCTGCAGGTATTTCAGAAGATATCCGTGTGAAAGACTTGACATCTGATCAAGAAGACGCTATCCGTCGTGAAGTTGATGCAATCAAAGTTGAAGGCGACCTTCGTCGTGAAGTAAACTTGAACATTAAACGTTTGATGGAAATCGGTTCATACCGTGGTATCCGTCACCGTCGTGGACTTCCTGTCCGTGGACAAAACACTAAAAACAATGCTCGCACTCGTAAAGGTAAAGCTGTTGCGATTGCAGGTAAGAAAAAATAAAATAGGAGGTAAAAAAATTGGCTAAACCAACACGTAAACGTCGTGTGAAGAAAAATATCGAATCTGGTATTGCACATATTCACGCTACATTTAACAACACTATTGTTATGATTACTGATGTGCATGGTAACGCTCTTGCTTGGTCATCAGCTGGTGCTCTTGGTTTCAAAGGTTCTCGTAAATCTACACCATTCGCAGCCCAAATGGCTTCAGAAGCAGCTGCTAAATCTGCACAAGAACACGGTCTTAAAACAGTTGAAGTTACAGTTAAAGGTCCAGGTTCAGGTCGTGAGTCTGCTATTCGTGCTCTTGCTGCCGCTGGTCTTGAAGTTACTGCAATTCGTGATGTGACTCCTGTACCACACAATGGTGCTCGTCCTCCAAAACGTCGCCGTGTATAATCATACAAACGATACACAGCTTTTCGTTTAAGAGGGAGTAAGAAATGATTGAGTTTGAAAAACCAACTATAACAAAAATTGATGAAAATAAAGATTACGGCAGATTTGTTATCGAACCGCTAGAACGTGGTTATGGAACAACTCTTGGTAACTCACTTCGTCGTGTACTCCTTGCATCACTTCCAGGTGCTGCGGTGACATCAATTAAAATTGATGGCGTACTCCACGAATTCGACACAGTTCCAGGTGTTCGCGAAGATGTTATGCAAATTATTTTGAACATCAAAGGCATTGCTGTAAAATCTTATGTCGAAGACGAAAAGACAATTGAACTTGACGTTGTAGGTCCAGCAGAAATTACTGCAGGCGACATCTTAACAGATAGCGATATTGAAATTGTAAATCCTGATCATTATCTATTTACCATCGCGGAAGGTGCTACTTTCAAGGCAGTTATGACTGTCAATACTGGACGTGGTTATATTCCAGCCGAAGGTAACAAAAAAGATGATGCACCAGTAGGTACACTTGCTGTAGATTCAATCTACACACCTGTTGTCAAAGTAAATTACCAAGTTGAACCAACTCGCGTTGGTAGCAATGATGGTTTTGACAAATTAACGCTTGAAATCATGACAAATGGTACGACAATTCCTGAAGACGCATTAGGGCTGTCAGCACGTATTTTGATGGAACACTTAGGTCTCTTTACAGATTTAACTGAAGTTGCTAAATCAGCTGAAGTTATGAAAGAAGCAGAAGTTACTTCAGATGATCGTATGCTTGACCGTACAATCGAAGAATTAGATTTGTCAGTTCGTTCATATAACTGTTTGAAACGCGCAGGAATCAATACTGTGTTTGATTTGACAGAAAAATCTGAACCTGAAATGATGAAAGTACGCAATCTTGGCCGTAAGAGTCTTGAAGAAGTCAAGGTTAAATTGGCTGACCTTGGTCTAGGATTGAAAAAAGATAAATAATATAGGAGGAAAACATGGCATACCGTAAATTAGGACGTACTAGCTCACAACGTAAAGCAATGTTGCGTGATTTGACGACTGACCTTTTGATTAACGAATCAATCGTTACAACTGAAGCTCGTGCGAAAGAAATCCGTAAAACAGTTGAAAAAATGATTACTCTTGGTAAACGTGGCGATTTGCACGCTCGTCGTCAAGCAGCAGCATTTGTTCGTAACGAAATTGCAGCAGAAAACTATGATGAAGCAACTGATAAGTACACATCTACTACAGCTCTTCAAAAATTGTTCTCAGAAATTGCACCTCGTTATGCAGAACGTAATGGTGGTTATACACGTATTCTTAAAACAGAACCACGTCGTGGAGACGCTGCACCAATGGCAATTATCGAACTTGTATAAGATCATCAATTTTGTTGAGTGTTACGATGATGGGATATTTTTATCCTTAGTCTAGCTCTGGTCTACTGCCGGATATTTTCCGGCAGTAACACTCATCAGAAACATGATATTTGAACGCTTGTTTATGAAATGACTTAGGAATAAATCATTTCATAAGCGGGCGTTTTTGATA
>NZ_JBINIY010000023.1:0-18057 GCF_043656315.1 Streptococcus hepaticus
TTATTTATGAAGTTGTTAAAATATATTACAACGAATATTTTGGTTTATTTTTTTATCGGAGTGTTTTTGAATAGTAAAGTTATAAAATTGTCATCTGTATTCAAAAACTTAAAATTATATAATGGTATAATAGAGTAAGCTATAAGATGTAGTAGTGTTAGATAATTTAAAAGGAATAAAATATGGAAAGATATGTCGCAAGTGGCTTGAAAGATTAGATTTTAATGATGTAAGAACATATTTTAATACTGGAAATGTAGTTTTTTCAAGTATTGAAGAGGATGTTGATGTCTTAACTAAGAAAATAGAAGATGTGCTAAAAAAGAATTCTGGATTAGATATTCCTGTATGTGTTGTTTCAATCAAAAATTTGAATGAAGCTTTGATTGCTGCACCAAATTGGTGGGGAAAGTCTAATAAAGACATTTATAATAATTTAATATTTATGATTCCCCCGTTTACCCTTTCGACTGTCTATAAGGAATTGGGGATGCCTAATTTTGAATTGGAAAATATTGAGAACTTTAAAAATATGATTTTTTGGTTTTTTGATCATGAAAAATATCAAAAAACAAATTGGTGGTCGAGAACGAACAATTCAGATATTGCTCATAAATTAACTATTCGTTCAGCTAATACAGTCAGAAAAATATGTAAAATGTGATGACGTGATATTGCTTAATAAATAACGCGCCCTGTCGATAGGTATCATTGGCTAATTTCCTATCTTTCCAACAAATATCCTCTTCACCTCTTTTTCCAATTTTTTGCTATAATAGTTTTTGAAAAGTGAGGTAGACAAATGGATTTTAATTTAGATGAAGTCAAGGTTTTTGAAAACTATGAGATCGTCAGGTGGGAAGAGGGAGAAGTAACCCTTGAAACACAGGTGGTTGACTCTTCTCTCAATTATTATGGAAATGCACATGGTGGCTATCTTTTTACCCTTTGTGATCAGGTGAGTGGTCTGGTAGCAATTTCTACTGGCTTTGAGGCTGTCACTCTCCAATCTAATATCAACTACTTGCGAGCTGGTCGACTAGGAGATAAATTGAAAGTAATCGGTACTTGTGTGCACAATGGACGTACTACGAAGGTTATTGATGTCCATATCCAAAATGAAACAGGTGAAATGGTCACGACAGCTATCTTTACCATGTTTGTTACGGGGAAACGTGAAAAATAAAAGTGAACTCTCAGACTGGTGCTGAGGGTTTTGTTTTGATGTGATTTCTATGATATAATACCTTTATGATTTCAGGAATAGTTAATTTAAAAAAAGAGGCTGGTATGACGAGCCACGATGCAGTATTTAAACTAAGAAAAATTTTGCAGGAAAAGAAAATTGGTCATGGTGGCACGCTGGATCCAGATGTGACAGGTGTCTTGCCCATTGCGCTGGGTAAGGCTACGCGCTTGATTGAGTATATGCAAGAAGAAGGCAAGGTATACGAGGGAGAGATTACACTGGGATTTTCGACGACTACTGAGGATGCTAGTGGAGAGGTAGTTGCCACAACGCCAGTAACCGAAGACTTGTCTGAAGAAGAGATTGATAGTGCTGTGCAGACTTTTGTGGGGAAAATCACTCAGATACCTCCCATGTATTCAGCTGTTAAGGTTAACGGGCGAAAACTATACGAGTATGCTCGGGCTGGAGAGACGGTAGAACGTCCCCAGAGAGAAATTTCGATCTATTCATTTGAGAGAACAGGTCCAGTTACTTATGAAAATGGCTGTGCTCGATTTGATTTTCGAGTAAAATGTGGTAAGGGAACCTATGTGCGTACTTTATCTGTAGATTTAGGACGAAAGTTGGGATTAGAAAGTCACATGTCACGATTGGTGCGTACCGGTTCAGCAGGTATGTCAATTGATACTGCTTTGACACTGGCAGATATTACTCGCTTGGTGGAGCAAGACGATTGGTCATTCTTGCAGCCGATTGAAAATGGTATTGGTGATTTGCCGATTGTCGAACTTTCTGAAGCAGAACTGACGGAAGTTAGTTTTGGAAGATTCTTTCCCTTGGAGCGAAAAGAAGAGAGACTTGCGGCTTTTTATCAAGAAAAATTGGTAGCAGTCCTAGAAAAAAGAGATGAACTGTATAAACCAAACAAGGTTTTTATATAAGAAATGGTATTCACAATTCAATACAGTTATTTAGAGATAATTTTCTGTTGCTCATCGTTAGTTTTTTCAAAATACAGTTAGTATTCTTTCAAAAAACTGCCTTGATTATCGTAAAATGATCATCTAAATCAAAATTTTTAACTAGTGAATACAGGTTCTAAGTTTTTTAAGCTCATTTATGATAAAATAATAAATTATGGAAATTATTACAATAAAAAATGAAGAAAATTTAAGAGGGTTGGAGCCAACGGTCCTAGTGTTAGGTTACTTTGACGGTATTCACCGTGGGCATCAGGCCCTCTTTTCACGTGCTCGTACGATAGCAGATCAAAAAGGATTGTCGGTAACTGTCTTGACCTTTCCTGAGTCCCCTAAACTAGCCTTTCTTCGTTTTTCACCAGATTTACTCATGCATTTGACGAGCAGTGCAAAACGGTATCAGTTGTTAGAGCAAGCTGGTGTTGATCGCCTGATTCTCAAAGAGTTTACCAGTGAGTTTTCTAAAAATACAGCTCAAGATTTTGTAGAGAAGTATGTTACAGCTCTTAATGCGCAAGTTGTTGTGACGGGATTTGATTATCATTTTGGAAATAGCAGAGCTACAGTTGATGATATGGCGCGTTTATTTGATGGGCAAGTCGAAGTTGTTGACGAAGTGCAATTTGAAGGGGAGAAAGTTTCCTCAACCCGTATTCGTCAAGCAGTACTGGATGGGGATGTAGCAACCGCTAATCTACTTTTAGGTTATCATTTTTCGACGGAAGGAATTGTTGTCCATGGAGATGCGCGTGGACGGACGATTGGCTATCCTACAGCAAATCTAGCTCCTTTTGATCGCGTACATTTGCCAGGTGACGGTGTGTATGTAGCTGATGTAGAAATTGAAGGTCAAATCTACCGAGCGATGGCAAGCGTTGGAAAAAATGTGACCTTTGATGGGACAGAGTTACGACTAGAAGCGCATATATTTGACTTTCAAAAAGATATCTACGGAGAAAAGATTACGATTTATTGGTTAGACAAGATTCGGGATATGGTTAAATTTTCTGGCATCGAAGAATTGATGGAACAAATGGAAAAAGATGAACAAATTTCTCTCACATGGGTGCCCAGAAAAAGCTTGTAATCACTGTTGAACTATTGTATAATTATAAATGAGAAGAAATAAAGTAGAAGGGATGCATATGATTACACTATTCTTATCACCGAGTTGTACAAGTTGCCGTAAAGCACGCGCTTGGTTGACCGGGCATCAAGTCCCTTTTACTGAGCATAATATCATGACAAGTCCGCTGACAGCGGAGGAGTTGCGTAATATTCTGGCTTTGACAGAGAATGGCACCGATGACTTGATTTCAACTCGCTCAAAGATTTTTCAAAAGTTAAATGTAGATGTGGATGAACTATCTATTTCACAGTTGATAAATCTAATTGAAACCTATCCAAGCTTACTTCGTCGACCTATTATTTTGGATGAAAAACGAATGCAGATTGGCTTCAATGAGGATGAGATTCGCGCATTTTTGCCACGGGATTACCGTAAGCAAGAACTGAAAAACGCAACATTACGAGCAGAAATAGGATAAGATATGGACAAGAATTATTCATATCCGCTTGATTTTTCTTGGAGCACAGAGGAGCTTTCCTCCGTGCTTTCTTTTTTGAATCAAGTGGAAAAAGCATATGAAAGTGGTGTGGAAGCAAGTATATTGCTGGACCGCTACAAGTCTTTTAAGGAAGTTGTAAGAAGTAAAGGGCAAGAGAAGCAAATTGACCGAGAATTTGAAGAAGTTTCTGGTTACTCTACTTATCGAGCAGTTCAGGCGGCACGCGAAAAGCAGAAAGGAATGATTCGTCTTGGCAACAGTTGTAGATAAATATCAGTTCGCTCAAGAGTTGGTTAAAGATGCAGGTGAATTTTTACGACAGCATATCCATGATGAATTAAGGGTGGAGATGAAGTCGAACTTTTCTGATTTAGTGACGCATTTGGACAAAGAAGTGCAGGCGCAAATGACAGAGAAGATTTTATCTTCATTTGCAGAGGACTTGATTTTCGGAGAAGAAGATGAAAATCGTGCTCCGATTGATCAAGGGAATGTTTGGGTACTGGATCCTATTGATGGAACAGTTAATTTTATCGTTCAAAAAACAGATTTTGCCATTCTTTTGGCTTATTTTGAAGATGGAGTGGGGCAATTTGGGCTTATCTATGATGTGATGAACGATGTTCTTTACCATGGTGGTAGAGATTTTCCTGTCAAAGCTAATGAAGAGATGTTACCAGAGTGTGTGGAAAAGGAATTTTCACAAGGGCTAATTGGTATCAATGCAGGTTTATTTGAACAAAATTACGCAGGCTTAGCAGATTTTTCCCGTCAGTTTTTGGGAACACGGTCAATTGGGAGTGCTGGTCTAAGTTTTGCTCATGTTCTCAACCAGCGGTTGCTGGTGCATACTTCTTATGTTTACCCGTGGGATTATGCAGCGGCGGGCATTTTAGGTGAAAAACTTGGTTATCGTTTGCTGAATGTGAATGGGCAGAAACCAACCTATACTGGTCGTGAGCATGTGATTTTAATCCCGCAGTCAAAAGTTAATGAAATGAAAAGGTATCTGAAGTAATGCAATTACCGGATAAGTTTATTGAAAAATACGAGAAAATACTCGGTCAAGAAGCAGGAGCTTTCTTTGCTAGTTTTGACCAAGAAGCGGTCTCAGGCTTTCGGACAAATCCCTTGAAAGAAACTCAGCTTTCTTTCGACAATAAGATTTCCAACATGGAATGGTCTTATTACGGGAAAGTGTCTGGGAAATCCCCTGAGCATGTGACGGGACTTGTCTATTCACAAGAGCCTGCGGCACAGATTGTCGGTCAGGTTTCCCATCCTCAAAAAGGAATGAAAGTTCTTGATTTGGCTGCAGCACCAGGTGGTAAGTCAACCCATTTGCTGTCCTATTTGGACAATACTGGCTTACTTGTTAGCAATGAAATTTCTGCCAAACGGTCTAAGATTTTGGTGGAAAATATTGAGCGTTTTGGTTCGCGAAACGTGGTTGTTACGAATGAATCAGCTGAACGTCTGGCAAATGTTTTTCCTGCCTATTTTGACATGATTGTACTAGATGCTCCTTGTTCAGGGGAAGGCATGTTCCGTAAGGACCCCGCAGCTATGCAGTATTGGGACGAAGCGTATCCGTCACAGTGTGCAGCCTTACAACGTGAAATATTAGAATCTGCTGTGACAATGCTAGCTGAGGGTGGTAGTCTCATTTACTCAACCTGCACTTGGTCACCAGAGGAAAATGAAGAAGTAGTCCAGTGGTTATTAGATAATTACCATATGGAGTTAGAAGTGCTTGAAAATGTAAACGGAACCGTTTCGGGCTTGATTCCAGGTACCTTACGCATGTACCCGCATCATTTCAAAGGAGAAGGACAGTTTGTCGCCCGTCTTCGATTGTTGTCGGGCTCAGGTGATAAAAGAGGTAAAATGAAGCCAACTAAGACTAATCTTAGTCGCGAACAAAGTCAGTTATGGCAGGGATTTGCGAAGAAACATCTGACAAGTAGTCTGGATGGAGTTTTGCAAGTTTTTGGAGACCAGCTTTATCTCCTGCCTAAAGGCTTACCAGATTTGGCAAACATCAAAATTGCCAGAAATGGACTGCATCTGGGAACCTTCAAGAAAAAGCGCTTTGAACCGAGTTTTGCCTTGGGATTAGCTTTGCAGAGTCATGAAATTTATCAGCGTGTTGAACTATCAGAGGAAGATTTTGCTCAGTATGTAGCAGGGAATGTAGTCAATGTTTCAAAGGATTTACCAAATGGTTGGTATCAAGTTGCCATAAAAGGAAATGGTTTAGGCTTTGCCAAAGTAGTCTCTGGAACCCTGAAAAATGCCTTTCCAAAGGGCCTGCGCTTTCAGTTTTAAAAGGGGCTTGTTTTAAGAAAAAATTCTTTGCATAGCCTCATTTTATGTGTTATAGTAGAATTGTACCGTAGCTTGTAAATTTTTTGGAAATAGTCTGATTTTCAAGAACGGTCATAAAACAAAAAAAGGATACAAAAGATGAAAAAAAAGCATAAGCTTGGTGTCGCTGCACTTCTCTTGAGTGCTAGTGTTGCCTTAACTGCTTGTTCTAGTTGGATTGATCGCGGTGAGTCTATCACTGCAGTTGGTTCAACAGCTCTTCAACCCTTGGTCGAAGCGGCTGCGGATGAATTTGGTTCTACCAATATCGGAAAGTCTATCAACGTCCAAGGTGGAGGTTCTGGTACTGGCTTATCCCAAGTTCAATCTGGTGCTGTAGAGATTGGAAACAGTGACTTGTTTGCGGAAGAAAAAGATGGTATTGATGCTAGCAAGTTAAAAGATTACCAAGTAGCAGTCGCTGGTTTGGCGGTTATTGTCAACAAGAAAGTTGATGTAAAAGATATCAGTACGGAAGAGCTACGTAAGATTTTCACAGGTGAGATTAGAAACTGGAAAGAATTGGGCGGAAAAGATTTGGACATTTCTATTATCAACCGTGCTTCAAGTTCAGGTTCTCGTGCAACCTTTGATGCAGTGGTAATGGATGGACAATCTGCCGTTCAAAGTCAGGAACAAGATTCGAATGGTATGGTTAAGTCAATCGTAGCTCAAACACCTGGTGCTATTTCCTATCTTGCATTTGCTTATCTAGATGATTCTGTTAAGACTATTAAGTTAAATGGCCATAAGCCAACTGCAGAAAATGTTACGACAAATGCTTGGCCAATCTGGTCTTATGAACATATGTATACAAGTGGTACCGAAGACGCTTTGACTAAAGAGTTCATTGACTACATGATGTCAGAAGAAGTCCAAGGTGGTATTGTAGCTAGCATGGGTTATATCTCAATCCATGACATGAAAGTCACAAAGGATGCTAATGGAAATGTTAGCAAGATAGAGGAGTAAAAATGAAAAACGAAGAACTCGCGAAAAAATTGGCTTCTCCATCGAAAAATTCTCGCTTGGAGCGCTTCGGGAAAGTCCTTACTTTCTTGTGTTTGGCTTTGATTGTCTTTATCGTGTTTATGATTTTGATTTTCGTTGCCCAGCGTGGTTTGTCTACTTTCTTTGTAGACGGTGTGAATATCGTTGATTTCTTATTTGGATCAAAATGGGAACCAAGTGCTAAAACCTTTGGTGCTCTTCCGATGATTTCTGGTTCATTTATTGTGACCATTTTGTCGGCAGTGGTGGCGACACCAATCGCTATCGGTGCTGCGGTCTTTATGACAGAAATTTCACCAAAACGTGGTGCTAAGATTTTGCAACCTGTTATTGAACTCTTGGTTGGTATTCCATCCGTTGTGTATGGATTTATCGGTTTGCAAGTTGTCGTACCATTTGTTCGTACTATTTTTGGTGGTACTGGTTTTGGTATCTTATCAGGGGTATTTGTTCTTTTTGTTATGATTTTGCCAACTGTAACCTTTATGACAGTTGACAGTCTAAAAGCAGTACCGCGTCATTATCGTGAAGCAAGTTTGGCTATGGGAGCTACTCGCTGGCAAACTATCTGGCGTGTTGTCTTGAATGCAGCTAAACCAGGTATTTTTACGGCAGTTATCTTTGGAATGGCTCGTGCTTTTGGTGAAGCCTTGGCCATTCAAATGGTCGTTGGTAACTCAGCAGTAGTACCAACCTCACTTACAACGCCTGCAGCGACTTTGACTTCTGTCTTGACAATGGGAATTGGTAATACCGTTATGGGAACTGTTCAAAATAATGTTCTTTGGTCATTGGCCTTGGTATTACTCCTCATGAGTTTGGTCTTCAATATGATTATGAAATTGATTACAAGAGAGGGTAAGAAAAACTATGCACGCTAAACAAATGGATAAGTTGGCAACGGGTATTCTTTATGCCATTGCCTCCGTTATCGTCTTGATTTTGACCTCTCTGATTCTTTATATTTTATTCCGAGGTGTCCCTCACATTAACTGGCACTTCTTGACTGGGAAATCATCTTCCTACCAAGCAGGTGGTGGTATCGGGATTCAGTTATACAATTCCTTCTTCCTTTTGGTAGTGACCCTCTTGATTTCGGTACCATTGTCAACAGGTGCTGGGATTTATTTGGCGGAATATGCTAAAAAAGGACCTGTGACAAACTTTATTCGTACCTGTATTGAGATCTTATCTTCACTGCCTTCAGTCGTTGTTGGTCTCTTTGGTTACTTGATTTTTGTAGTGCAGTTTGAGTACGGATTTTCTATTCTTTCAGGTGCTTTGGCGCTGACCGTTTTCAACTTGCCACAAATGACACGTACAGTGGAGGACAGCTTGCGTACCGTTCACCACACACAACGTGAGGCTGGTTTGGCACTTGGTTTGTCACGATGGGAAGCAGTGCTTCACGTGGTTATTCCAGAGGCGCTTCCAGGGATTGTTACAGGTATCGTATTGGCATCTGGCCGTATCTTTGGTGAAGCAGCCGCTCTTATCTATACAGCTGGTCAATCAGCACCAGCTCTTGACTGGTCTAACTGGAATCCACTTTCCGTGACTAGTCCGATTTCTATCTTCCGTCAGTCAGAAACCTTGGCAGTACATATTTGGAAGGTAAATAGTGAAGGAACGATTCCTGATGCGACACAAGTTTCAGCAGGAAGTGCAGCAGTACTCTTGATTTTCATTTTGATTTTCAACTTAGCTGCTCGTCGTCTTGGTAAAGTTCTTCACGCAAAATTGACATCCGCTTCTTAAAAGGAGAAGAAATGACAGAATATAACTGGAATGAACGCCATATCATTACTTTCCCTCAGGAAAAAATTGCCCTTGAGACCAAAGACTTGCATGTCTATTATGGTGGTAAAGAGGCCAATAAGGGAATTGATATGCAGTTTGAAAAAAATAAAATTACTGCCTTGATTGGACCTTCAGGATGCGGAAAATCTACCTATCTTCGTAGTTTGAACCGTATGAATGATACCATTGATATTGCTAAGGTAACTGGAGAAATTCTCTACCATGGTATTGACGTCAATCGTCCAGATATGAATGTTTACGAGATTCGTAAGCATATCGGGATGGTTTTCCAACGTCCCAATCCATTTGCAAAATCGATCTATAAAAACATTACCTTTGCGCATGAACGTATGGGTGTGAAAGATAAGAAAGTCTTGGATGAGATTGTTGAAACCTCACTCAAACAAGCAGCTCTTTGGGACCAAGTTAAGGATGACTTGCATAAATCAGCCTTGACCTTATCAGGTGGACAACAACAACGTCTTTGCATTGCTCGTGCCATTTCTGTAAAACCAGATATCCTTCTAATGGATGAGCCTGCTTCAGCTTTGGACCCAATTGCGACAATGCAGTTAGAAGAGACTATGTTTGAGCTCAAAAAAGACTACACTATCATTATCGTGACCCATAACATGCAGCAGGCAGCTCGCGCAAGTGACTATACAGCCTTCTTCTATTTGGGAGATTTGATTGAGTATGACAAGACAGCCAATATTTTCCAAAATGCGAAGTTGCAATCAACGAGTGACTATGTATCAGGTCACTTTGGTTAGAAAGGGATAAGATGACAGAACCGATTATTCAAGTAAAAGATTTATCTGTTTATTACAATCAGAAAAAAGCCCTCAATAGCGTTTCGATTGATTTTTATCCTAATAAGATTACAACCTTGATTGGACCTTCTGGTTCAGGAAAATCAACACTCTTGCGTTCGATTAATCGGATGGGAGATTTGAATCCAGAGGTAACCTTGACAGGAGCCATTAACTATAATGGGCGAAATATTTATAGCCCTCGGACGGATACTGTAGACTTGCGCAAGGAAATTGGTATGGTATTCCAACAGCCAAATCCATTCCCAATGTCTATCTATGAAAATGTGGTCTACGGATTGCGAATCAATGGTATTAAGGACAAGCATGTTTTGGATGAAGCTGTTGAATCTTCTTTGATTGGAGCATCTATCTGGAATGAGGTGAAGGATCGCCTTCATGATTCTGCCCTTGGTTTGTCAGGTGGTCAGCAGCAACGTGTCTGTGTGGCCCGCGTATTGGCAACTAGTCCAAAAGTCATTCTTCTTGATGAACCAACTTCTGCCCTTGACCCGATTTCTGCTGGTAAAATCGAAGACACACTGTATGGGTTGAAAGATAAGTATACCATGGTTGTGGTCACCCGTTCGATGCAGCAGGCATCACGTATTTCAGACTATACTGGTTTCTTCTTGGATGGAGATTTGGTTGAGTACAATACAACTAAAGATATGTTCTTGAATCCAGCGCACAAAGAAACTGAAGATTATATTACAGGTAAATTTGGCTAGACATCAGCCGAGAGAAGAAAGAGGACACAATGTTACGTTCACAATTTGAAGAAGAATTAGCGAAATTGCACAATCAGTTTTATGCAATGGGAAATGAAGTCCTAGGGCAGATCAATAAAACAGTTCGTGCCTTTATCACTCACGATCGTGAATTGGCTAAAGAAGTGATTGAAGCAGATGCTAAAATCAATGATTTTGAGGTGAAATTGGAGCAAAAATCACTTGAGATTATTGCTCTTCAACAACCTGTTTCAACGGATTTGCGTACGGTTATCACGGTTTTGAAAGCAACAAGTGATATCGAGCGTATGGGAGACCATGCTGCTGCTATTGCAGAGGCTACTATCCGCATGAAGGGTGAAATTCGTATCCCTGAAGTTGAAGAAGAAATTAACAAGATGGGTAAAGAAGTTCGTAAATTTGTTGAGTCTGTTTTAGATTTGTACCTAAACAGCGGAAACGAAGAACAAGCTTACGAAATTGCTGCCCATGATGAAGTCATCAATCATTATTTTGATAGCATTCGTGAGTTGGCAACTGCCGAAATCCGTAAAAATCCAGATGCGATTATCGCAGGACGCGATTACTACCAAGTAATCTCTTACTTGGAACGTATCGGTGATTACGCTAAAAATATCTGTGAGTGGGTTTGCTACATTAACACAGGTAAGATTACTGAACTTTAATTTAGTAGAAAGAAAGGCTGGGAAACCAGCTTTTTTCCTTTGTTGAGACTGAAAGTGGTATAATAGGTATAAAGAAAAAGGAGAATTCTATGACTAGAAATATTCTTATTACAGGTGCGACAAGTGGTATTGGAAAGGCCAATGCCTATGCCTTTGCTAAAAGTGGAGAAAACTTGATTTTAACAGGTCGTCGTTCATATTTATTGGAAGAGATACAGGCTGAATTGCAAGCTCAGTATGGTGTCCAAGTTTGGATTTACCAGCTGGATGTGACCAAGTTAGAAGAAGTAGAAGTTATTTGCTCTCGGATATTGAGCGAAGTGGGACAGATTGATGTCTTGGTTAACAATGCAGGTTTGGCCTTGGGCTTGGAAAAATTTCAAGACTATAACACCCTCGATATGATGACCATGATGGATACCAATGTCAAGGGGCTGATTGCCGTGACACGCCAAATTTTACCAAGTATGGTGGAAAATAATAGTGGTCACATCATCAATATTGGCTCAACAGCAGGGCTTTATGCTTATGCGGGAGCAGCTGTTTATGCGGCGACCAAAGCAGCAGTGAAAGTATTGAGTGACGGTATTCGCATTGATACTATTGATAAAAATATCAAGGTAACCACGGTGCAGCCTGGGATTGTAGAGACAGATTTTAGTCAGGTTCGTTTCCATGGGGACAAAGCTCGCGCAGCCTCAGTCTATGCAGGGATTGAAGCTTTGCAGGCTGATGATATTGCGGATATTACCCTCTATATTGCCAACCAACCAGCCCATGTCCAAATTTCAGATATTACCGTTATGGCAACAAAACAAGCGACTGGTTTTATGGTTCACAAGGATAACTAATCCCTACATGTCATCTATGTCATGTTCAATTTTGCAGAAAATTTGTATACTATCCTTACAAGAATATTTCAAAGGAGAAAAACATGAAAAAGTCTATTTATACTAGCATTACCCTACTTGCTACAGCCAGCTTGCTGATGGCCTGCTCTCATAAGGAAAGCACTACAATTAAAGAGACGAATACTATAAAGACCAGTCAAATCAGCAAGGAAAATACTACGGCTAACTCTACGATGGCTGAAAACAAGTCTCAAACGACTACAGATCGTAGTTCAACAGAGCCTGAAAAGACAGGTATGGATATTCAAGCGATTAAAAATGGCGACTACAGTAGTATCACAGGTACCTGGCAAAATGAAGAGGGGGATAGTTTAGTCTTTGATAAGTCAGGTATTCTTTCCACTGGTTTAATCGTTACAGGAAGTCCAAAAGAAGACCAAGGAATCTTACAAGGTAGTGTTTATCATCAATCTGGTGGTGGCGGCTTCATCCTTCTCTTTGTTCCGAAAGGCGTTGCCATCCCTCAAAGTCACTTTTATGAAGGAAAAGATACAACCGATACTAGTCGCGATCGGTTGATTGGCACTCAAATTGCTCTATCTTCTGCAACTATCGGTAATAGTACATTTTATAAGGTTTCAGATAGCACAGAAGTCGTTGAAAAAGAGCAACCAATTAGTCTAACGCAAGGACAGTCTACGATTGATTATGCAAATAGTGTGCTAGGAGACCGTAGTTGGACGATTATTGACGACAATTACAATCGTACAGAGTTAAATCCATTTAGCACTATTCAGGGCAATGATAACAGTATTTATCTTGTTTATCAAAATGGATTGATTACGACTGAAAATGGTACGGTAGAACATCAACCTTAAATTCTATGAAGTAAAAATGCTAGTTGCAAGCTAAAAAGCCTATGAAATGTAAAAATTCATAGGCTTTTTTTACCTCATATTAAGTTGACACCCGTTCATTTCTTTTTATATCGAACGGCTGATTTTATCCACTGGATAAAATCACTCCCACTTAACTCTATTCCCACTCAACAGTTGCAGGTGGTTTACTTGTAATATCGTAGACGATGCGGTTAACATGGTCAACTTCGTTTACGATACGAGTAGAGATTTTCTTGAGGACATCCCATGGAAGTTGAGCAAAGTCAGCTGTCATTCCATCAATAGAAGTAATAGCACGGATAGCGATAGTGTAGTCGTAAGTACGGCCATCCCCCATAACACCAACTGAACGAACACCAGTATTTACTGTGAAATATTGCCATACATCACGGTCGAGACCTGCTTTAGCAATCTCTTCGCGGAGGATAGCATCTGATTCACGAACGGTTTCGAGTTTCTCTTCAGTGATTTCGCCCATAACACGGATTGCAAGGCCTGGTCCTGGGAATGGTTGGCGCCATACGACTTCGTCAGGCATTCCAAGAGCAGTACCAAGTGCACGAACTTCATCTTTAAAGAGGGTGTTAAGTGGTTCAATCAATTCAAATTGCATGTCTTCTGGAAGACCACCAACGTTGTGGTGTGATTTAATCGTTTGAGCAGTTTCAGTACCTGATTCGATAATGTCAGTGTAAAGGGTTCCTTGTGCAAGGAAATCTACACCTTTGAGTTTGCTTGCTTCGTCATCAAAGACATAAACAAACTCGTTACCAATGATTTTACGTTTTTTCTCAGGGTCATCAACGCCAGCAAGTAAGTCTAAGAAACGTTGCGTTGCATCAACACGGATGATATTTAGTCCGAAACGACCACCAAGCATATCCATAACTTGGTCACCTTCGTTTTTACGGAGAAGACCGTGGTCAACGAAGATACATGTCAATTGGTCACCGATAGCACGCTGAAGGAGTACCCCAACAACTGATGAGTCAACACCACCTGAAAGACCAAGAAGGACTTTACGATCGCCAACTGTTTCACGGATTTTAGCAATTTCCATTTCAATGAAGTTGTCCATTGACCAGTCACCGCGTCCGCCACAGATATTGATAGCGAAGTTTTTCAACATGTCATTTCCGTAAATAGAGTGACGTACTTCAGGGTGGAATTGGATACCGTAGAAGTTTTTCTCAGTATTTTCCATAGCTGCAAATGGACAGTCCACAGAGTCACCAACAAGGTGGAAACCTTCAGGAATTTCAGTTACAGCATCACCGTGGCTCATCAATACCAATTGTTCTTCAGGAGTACCTGCAAAAAGTGCTGATTCTGCACGAAGACGAAGTGTAGATTGACCGTATTCACGGTTACCAGCTTCACCAGCAGGAACAACCTTACCACCAAGTGTGTGAGTGATCAGTTGCATACCATAGCAAATACCAAGGATTGGGATACCGAGTTCAAAAATTTCTTTATCAATACCGAATGCATTATCGGCATAAACTGAATTTGGACCACCTGAAAGAACGATACCGATAGGATTGATAGCACGAATTTCTTCGGCAGTAATCTTATGGCTCTTCAATTCAGAAAATACACCAAACTCACGGATACGACGGGCAATCAATTGGTTGTACTGGCTACCATAATCCAGAACAATAATCTTTTGAATGTCTTGAGTTGTCATTTTTTTTCCTTTCATTCTGAAAATATTTCAGATATTACACTATATTTTAACACAAACGCGAACATTTTGCAGTAGGAATAGTCGAAAACCTAAAATTTTGGTAAAATAGGGGAAGAAGAAAACGGAGAGTACCATGAAAGCAGCTTATATTACGATTCATGACAAAATAAAAGAAGAAATTGACGATCAGGTTTGGAAAATTGGTGAGCGGCTTCCTAGTGAGCGTGATTTAGCAGACCGTTTTGGTGTCAGCCGTATGACCCTCCGCCAAGCCATTACCTTATTGGTGGAAGAAGGAGTCCTACAGCGTAAGATCGGCTCGGGCACCTATGTAGCTAGTACCCGTGTACAAGAAAAAATGCGAGGAACAACTTCTTTTACAGAGATTGTTCATTCTCAAGGCAAGGCACCATCGACTAAGCTTATTTCCTATCAAAAGAAACTAGCCAGTGAAACAGAGCGTCAACGGTTAGAATTGGGACCGAATGACCTGGTTATTCGCATGGAGCGGATCCGTTATGCGGATAATGTGCCGCTTGTTTTTGAGGTTGCCTCCATTCCTGAGAAATTGATTCGAAATTTCAATAGGACAGACATTACCAACCATTTTTTCAAAACCTTAGCAGATAATGGTTATGAAATCGGTAAAAGTCAGCAAACCATTTATGCTAAGACAGCTAGCGACCATGTTGCGGCCTACTTGGAGGTGGCAAAAGGCCATGCTATTCTTGCTTTGACACAGGTTTCTTACTTTACAGACGGTCAGCCTTTTGAATACGTTCGTAGTCAGTATGTTGGCGATCGATTTGAGTTTTATTTGGAAAATAATTGACATTTGTTACATAATATTATTTATGCAACTGTTTTTGATCGTCAGAAATTTTTCCTACTAAAAATCACTAAAATATGGTAAAATAAGCTTTATGGAAATTGAAAAAACCAATCGAATGAATGCTCTGTTTGAGTTCTACGCAGCGCTTCTGACCGACAAACAAATGAATTATATTGAGCTCTATTATGCGGATGATTACAGTCTAGCAGAGATCGCTGAAGAATTTCACGTCAGTCGTCAGGCTGTCTACGACAACATCAAGCGAACTGAGAAAATTTTAGAAGATTACGAAATGAAATTGCACATGTACTCAGACTACATTGTGCGGAGTCAAATATTTGATAAACTGACTGAAAAATATGCTGATGATGTGTTTTTGCAGGAACAAATCGCTATTTTATCAAGCATTGATAATCGAGACTAAACATTAGAAGGAAAAGAGAAAATATGGCTTTTGAAAGTTTAACAGAGCGTCTGCAAGGCGTCTTTAAGAATTTACGCCGTAAAGGCAAGTTGTCTGAAAAAGAAGTACAGGAGGTTACCAAGGAAATTCGCATGGCCTTACTGGAAGCCGACGTTGCTCTTCCTGTCGTTAAAACCTTTATCAAACGCGTTCGTGAACGTGCAGTTGGTCACGAAATAATTGATACGCTTGACGCTTCTCAACAAATCATCAAGATTGTCAATGAGGAATTGACAGAAATTTTGGGTTCTGAAACAGCTGAGATTGAAAAATCTCCTAAAATCCCAACGATTATCATGATGGTCGGTTTGCAAGGGGCTGGTAAAACGACCTTTGCTGGAAAATTAGCCAATAAGCTGATTGCTGAAGAAAATGCTCGTCCAATGATGATTGCTGCCGATATATATCGTCCGGCAGCCATTGACCAATTAAAAACACTCGGTCAGCAAATCAATGTCCCCGTCTTTGACTTGGGAACAGAGGTAGATGCTGTTGAGATTGTTCGTCAAGGTTTAGAACTTGCCCATGCTAACAAGCACGATTATGTCTTGATTGATACGGCGGGTCGTTTACAGATTGACGAAAAACTCATGCAGGAATTGCGTGATGTTAAGGTCTTAGCGCAACCTAACGAAATTCTCTTGGTTGTTGACTCTATGATTGGTCAAGAAGCAGCCAATGTTGCCCGTGAGTTTAATGCGCAACTGGATATCACTGGGGTTGTTTTGACCAAAATTGATGGGGATACTCGTGGTGGTGCAGCTCTTTCTATCCGTGAGATTACTGGCAAACCAATTAAATTCACTGGTACTGGTGAAAAAATTACGGATATTGAAACCTTCCATCCAGATCGTATGGCCAGCCGTATCTTGGGAATGGGAGATCTATTGACCCTGATTGAGAAGGCCTCTAAAGACTACGATGAGAAGAAATCATTGGAACTCGCTGAAAAAATGCGTGAAAATACCTTTGATTTCAATGATTTCATTGATCAGTTAGACCAAGTCCAAAGCATGGGACCTATGGAAGACTTGCTGAAAATGATTCCTGGTATGGCTGGAAATCCTGCGCTTGCAAACCTCAAGGTAGACCAAAAGGAAATTGCTCGTAAGCGTGCCATTGTTTCTTCTATGACACCTGAAGAACGTGAAAATCCAGATCTACTGACACCAAGCCGTCGTCGCCGTATCGCTACAGGTTCTGGAAATAGCTTTGTAGATGTTAACAAGTTCATCAAGGACTTTAACCAAGCCAAATCGCTCATGCAGGGTGTTATGTCTGGTGATATGTCTAAAATGATGAAACAGATGGGGCTGAATCCAAATAATCTTCCGAAAAACATGCCTGACATGCCAGATATGAGTGGAATGGATATGTCTGCCTTAGAAGGAATGATGGGTGGAAAAGGCATGCCTGGTATGCCAGATATGTCTTCAATGTTTGGTGGTGGATTTAAGGGTAAAATTGGCGAATTTGCTATGAAACAAGCTATGAAGCGTCAAGCCAACAAAATTAAAAAAGCCAAGAAAAAACGCAAATAATCACAAAAACAGCCCTAAGAGCTGTTTTTTGATAATTGTGGACGTAATTTATATTATGTAAACAATAGAGGTTTTACAAATTTTCAAGTTCTTCTTGAAAATGAAGAGCGAAGTCAATATCTTTAAGATTGATCTGGACATAGTTTTCTTGAAAGAAGAGTGTCTAAATATTTTCCTCACTTTTCTTTTGACACTGTAGCAAAATTCTTGCCGATAAGGTAAAATAGGATTGAACAGAAAGAAGAATGATGATGGCGTTTGTTATTGCGATGATAATCTCGTCTATAGCGTTTTATCTATTTGTCCGTTTGCTGATAATCTGCAGTAGATATCTTTATCAAGTTTTTACTGGTCGGAGGCAAAAGAATATTTGGTTGCTTTGTCTTTCCATAATTAGTCTGGTGGTCAGTCTTTATTTTGTCTGCCAAATAGCCTTTTTCTTTATATTCTCAAGCGTAACCCTCTATTATCCATCAGAGAGAAGTGGCTTTACTTGGAAAGAATTTTTCTTTGATGGGGTGTTAGATACATTGATTCTTTACGGTCTTCCGTTTGCCGTTGAAGGATGTATTCGTTTCATAATTTCATTGATTAAAAAGTTTCAAAAAAGAAGTTGAGTTGAAAATAACTTAACTTC
>NZ_JBINIY010000024.1:0-14745 GCF_043656315.1 Streptococcus hepaticus
GGAACGGTGATCTCACCAGCTGTTGGAGTTACAGGAGTCACAGTTACTGGGACGTCGACAACAATTGATGTTCCGTCATCGTAGGTCACTGTTACTGGAACAGCTGGTTTTTCGCCCGCAGTATTTGTCGTTGGAATAGTACCAACATTTGTAATTTTTCCACCGCTGCCTTCTGGGATGACAACCTTTCCTTTCACCACATCTTCTGTAACGATAGAGTGTTGTGGAACTTCAATCGGTGTCGTACTTGGAACTTTAGGAGTAACTGTCACGGGTACAGTCACTTCAACTGTATCTCCGTTTGGATACTCAACAACAACTGTTACAGGTGGTTTCACACCGGCAGTCGTCGTGCTTGGAATTTCACCAACAGATTTAATCGTACCACCTGTACCATCTGGAATAGTAACCTTGCTCTTAACCAAATCTTCTGTAATTGGCTCATCTTGAGGTACTGTGATAGAGTCCGTCGCTGGGTCGTCTGCTGGAGTTACGGTAACAGGAACTGTCACTTCGTCACTTGTTCCATCTGGGTATTCGACAGTAACAGTAACTGGAGTTTTCACACCATCTGTCGAAGTGCTTGGAATTTCACCAACTGTCTTGATGATACCGCCACTTCCTTCTGGAATAGTGACTTTGCCCTTAATATCCTCAACCGTAATGACACTACGCTTCGGAACTGTAATCCCTTCAGTAGTTGGTTGGTATTTATCTTTATCTGGGATTGCTGGAGGAGTATTGGTAACAAGAATTGAAGGTGAGACAAGGTCAACTTGTCCATCTTGCTTTGTATACGGCTGTCCAGTATTATCATCAATAATTACAAAGTTCACCGTCGCTGTACCTGTAGCCTTAGCATCAGTAATTTCAGAAAAATTTTTTTCTAGAGTTCCATATGTTGTACCAACTTTTACATAATTTAGTTTAGCATGATACCCAGGATCTACAATAAGCAATGAAGTAAAATCAAAATTAGCAATATTCGCTAAATCAACACTTTTAGCCGCAGCATCATTGAGTTCCGCTTTAGAACCTGGGATACGAGTACCCGCATACACAATCGTTGCCATTGGTGCGACAAATGATGGTAGAACTGCTCCTGAAAATGCTACTGCCAGCAGGACTGAGGCAACACCAACTTTATATTTTCTAAAGCCAAAGCGTTGCTTTTCTCGATTTGAATGTTCTTTAAACATATCTTCTCCTTATAATTTTTTAGTCATATGTTAATAGACAGTCTCCACAATAATAACAGTAGAGTTTCACTTTTATTATATAGGAATGGGGTAACCTATTTTTTTCAACTTTCTTTTTATTTTAGGATACCTTTTGAGAAAACTACTAAATAATGGCTTTAAACGACATGTGTGGCTTCCTACAAATTTGCTCGGAATTAGATATTTCGATATAATAATTTCAATCCCAAAACAGGAAATGATATATGATTGAGAATTACATTGAAAAGAAAATAATCCAGCAGGTTACCTTAATAAACCTCCTATTAGACTTTAGAGAAATTGATCTCAAGTCACTATTAGAAATCGCTCATATCAGTGAAAAGGACTTTTTTGCCCTACTTCCACAACTTCAGTCGATCTTTCATGACTCACTAACTATCGTCTGCAATAACAATAAACTTACACTAACCCTTATCCAGCCAGCGCGGAAGTCCCATTTTTTCCATCAAATTTTCCAAAATTCAACTTTTTTGCAATTCCTCTTCTTTTTGATTCAGGAAGACGAACTTCACTTACATGATTTTGCAGACAAATATTTTATATCACTTGCAACTGCCTACCGCTTAAAAAATAAATGCATCAGTTATTTGAAAAAAGTTGGGTTGGATTGTGATAAAAATACCATTGTCGGCCCAGAATATCGCATGCGTTTTCTTTTGGCAACTCTCTACTATCGCTTCGGATTTTCCTTGTACGAGTTCACTGAAAGTGATCATCGAATGATTTTTGACCTCATTCAGGCTACCAACACTTATCTTCCCGATGTTGCTACATCGCTGATTCCTGAAGAACAATACTTTTTCTCCTATCTCATTTTTCTCTCTTGGAAACGACAGGGTTATTCTGTTTCCGTTCCTTACTCAGAAGAATTTGAAATTTTGAAATTTCATCCTGTATATTCCCCTCTACGTCAAACATTGAAACAAAATTTAGCAGATAAATTTGAAAATGAACTAACAGACGGTGATATCGACTATCTTTTTTTAGCTTACGGTATCACAGACAATCCTCTTTTCAAGGATAGATGGCGACTCGAAGTTAGTTCTGAATTTTTTGCGCCATTTTTCGCCTATACCCGCCTCAACTATCTTCTTCCTAAATTTGAAGCAATTTTTGGAAAAGAAGTCACAGATAGTTTTGATTTTCAACTGTCTGTCCTGTTCTGTATGAGACGTTTTCTTTGCGATATCCATGACCTCATTCCAGACCATTATCTCTTTGAATACATTGACCCCCCTTATCCAAAACGCCTGTTTCAGATTGTAGAGAAACTCCTACGGGATTGGGGGAGCCACTATGTATCTACGAAACATATTGCCAAGCACCACATTGTCTTATTGACAATTCAACTGAGCGAAATTCTTAAAAATCGTCTCAAACCTATTCCCCTTGTCATTGTGGCCAATAATCAAGCCAATCTCAACATGATTGCCTCCTTTATTCGGCGCAATTTTACAACCTATACCACCAAAATCCAAACTGTCAATCTGCTTTCCGAAAAATTTATCCCTGAAAATCACACAGAAAAGGCGGTTTTATTAGCAGAACAGCAATACATTCCCTTTCTTAAAGAGATTTACGGAGAAGAACAGTATCAGTATATCACCATTTCTATCAATTTCAACGATACTCACTATAAGACTATTTATGAAAATATTCTCGCTATTCGTGAACAGCAATACGAAGATTATTTGGATGAGCTTTATCACAAATTACACAAAAAAAAGAGTAAGAACTACAGATAAGACGGAGTTCTTACTCTTTTTTTCTACAATTTCATCGCTATTAAGAAAAACCTAAGTCCAGTTGAACTTAGGTTATCTTTCTATTTCTTTTCATCATCGTCCATTGAAAGGACTGATAAGAAGGCTTCTTGTGGCACTTCAACGGAACCGATGGCTTTCATCCGTTTCTTACCGGCTTTTTGTTTTTCAAGGAGTTTACGTTTACGAGAAACATCACCACCATAACATTTGGCCAGAACGTTTTTACGAAGGGCCTTGATGTCTGAACGAGCCACGATTTTTTGACCGATAGCTGCTTGGATGGGTACTTCAAATTGTTGACGTGGGATGATTTTCTTGAGTTTATCAACGATGAGTTTACCACGTTCGTAGGCAAATTCTTTGTGAACAATAAAGCTGAGCGCATCCACTTTGTCACCGTTAAGAAGAATATCCATTTTGACCAACTTAGATTTGCGGTATTCTGAAATCTCGTAGTCAAAACTTGCGTAACCACGCGTTGATGATTTGAGCTTGTCAAAGAAGTCAAAAACAATCTCCGCCAGTGGAATCTGGTAAATCACATTGACACGATTGTCATCAATATAGTCCATGGTTACAAAGTCTCCGCGCTTGCGTTGTGCCAAATCCATCACTGCTCCAACATACTCTTGTGGAACCATGATTTGCGCCTTGACATATGGCTCTTCGATGGTCTCTACACGCGTTGGGTCTGGGAATTCAGACGGGTTAGCCACTTCAATCATGTCGCCATCTGTTGTGTTGACATGGTAGACTACAGACGGTGCCGTCATGATGAGGTCAATGTTAAACTCACGTTCCAAACGCTCCTGAATAACGTCCATGTGAAGCAATCCCAAGAAGCCACAACGGAAACCAAAACCAAGAGCTTGTGAGGTTTCGGGCTCAAATTGAAGACTGGCATCATTTAGCTGCAATTTTTCAAGAGCTTCGCGAAGGTCATTATATTTGTTTGACTCGATTGGGTAAATCCCAGCAAAGACCATTGGGTTCATCTGCTTGTAGCCAGCTAGTGCTTCTGTTGCAGGATTGTT
The DNA here is from genome assembly GCF_043656315.1 of Streptococcus hepaticus. NCBI lineage: Bacteria > Bacillati > Bacillota > Bacilli > Lactobacillales > Streptococcaceae > Streptococcus > Streptococcus hepaticus. Next base: position 4,042 of record NZ_JBINIY010000024.1, read on the forward strand.
TGCCAAGGTGACTGTATCCCCGACACGAGTATCGGCAACCGTCTTGATAGAGGCCGCGATATAACCAACATCACCTATCGCAAGGTAGTCACGTCCTACTGCTTTTGGTGTGAAAATCCCAACTTCGGTGACATCAAATGTCTTCCCATTGGACATCATCTGAATCTTGTCACCCGGTTTCACCACTCCATTGACAATACGGACTTGCAAGATAACACCACGATAGGCATCGTATACAGAGTCGAAAATCAAGGCTTGAAGTGGTGCTTCTACATCACCAGTCGGTGCAGGAACTTTCTCTACAATCTGTTCCAAAATTTCCTCAATACCGATACCAGCTTTAGCAGAAGTCAAAACAGCTTCTGAAGCATCCAGACCAATCACATCTTCAATTTCATGGCGGACACGTTCTGGGTCTGCAGCAGGAAGGTCAATTTTGTTGATGATTGGCAGGATTTCTAGGTCATTGTCCAAGGCCAAGTAAACATTTGCTAAGGTCTGTGCCTCAATCCCTTGCGCCGCGTCAACGACAAGAATAGCTCCTTCACAGGCAGCTAGTGAGCGCGACACTTCATAAGTAAAATCGACGTGTCCTGGGGTGTCAATCAGGTGGAAAATATAGGTTTCGCCATCATTTGCCTTATAGTTGAGCTGAACGGCATTGAGCTTAATGGTAATCCCACGCTCGCGCTCCAAATCCATACTATCCAGCAACTGGGCCTGCATTTCACGGCTAGAAACGGTCTCTGTTTTCTCCAAAATCCGGTCAGCCAAGGTTGATTTCCCATGGTCAATATGAGCAATAATCGAGAAGTTACGAATCTTCTCCTGACGTTTTTTCAATTCTTCTAAGTTCATAGTCATTCCTTTTAGGGTGTTGCTATTCATTATACCAAAAAAGCCGAATTTTTGCTCGGCTTTTTATCTAGTTTAGACTGTTCTCACTGTCAGATACTTCTTCTTCAATCGGAGTAGCTAGGTAATTGACACAAGCGAGGTACTCTTGCTCAGCTCCTTTGGAATAATCTCTGGGAATCATTTCCGTGTAACGGTGGGCTTCATCATCGTAACCCAGATAATGTGCCATTTGGACTAAGCGACTATAGTAGGCTGTCTGACCTTCCATTGTCGTAGGTTGCGGTTGACAATGTTTCATGGCTTGGTAGGTTTCTTCAAAGGAAACATTTGGTGCATTTTGTTCGATAGCTTCAGCTTCTTTGAAGAATGCTGCATCAGCGTTCATAATTTTCCTACTTTTTAGTTTGTTACTAATCCAATCAGTTCCTGCAAGAAGTCCCACCAAAACAGCTATGCCAATCAACTTAGAGTCTGTAATAGCCATTATAATTATTGAAATGATAAACATCAAAATAATCAGTAGCCATGTTCCAATCTCTGAAAAAACGGAGGTATGATAATCTTTCATATCAAAACGGTCAGCGAAATACTTAGGCCAATCCATTTTGTATTGCATTGCATTTTGAGCATGTAGGGGCAACTTTTTCCCAGCTTTATCACGGAAACGAAGCTTGTAAAAAGCTCCATTTTTCATCCGAATTTTGAGGATATTTTGAATCACTCCTCGTTTCAGCTTAAATCCTTGAATTTGACTTTTGGCAATGATATGAATATCTGTCACCTTTTTAACATCAAATGTTCCAACTTGAATCAGTGCAATATAGTATGGGTTTTCCACCAATATGTAGGCCGTAGCAGTCCGACCAGATTGCTGGGACACTAGCAAATAAGTCTGCCAATCAAACTGAAAACCAGGATTGGCTTCATTAACCTCTTTTACTACACTTTCTACAATGTCTTCACTAAATACAAATGCCATCTCTTCTCCTAAAAACTATTTTTAATTAGTATAGCAGATAGAAAATAATCTGTAAAGTTGACTATATTTTTATAATGTCAATCGCGTCTCCCCCCAACAAAATCAGATACTTATCAATCTTATCTATGCGATAAGATTGCGCTAGGGCTTCTGCGTAGAGCTGCATCTGTCCAGCATAGCGGTTGCGGATTTGCTCAGGACTGTCATAGTGGTCCGTCTTGTAGTCAAACAGGACAAGGTGGTCATCATAGTGGATAAATCCGTCAATAATCCCACGAAGAACATAGGATTCTTGGGAAAGGTCTTCTTTCTTGAGAAGAGAGAAAGTCGCTTCACGGCGAACACGGTCTTGATTGGACAAGATTTCCTGACCGAGTGGGCTATCAAAGAAAGCCGCTACTTTTTCTAGGTCAATCTTTTCCTTGACAAGATCTTCTGCCTGCACTTGCGCCAAGGTGTTTCGCAAAGTATCCATAGTCATCGGAGACTGTAAAGGTAGACGTTGCATGAGCTCATGGACAGCTGAACCAATCTGCGCTCCTGTCACTTTAGGATTTTTTGAAAAATCTGGTAAGTCAAACTTCGGTACCGAAACATGCTTCTCCATGACTTCCATGCCTTCATCCGACAGAACTGGCTCGTAGAATTTTTTAATTTGGCTAGGCGTACGTAGGCTAGGCAACTGAATAGCAGCTGCGTATGTTTTGTTCAAGTCTTCAACGGCTTCAAGTTGCGCTAATGCAGTTGAAATATCATCCGATTGACGGTTGTCTTTCAAGTCATCCGCAGAGATATTGCCCTTGATGTGCAGTTGACCAATCTGATCTTCTGTCAAGTCTTGGTCTGTGACAAAGGTTTTCTTGAAGCAGAGATGTTGGTCAGCAAAAGCTTCGGAAATCCCTAAAATCCAATCTTGGAAATTGGTCATGCTTTCCCGAGTGGAAGCCAGCAGAACTCCCTCTTCTTGCTTACCATCGTATTTATCTGCCAATTTCTCCTGACTTCCTTTTCCGACCAAGTACAATTTCTTCTCAGCCCGGGTCATGGCAACGTAGAGAAGACGCATTTGTTCAGAAAGATTGGCAATCTTGAGTTCTCGTTGATTGAGCTGATAGGGAAGAGTGTTCATGGACACGCGCACGTGAGGGAGGGGCGTGTCAAACTTATCCTTCATGTCCGCCAGATACTTGATGCCAATCCCATTTTCCCGACTGAGAATGACCGAAGACTTGCTTTCCATGGCATTGAAATTCTTGTCCATATTGAGCAGAAAAACATACTTGAACTCCAGCCCCTTGGACTTGTGGACGGTCATGAGCTGGACAGCATTTTGTGGCAGCGCTACTTCTACATCTGCCAGATCATTTTCACTAGCCAATAGCTTGTCAATCATAGAAATGAAACGAGCCAAACTCTTAAAACCAGTCTTCTCAAAATTATTGGCACGAAGTCCGAGAGCATAGAGATTAGCCTGACGTTTGACACCATTTGGCAGGGAACCGACATAGTCATAGTAGAATTTTTCATTGAAAATCTTCCAAATCAAGTCATGGATGGACCCCGACTTGGCAAATCTGCGCCAGCTTTCAAGGAAAGTTTGAAAGTCTGTCAGTTTTTGAAGTAACTCACTGGTTACCAAGTCTGAATGAGCCCCTTTTTTCTCCAAAGCTAAGAGAATCTTTTCATAGAGATTGCCCTTGTCCGCTTGGAGTGCTAGACGAGCCAGCTCATCCTCATCGAAATGGAACATGGGTGACTTGAGCAGGGCAACCAAGGCGTAATCATTGAGCGGATTGTTAATGGTACGTAGGGTGTCCAGCATGACCATGACCTCAACCGACTTGAGATAATTGGCCTCCCCACCGTCAGAAACAAGGGGAATACCATGCTTTTCAAAGGTAGACAATATAGCTTCATTCCGCGTACGAGATGGGACAAGGAGGGTAATATCTGAAAAGGCCACATCTTTTTCATTGACCAAGTGAATAATTTCTTTGGCGACTAACTCAACCTCGCCAGCTGTGATATCGCTAGCTTCTGCCGTTTCATCCACATCCGTATCGTAAATGAGATACTCCATTTCATTTTCAGGAAGAACAATCTTTTGACCAGGACTACCCGCTACCAAGGTATGGGTCTGGTCATACTTGATTTGTCCAACTTGGCGGTCCATGAGACGGGTGAAAATCGCATTAGTGGCATCCAAAACTTCTGACTGACTACGGAAATTTTCCTTGAGCAAAATCAGTTTCCCAGCGCTTGGATTTTCCTGATAGGCTTCAAATTTTGACTGGAAAATCTGCGGATCAGCCTGACGAAATCGATAAATAGACTGCTTGATATCCCCTACCATGAAACGATTATGTCCGTTTGACAGAAGATCCAGCATGCGTTCCTGGCTATGGTTATTATCTTGGTACTCGTCCACCATGACTTCCTGATAACGCTCTTGGTAAAACTGGCGAATCTCTTCATTTTCTTCCAAGATTTGAATGGCAAAATGGCTGACATCTGAGAACTCAAAAGCCGCTTCCTGCATTTTTCGTTGCAAATATTGATCCGTAAAATCTAAGACAAACTGTTGCAAGACTTTCAGCAAGGGCAGAGCCAAATCTTGGTATTCCAAAATGGTTTCCAGATGTTGCAAGTCAGCTAGGCGCGTTTTGACTTGCTTGAAAACAGGATATTTGACCTTAGCAACCGTAATTTCTGCGCCAGAAGGCAGGAGGGCTGACAAGTCTGTCATGAGTTTACTAAAATTCTTGTCTGCAAGAAATTCTGCCTGTAAGTCACGTAAACCTGTAAACATCGCTTGGTGCTTGCTGTAGGTGGCTGTTGGCGTTCCTTTGGCCGTCACTTGCTTGTAATCTGGCGAATCAGTCAAGTCCTGCAAGTCATTTGCAGCCTGCGTCATGGCATCTAAAAGTCCTCGCAAGACAGATTCCGGTAAACTATCTAGGCTAGTAAAGTGTTCATGTCCATAGAGAAGTTTATTTTGCAACCATGCTTTTGGATTACTTGTCGACTGACTAAAGGCATGCACTTGATAAACAACCGAGCGAAAAGCTTTGGAATCCTTGCTATTTCCAGAGAAATTTTCAACCAAGGTCTGAAAAACGTCTCTATCAGCACCCACCATATAATCTTCAAAGAGGTCTGCGTAGACTTCATTTTTCAGCAAATCCTGCTCATTTTTATCCTGCAAAATCCTAAAGTTCGGCGCCACACCAATGGTGTAACCATAAGTGGTCAAGAGTTTTTGGGTAAAGGCATCCATGGTACCAATATCAGCTGTTTCCAGATCCAAAAGCTGGGCTGACAAATGCTGTCGCAGCTCTTCATCCCTGGTCTGAGCCAGTGCTGCATTCAACTTTTTCTCAATCCGTTCCTTAAGCTCACCAGCTGCTTTGACGGTAAAGGTCGAGATAAAAAGCTGGTTAATGGCCACACCACGCTTGATTTTATCCAAGATTCGTTCGACCATGACAAAGGTCTTTCCTGAGCCAGCTGAGGCCGATACTAAGACATTGTTTCCATTGGTGTAGATGGCTTCGATTTGCTCAGGCGTACGCTTTTGTTCCTTGTCAGAAGCTGCTTCTGCCTCCTGCAAATTTGCAATTTCTTGAGCTGTCAAAAATGCTTCAAATGTCATGACTGACCTCCTTTCGCTCTCATTCGTTCAATCCAGTCTTCACGTTTGCCCCCAGTTTCTAGATGACGGGCATAAGCCAGATGGAGATTGGCTTCAAAGCCTGTGATAGCCTTGACTTGCTCTCCCGCGACAGATTTTCCATCTTGAGTGTAAGGGTTAATGGAAAAGCTACCCGAGAGAATTTTTTCAGCTGCTTCTTTATACAATCGCTCATTATGTGCTAAAAGGAGAGCCATCTCATCTGCATTGAAGGTGGTGTTTTTCGCCTTATAGTAAAACTGATTGAGACGGTTGGTCTCCTCTTCCATAAATAATCCACGGTAAACCAGCGACTTGTAAGCCTCTGCTAGCACTGTGTCTGCACCCTTGGTATCTTTCAAATTGACAATCGGATCTAGCATATGCAGATACATGGCACCGAAAATCTTCTCAGCGTGACTGTAATCCTTGTGATTCTTAATGGCTGCGATGTAGGTCATGAGCTGAGGACTAAGTCCATTGTAAAAATCCGCCAATTTGAATTCTTTCTTGCTGGATTTGTAGTCAACGACACCCAAAGCACCGTCAGATTTGATGGAGTCCAAACGGTCAATCTTTCCGCGAATGTTAACCGCTCTGCCATTTCCCAAGGTCAAAAGATTGGAATCCTCCGCACCAAAAACGGCTTCATCCTCCAAGACATCAATGATCGAATCATCCCGCAAAACCAATGAAGTTGCACGCGCAATATCCAGCAGGCGCTGCTCAGAAAATTGGGACTCGGCATCATTTTGATAAAGGGCTGTAAACTCTGCTTCCTGACGCGTCGCCGTGATAGCCTGTCCCAGCTTCTGGTCAAAATCTGGATTGTCATCCGTCATGACCCTTTCAAAAATCCGATGCAGGAAATTCCCATGGCTCCGCGCATCGGGGTGAATACTATCCTGCTCCTCCAGTCGCAAAACGTAGCGCAAGAAATAGAGATATTCGTTCTGATAGAAAGTCGTTAGGCTAGAAGCGGATAACTGCAAAGGCTGACCAGATGGATACAGTTTATCCAAGGTCTCTTCCGCTAGCTGGACGGTCTTCAAGTCGCTTGAAACAGCTGGTATGGCAATGTTTTCGACTTCTAATTTCTTCCGTAAATAACGAACGGCAACTGCCCAGAAAGTTGCTTCTTCTTGCGTCCATTCTTGATTGAAATCTGCCCGATTAGCCTCGATAACACGTGACAAGAGCCCCTTGTAATGTCCAATATCTTGCGCAGACAAGGTCTTCTCCCGCCCTTTTTCAATGCGCTCCACACCCATATCCGCCAATAGCTTCAAGTAAGGCGACTGTCTATCCTCAGCTTCATTAAAAATCTGAGGACTAGACAAGACAAGCTGGTCTGTCGCTGAGTTGACTAAGGACAACATAGTAAAGTGATTTTTCTTGGTATTTTCACGAGAGGGAATATCGAAATGTCCAACACCATCCGTTTTATCATTGATACGCAGTTTTTCTTCCTCTGTCAAGAGGCTGGTATTTTTGGTAATCTTAGGGAAATTGGACTTGCTAAGACCAATGGCATAAATTTTCTTGGCGGTATGTGGAGCAATCAGGTCATAGGATTTGACATTGACCACATCCACCGTTGCAGGAACCACCCGGTAGCAACTAACCTCCATGCCTGCACGCAAGAGGGCTAAAAATTCATCCAAACGTAATTTTTCCTGACCAAAAATGGTATTCGTCAATCCCAAAATATGACAGAATGCCTTCCAAACTTGCTCTTCTTTCTCCAAAGCAAGCTCGTCCCTGTCTGCTGCCAAAGATTGCATATTTTCTGCCAACTGCACTTGTTGTAAGAACTTACTAAATTTTTGCAAGATACTGCGACCAGACTGAGCTTGTGCCTTGAACAGTTCTTGTAAAGGTGCCATGAAGGTATGACGAATGCGATTGAGAAAGTCCAGGTCATATTTTCCATGGGTATTCACTGTAAAATCTCTAGCAAATTTTGCCTGCCCCTTGACATCTGCAAAGAGGAGATACTGCTCAAATTTATCCAGAGTAAACTGCTGAAAATGCCCGTATAGACCCGACTTGAGCAAATTCAGCACATCTTCTGTCCGAAAATTGTAGCGTTTAACCCGCTCCAAGGACTCCACAAAGTGCACCAAGGGATGGTGGCTCATCTCCTCAGCCTTACCTAGATAAAAAGGAATCTCATACTTGTCAAAAATCTTCCCAATCTGCAACTGGTAGGCATCCACATCTCCTAACAGCACCAAGATATCCTTATAGCGGTAGCCTTCCTGCAAGTCGTGACGGATGGCACGCGCCACCTGCTCTACTTCCTCCTTCTGATTGGTCACATCCCAAATCTGAAGAACAGATAAGTCTTGGTCTGTTAAAGGCAATTTTTCATCTGAAAAGCTGGACTGATTTTCTAGATTTTTGGAAATCTTACCTAGACTGTCCAGCTCATTTTCAGCACTTAAAAAGGCAGGCTTAACCTGATAGGCCTGAGCTAGCTGGCGCAAAAAATCAACAGGAGCTTGATAGATATTCCCTTCAATATAAGTTGAATTGTAGGCTTTCTGACTAGCATAGATACCAATCACAATCTCTGAAACACGGCTCGATAAAGCCGCAACCAAGGCTTCTTCCTCTGCTGAAAAACGGGTAAAGCCGTCAATGACAAGAGCCACTTGGCTTAATTCTGCGTCCAAATTTCCAGAAGAAACTAGGCGCGTGAAAAAAGCCAACTTACTTTCGTGGGCATACGTCTCTTTTCCAAGCGCTTCCGCAAAAACTGAAAAAATCTTGCTTAAATCTTCCCTTTTTTCTGGAGAATCCATAGCCTCTAAGTCAGAAACACTCAGATTAGCCGACTGCATTTCCTTGTAAAGAGCTAGCAACTGACTGATGAAGCCCATATCCTGCTTCAACTTGCCATAGACCTTCAGCTCGGTATCATCGAATTGGGATAAGACACGGTAAAAAAGCATGGTCATGCCAATATCATCTAGTGTTTCCCCCTGAGGGCTTTCATTGAGGACAAAATACCGTGCCATTTGTCCAAAACGCGTCACCATAATATCAAATGAAGCTTGACCTTCCAAACGCTCCAATACTTTCCGCTCCATTTCAAAAGACAGGGAGTTGGGGGCGATGTAAAATACCCGCTGATCCTTTTTCGCAAATTCTTGAGCCTCTTGGGTCAATATAGCCGTCAAATCCTGACTCATCTCACTATAAACTAGTTTCATTCTCTCACCCTTTCTAGTCTCTCTATTATATCAGAAATGGGCTTGGATAGATATCCAGCCCATACTTATCGGTAATTCAATTCAATGTTTATGGTCACATCTGTCCGCAAGAGTTTCTTGACCCGACATTGTTGATTAATGTAATCCAGCACTTCCGCTTCCTGCCTTTCAGAAACTTTTTCCGACAAGGTAACCGTCAGATGAAAAACTTCATCCTCATGGGAACTATCGACAGCCACATCCATTTGCACAATCCCTTGGCTCCGCTTAAAATAGCCCTGCACACACATGGTCACGCAGGAAGCAAGCGCAATATTGAGCAAACTCATAGGAGTCTCACCATTTTCAACAGCACCGAAAAGCTCCACAGGCTCCCCATAACCTTCCGACACCGAATGATAAAGCTTGTCGCCCCTGATAGTAGTTTGGTACATAGTTATCTCCTTAGAAATGAAAAATTACTTGAAAACATGCTTTCATTGTACCAAAGTTTGACCGGATTTGAATGAACTTTGTTTAGAAATTAGTCTGAAATGGGAACTATCATTAGGTCAAATTAAAAAACAAATCCAAATCATCATCCGATTTATAGGTCTTCCAGCCTAATTGAAAGGAAAAAATTCCTTCTTTATCTTTTTTGAAATAATAGGGAACTCTCAGTTTGTTAAACTCATGTACGGAAAGTCGATTGTTAACCGTAATACCAATAGCCTTATTGCCAACCTGCCACTCACTACCTTCATCCCACTCATCACTTAGAATATCAATATACCGACTACTTGAAAAATCTATGTCCGTACACAGCTTGATGCGGCCAGAAAGAGAAACTCTGGAATCATCTGCAATCAACATCAACCGCCCCTCCGACGGGTGCTCAGCCACGGATTCAAATCTCTTGACCAAGAAGGTAATGGGTGTACCATCTGCTTCTAGCCAAAAATGACCAATATCCGTTTTAAGAACATGAACTTTTTTGACCTCCGCCAAGTAAAGTTGAGCAATATCAAAGGCAGAAAACTGCTTCAACAAGCCCTCTAAGTTGCTACCGCTCCACTCTTCATAACTGGCTTTGCCAAATATAGTTTTAAGACGGTCTAAAGGAAAAGGAACGAGATTAGGGTCGTTGTGAACCTTGGTCACCAAAGCGATACTAGTCCCAAAGTCTCTAATCGGTACTTCTACAAAATCCCCAACAACAATATCTACATTACAACGATAGGTATAGCGATTAGAATAGGAATTGAACTCTACCTCACAGAACCATTCATCATAATTATCTTCCTCTTCATCCCACTTATCACTATAATGTATAACATTTTCCAGTTCTTGATGTGGGTCAAAAATAATTTCCCAGGGATATTCGAACAACTTCTTCCCTTCACCATAAAATGTAGCTGGAAGAGTCATCGTCTGGTTTATCTCACTGACATGAACCGTTAAACAGCCCTCTTTAATCGCCGTAACATCGTAAACCTTTCCTCTCACGAGTCCCCAGCTATTAAATTGATGACCAATACAGCGCACTTGACCAATAAACGGTAGAGAGGACTTTATTGCAGCAGTCTTCTCATATATCTCAAATGTATCTTCACCTTCAAAAATCATAAGGCGGCCACAGATAGGACATCTATAAATACAATAGCTAGAATCGACAACATCCTCATGAGCAAGTTTATTGTCTTTACATCTTATCAATATCCTCTTCTGGAAATCCCCAGATACAATTAGGATCAGGATACCGATGATCATTCATTCCATAGCCACATCTACAAGACTATTTGCTCATAACCCCTCCTAACAATCATCCACCTTATATTGCATCACAAGAAATGTGGTATTTAATTGATTTGCTAAAATCACAATATCCCCTACTTCATCATACCAGTTCTCAAACTCATTCCTCATTATTTTTAGTTTACCACAAAAAATAGACAGCCATACTTATCAACTTGCTAGATTAGAAAGAAAAATTAAAACAT
>NZ_JBINIY010000025.1:0-9184 GCF_043656315.1 Streptococcus hepaticus
GCATTTCCTAAATGCTCTTAATTCTATATTCAATTTTGGTCAAAAAGATAAGAAAACTTTAAAAATTTTTTAAAAAACAAAATGTGATAATTGCCATTAGACTAGCATTTTTTATATTTTTTACTTTTCTTTGGTTATCTCTTTATCTCCCCTGTAGGAATCGAACCTACAACTAATTCTTAGGAGGAATTTGTTATATCCATTTAACTAAGGGAAGAAACGTCTCTATTTTACTCTTTTTCCCTCATAAATGCAAGTTTTATTCTTCAAACCATCTACCCACACCATAGAGGTATCATTCCAGCCCTATAAGCAAAAAACCGAGAAAATTTTCTCGGTTTTCTAAAATCGCTTGAGTCAAACTCAGACAACTGCTTGTAAGAGTTGGATTAACGACGGATCTCTTTGATACGAGCTGCTTTACCTTGAAGAGCACGCAAGTAGTACAATTTCGCACGACGTACTTTACCGTAACGTACAACTTCAATCTTGTCAACACGTGGAGTGTGGATTGGGAAAGTACGTTCAACACCGATACCGCCAGAAATTTTACGTACAGTATACATTTCTGAAATACCTTGACCTTTACGAGCGATTACAACGCCTTCGAAGATCTGGATACGTTCACGAGTTCCTTCGACAACTTTCGCGTGTACACGAACAGTATCACCAGGACGGAATGATGGGATATCAGTACGAAGTTGACCTTCTGTCAAACTTTGGATCAATGGATTCATTTATTTTCTCCTATCTTTGTCAATCTTGAGCGCTTTTAAGCTCAGCGGATAAACTGTATTTTAGTGCGTCCATTACACACTTCAACTATTTTAACAAATCAACTCGGGCTTGTAAAGTATTTACATCACAATTCTTCAGCGATTTTATTGATTTTTCTGAGACGGTGATTGACACCACTCTTGGTAATGGGATTGGTCAGGCTATCTGCCAGTTGTTGAATAGAATAATCGGGGTGTTGAATGCGGAGCTGGGCTACTTCTTGCAAGTCAATCGGCAACTGGTCCAGACCCGCAGTGTCAATGATTTTAGCAATATTGTTAATGGTCTTCATGCTAGCTGTGACGGTTCGAGCAATATTTGCTGTCTCCGCATTATTGGCTCGATTGAGATCATTGCGGGTTTCCCGCATGAGCTTGACATTTTCAAACTCAATCTTAGCATTTTCAGCACCAATCACGAGGAGAAAGTCCATGATGTCTTCTGCTCGTTGTAGATAGGTAATAGTACCTTTAGAGCGTTCTATGACTTTAGCATCCAAAAGAAATTTTTGCAGTAATTTGGCCAAATCTTCTGCATGGTCACTGTAAACCGAAGCGATTTCCAGCTGATATTTCCCTTTTTCAGGATCCTTGACCGAACCGCTTGCCAAAAATGCTCCTCGCAAGTAAGCCTGACTCCAGCTATCATTTTCTAAAATTGCAGGTGCGATACCTGTTGCCAAGCCGAAAAAACTGTCCGCCATATGCAAATCATCTAAAATCTCATTGACACCTGTATCGAGAAATACAGTGTAAACGCGGTTTTTCCGTAAATTTGTCTTCTGATGATGACGGATATCAGCCTTTACCTGATAAAAGTGCCAAAGCATTTCATACAAGTGACGAGCAATTTTCGCATTTTCAGTGGAGATGGATAGGGTCAAACCGGATGTCGCTAGCCCCAAACTGCCAGACAGCTTAATCATGGCGCCTAATTCACTTTTCTCCATACGTGCTTGACTCAATAGTTCTTCCTTGACTTGTACGGTAAAACTCATGCTCGCACCTGTATAATCTTGAGCAATTCTTCAACTACAAGATCCCCATCATGGAAGGCTCCGCCATTTTCCAAGCGAAGAAAATTAGACGAAATCACACGTTTCGCCTGCTCCTGTAAGCCTGCAAAATCATGTTTGACCTGCACCAAATACTCATCAAATTTATGAGTATTCATGTATTCCTGCGGAACAGGTTCAATGTTGACCAAAACCGTGTCAATATTGTCTTGACCAAGATGATTATTGAGGACACGCACATGATCTGCGTCAGAGAAGAATTCAGTTTCTCCACGCTGAGTCATGATATTGCAGACATAAGTCACGTCTGCCTTGGTTTCTCGCAAAGCCTGACCGATTTCTGAAATCATCAGATTAGGCAAAATAGAGGTAAAGAGCGATCCTGGTCCTAAGACAATCATGTCACTCTCTAAAATGGAATTAACCACCTTACGGCTAGGAGTTGGCTCATCATCATTGTAAGAATTGGTCACATACACATGGTCAATCATGCCCTTATACTTGGCAATCTTGCTTTCTCCTACTACCTCGTGGCCATCATCAAAAACTGCATGTAAGGTTAAGGCATTCTCGCTAGATGGATAGATTTTCCCAGTCGTATGGAAAAATTTGGATAAGAGTTGCATGGCATTATAGGTAGAACCTTGCATCTCAGAAATCCCAGCAATCAGGAGGTTGCCCAATGGATGACCTGCTAGAGCACCGTCGGTTTCTGCAAAGCGATACTGGAAAATTTGCTCATAGAGTTTCGGCATGTCTGACATGGCTAGCAGGACATTGCGCAGATCCCCTGGTGGTGTTACTTGTAAGGCCTGCCGAATTTCGCCAGAAGATCCTCCATCATCTGCCACCGTTACAATGGCGGTAATCTCTACATCCTTGTCTCGCAGACTTTTTAGAATGACAGGAATCCCTGTTCCCCCACCAATCACTGTAATTTTTGGCTTTCTCATGAACGATTCACCGTTTCTTTCCGTCTGTCCTTATCACGGTGACTGCGATTGACCGTCCAATTCTTCTCTAAATCATCTGCCAAGCGTTTGGCAAAAGCAACACTGCGGTGTTGACCACCTGTACAGCCTATGGCGATGGTCAATACAGACTTCCCTTCCTTCTGGTAGCCCGGTAAAATTGGCTCAATCAAGGCCAACAAGTGTTGATAAAAGTCATCTGATTCTGGACAGTCCATGACAAAATTGTAAACTCCCTCATCAAGACCTGTCTGATTGCGGAGTTCTGGTTGATAATAAGGATTTGGTAAAAAGCGCACATCAAAGACTAGGTCCGCATCCAGTGGCAAACCATATTTGAAGCCAAATGACATCACTTCAATCCGAAATGCTGGTTGATTGTCTTGGCTAGCAAATTGATCTGCAATTTCCTTACGGAGATTACGTGGTGTTAACTCCGTTGTATCAATCACATTTTGACTCATATTTTTAAGTGGTGCTAGGAGCTCGCGTTCCAGCTGAATACCATCCAAGACACGTCCATCAGTCGCAAGCGGATGGGAACGACGGGTTTCCTTGTAGCGGGCCACCAATTCACCGTCTGTCGCATCTAAGAATAAAATCTTGAAGTTCACTTCATCATCTGCTTCAATCTCATCCAAAATCTGACGAATTTCCGCAAAAAATGACCGGCTGCGCATATCCACTACCAAGGCCAACTTATCATTGTCCTGACTATGACGGATCAACTCAATAAATTTCGGCAAAAGAGCCGGCGGCATATTGTCTACCGTGAAGTAACCCATATCTTCAAAAGACTGAATGGCAACTGTTTTACCTGCACCACTCATGCCCGTGACAATCACTAGATTAATTAATTCTTTCTTCATGCTTCCTCTCCATCTTTTCTACATACGATTAATTTCTACACTTCCATTATAACAAACATACTAAGATTAGTAGTGAAGAAACCTCCGACGTGAGAAATCTTCACTACTTTTTCTTTTTTGATAAAGTAGAGGTGTCTTGTTAAGTCTAGGGGCTTTTAGACGCTAGACGTCGTAATACAAACTGGCAAGACACCTATTTTAGTTAAAATCTGTTCAAAGTATGCGGGACGTTCAACGTCGAGTATTGAAAATGAGATAGCTAAAACAAGGAATCTGACAAGATAAACGAGGTAATCTTATGCGTACAATATTTGGAATTGATGTGAGTAAAACAAGCTCTGAAGTGGCTATTCTGGTCAATAGTGAAAAAGTTCATGGCTATTCGATACCCAATGACGCTATCGGTTTTTCGAGGTTGTTAAAGGACTTGAAATCTGTTCAAAACCCAGAAATCATCTTTGAAGCGACAGGTGTCTATTCTCGGAGATTACAAGCTTTTCTGGAAAATCATAACTATGCCTATACTCGATTAAACCCTCTAGAAACCAAAAAGCAATTAGACAGTTTGCGAGTACGTAAAACAGATAAGATTGATGCAGAAAAACTGGCTAGTTCTCAATTCATTCTGAACCGAAAAACAACCTATATCCAAGACCAAGTCTATCAAGAACTACGGGATTTGAACCGCTTCTATCAAAATCTGACTGAAGACATCATCCGTGCTAAGAATCGTCTTCATAAGGTCTTGCAAGTGACTTTGCATGAGCTGGAACAACTGCTATCCACACCAACAGGAGAACAATACTGGAATTTAGTTAAGACCTTTCCAAATAAGAACTTTGTCTTGGAGTTATCAGAAACGGAATTGACAGAATGTATCTGACAATCCACTACTAAACGGATTTCTGGAAAACGAGTCTCTTCCTTGGTTGATAAATTAGCGGAACTAGCTAAACAGTCTTATTCAGCTGTACAAAAAAACTCTCCAATAGTCGAAGAGGTGAGATACTATGCACAAGAAGGGAGCAGTGCCATAATTGTGTATCCATTTTATTATAACAAGTCCATTTATAGTTGACATTTTAACTATACAATTATATAATTAACCAGTTCAATATTAATTGGTTAATTATATAAAGGAGGAATTAATTTTAATGAAACACAATAAAGGATTGTTAGCTATCATAAGTATTACGTTGACATGTCAATTAACCTTGATGGCCTGTCAACAACGTTCTGACTCCTTGGAGATAGAGCATTCAAAAACACATAAAAGTGAAAAGAAGAACTCTAAAACAAAGACTGTTAAATCACAAAAAAAAGAAATTCCCGGAATCGACAAGGCTACCGATGATGGCTTTTTATTCAGTAATGAATCTCAGATTGAGACGAAAACAGATGAAGGTCTTGTTGTGAAGCACGGCAACCATAGTCACTTTTTGTTTTACTCTGATTTAAAAGGAACAAAATGGGATTATCTCATACCTGAAGATTTTAAAGAGAAAAAAACAACTACAAGTACGAAGCAATCGGTACAAACTAAAGCCCAGCTAGCCAGTCGCTTTCAAACAGAAGACGGCTATATTTTTAATCCCAAGGATATCGTAGCCGAAGATGTAAAGGGATATACTGTACGCCATGGAGACCATTACCATTACATTTTAAAGGGTAGTTTAGGGCGTTCAGATTCAGAAGCATCTGTCACCTCTCCTTCATACCAACGGGCACAAGCTGATTCGCAATATCATTCAAACAATTCTGGAAACAACACAACTGTCCCCGCTCTCATAGGAAAGAAGCCACACAAAGGTCAAATTAGAGACCACTACAATAAACTAGTAGATACAAAGCAATACCCCGGCATCCATTTCGCAACTGACGATAAATTTCTATTTGACGGAAACCATATCATTGATAGCAATGACTTTGGTGCTTTGGTTGCTCACAATGGTAATCTTAAAGACATTCATGTTATCCCTTATTACCAATTGGTTAATACTAAGTGGGAAAATTTGATTCCCGAAAGGTATATGAAAAAAGCAAAAGCTGACTACTTTGGTACATCAAATAATATCCCAGAACAACCTGAAAAACCGGATACGACTACTCTCAACCCAAAACTCGAAGAAAAAATCCAATCCATTATGCAGCAATATGGATTGAGTCGTGATCAACTATCAATTGACCCCTCGAAGAATCTAATTATGTATCCCCACGGTAATCACTTTCACGCGGAACCAATTGACTCTTCCAAACCTTTTACTGATCCTATCGAATCACAACCTATCTATATAGATGGAGAAAATTTTGAAGAAAGAAAAGAACGGTTGATAAAAGAATATATGGATCGCTTTGGTGTAAAACGTGAAGATATTACCGTTGAAGATAACTATATGAGTATTCGTCATGGCGACCACGCTCATGTCTACAAAATTGATCCACGATTGCCAGACGATCCTGAACGTGATGTAAAAACGGAATCAACTAATTTGGAAGTTGAAGACAAGCTCGTCTACGGTCCACTATTCTCGGAAGGTTCAAAAGTCAGCTTGACTCGCAAAGGAGTTTATGACACTTTTAAACCTACTAATATTAAAAATATCAAGAACTTTATCTTACTAACTTTTAGCACCAACAGTGAGTATGGGGATTTGGAAGTTAATGGTAAAAAAACAAAACGAGTATATTACTTGGTTCGAAAAGACCTCAATTGGGAAGATTTACATATCAATCGTCCTAACACTGTGACTCATGAAGGCAAGCTCTTCAAAGGTTGGAGTGCTGATCTTCCTACTTCTGGTAAAATGCAAAGAGAGCATCAGGCCTATTATGTTGACTTTGATCGTGTCAGAAAACAACCAACAAAAGATGTCTATACTCCCAGTGATGATGTTCGAGATATCGATATCAGCCATTATGTTCCAATTAAGTATACAACCTTGTTAAATGGCCAATTGCAATTTGGTGATAAAATCCAAGGTGGTTTTACATTTTATGTTAATCCGAAACTTACTTGGATACAAGCTAAAAAGGCTGGTTTGACAGAACCAACTCCGATACCACACGATCACTATGAATTCATCGAATACCGTAATATTGTAAATGGTAGCGAAGATGAGAATAGCAACATTTCTCCCATGATTAGTTTGGCGGCCTTTGGTTCAACCGCTCCTTACCTAGGACCATACATTGCTTCCAATCCAAATCTCCCTACTGATATCAACGATCCAAATAGACATCCAAATTATTACTGGCATAATCCTAAAAATTATGTAGCAGTAGCCTTTAAAATTAACGAAGGTGGGGAACTTATCTCTCCTAACGGCAAAGGCAAAGCAATTGTTTACTTACTCCGAAAAGGATTGTCTCTGGAACAAGCAAAAATTATACCACCATTTATTCAATATTCAGATCGTTCACAACAATACTACTTTGATATTGTAAAAGAATATTCTAAACCAATCACAGAGGATACCGTCTATCAAGCTCAACTACGTTCCACCTCTGATCCCTTTGATGATTTGCTAGGCGATGAAAATGACCATGACGATTTATTGGGGGAACACAATTCTCAAAATGAACTAATCAACTCATTAAATGATTCGGCAACAGTAGACCACGCAACAAACAACAGTAGCAAACAAAATGAAGCTAGAGTAGAAGAAAATGATAAGACAAATAGCACTATCAAACATAACGAAATTAACACAAGTGAAAACGATAAGGTAGATGGTAACACTAAACTAACTGAAAACGATCCGAAAGAGATTGGTCAGATAAACAGTGGTGTGATTCCAAACAAAGTTGATGCTACTGAAAATAACATAATAACCAGTGGAACTAAAGCAAACGAAGCCTACGTCAAAGAAAACGATTCGACAAAGCCTAACGAAGAACTTCATAAGCCGTAAAACTATCGGAGTGAATTAATTACACTAACCTAGACAGAATTTATAAAGTGAATAAAATTTGAATCAAAAAGTCGTACAAATGTTTGAATAGCTCCCTGTCAAGCGAACAATGAAATAATAAAAGATTAAGCAAAGGCCTTGTTCCTCATTTCAAAAGCGCAAGGCCTTTGCTTCGCTCTTGAAAACGTTGAAAAGGCAACACATTTCTGTACAACATTTACAAAGTGTATTTAGTTAGGCGATAACTCGTCTGGCCATCGGTGTTTGATAGTTGAGACTTGTTAGCAGTGATTACTTATCTTTTCGTGCCAATAACACTTGCGCTTGCTTTAGGATATCTACCTGCATTTCAAGTTCTTTATTTCGTTTTTCAGTTCAATTAGTTCACGTTGATTTTGGAAATCTTTGAAATTGCCTACAGCATGGAGCGCTATCAGAGTCCCTGACAAAACACCTAGACGAATTGGGATAATTAAAAGACGATTTCCATTTGGAAGTCGCCTTTTTGATACTATCTGAAATACTATACCTTGTAGTTGGTATAAACAGATAGTTCACTTTATTTTTAAGAATTAAATTGGTTCAAAACCTACTACTACGGTTCCTCCATCTTCACCGCCACAGCTTAGCTCAAAACCAAATTCTATCAGACCTACTTTGTTTTCTGAAAAATTTTCATTTTGATTATTATTGTTGCTCTCTGGGCGCTCGCCTTGAGAGCCTGGTAGCTCTTTATCTAGGCTACCGCCCAAGCGTGGATCATTCTCTGGGCGTTCGCCTTGAGAGCCTGGTAGCTCTTTATCTAGGCTACCGCCCAAGCGTGGATCATTCTCTGGGCGCTCGCCTTGAGAGCCTGGTAGCTCTTTATCTAGGCTACCGCCCAAGCGCAAGCTGTTATTGGCATGTTCACCTGTAAGCCGTAATTTTGAATCTTTGTCATCTTTTTGTGCCGATTTCTTACTTTCTATCCTCCTCGGGAGCGATGATTCTGACTGGCTATTATCTTGGTAAGTCATCCTAGACTTTTCTGCTATCTCTGAATTACTTTTAGTTGCAAGGCTAGAGCCTCCTACAACAGCACCTACTCCAATCAGCAAGATAATTGTACCAGAAAATAGCCACTGTTTACCGGACTTCCACATTCTAAATCGACCTTGATTTTTTTCCTTATGTGACATTTATTTTTTCCTTTCTTTCATTGTTAGCCTTTCATCAAAGAGATTAATAAAGCCTGATAGTTAGTCTAACATTGAAACAATTTTGCATCAAGAGTTATATTCAAAATATAGACAAAAAACACATGAAAGATAGCTGTAATTTACAATACAAGAGAAAGGTATGAGTTTGAAAATCCCCCCTGATAAGTTAACAGTTTTCTGTAGAAAATTTACAAGGTTTATTTAGCTAAGCAATACTTCTCAACGTCGTAAGTATTTGATCATTGGAACTACCGTCAATACGGTGATGATTCCACCAGTGAACTTAAATCTGCTGGTCCGAACTTTTTTAAGATAGAACAAGAGTCTAGGCAAAGACTTTCCAATGACTAAAAAACACAGCCAGTTTTAAGCAGATTTTATAACTATCCTGCTCAGCTGTCTGTGTTTCTCTTTATTTCTCCATATTTTGGAGTAATTTTGG
>NZ_JBINIY010000026.1:0-8565 GCF_043656315.1 Streptococcus hepaticus
GATTCAACAAATCGTATTGGATGAAATGATGCAGCTTGCTCAGCCATTACCAGAATATGAGATACTACTTTCTATTCCTGGTATCGCAGAGACTACAGCTACAAGCATTATTGGCGAGTTGGGGGACATTCGTCATTTTCAGTCTGCCAATCAAATCAACGCTTTTATTGGCATTGACTTAAGGCACTACGAATCTGGAAACTATCTGGCACAAGAACACATTACAAAGCGTGGCAATCCTTATGCCAGAAAGATTTTATTTAAGTGTATCCATAACATCGCTTCTGCCAGTCACACAAATCCCTCTCATATCGCTGACTTCTATGAAAAACGAAAAAGACAATCGCAAGTCAGCTCAACCAAGCCACATACGATTGCCTCGATACATCGCCTTATTCGGACAATGTATTACCTCATAACGCATAATAAACTTTATGATTACCATTTAACCAAAAATCAGTAAAGATAACTATGCCATACTATTGTAATACCTTATTAAAAATCACTAGATAAGGTGCTGTCTTTGTGTACACTTTTTTCTGTCAAAATGACCTAAAAAGAGTCAGTAGACTTCACCATTCTACTGACTTTCTAGAAAATGATTCCAATAAGCGGTGATATACTTGACAAATAGTAGAAAAAAGCCCCTCTTTGTAAGGTTAAACCTCCAAAGAATGGCTTTAGAACAAGGTTTTTCATTATTTTAAGTAAGCAATGACTTCAACTTCTACCTTGACATCACGTGGCAAGCGAGCCACTTCAACAGCTGAACGCGCTGGAAATTCTGCTGAAAAAGCTGTCGCATAAACTTCATTGAAGGGTACAAAGTCATTCATATCTGCCAAAAAGCAAGTCGTTTTGACAACATGGTCAAAATCAGTTCCAGCCTCTGTCAAGATGGCAGCGATATTTTTCAAGACCTGTTCTGTTTGTTCTTGAATAGTCGTTCCTACAACTTCGCCCGTCTCAGGTGACAAGGGAACTTGACCAGAAGCGAAAAGGAAATCACCAACAATCTTGGCTTGGACGTACGGACCGATTGCCGCTGGGGCCTTGTCTGTGTGGATTGTTTTCATATTCATTCTATTGACTCCTCATTTTTCATATTGACAACATTATAACAGAAGATAGTTCTTTCCATAAATGAAAAAACTTTCATTTTCTTTTATAACTTTTTTCATTTATTCTTGTAACAATCTGGATTCTAAACAATTGGTCTCCACGTATTCCTCTCCCTAAATTCGCCCAACAAGATACTCCTCCCAAAAGAATATGAAACTTCTCCATCATAAAAAGAAATAAGCAAAAAAGGAGACGACTCTCCTTTTCGATTTATTAAGGTTTGATGCGGTTAAGCATACGTGGGAATGGGATAGCTTCACGGATGTGTTTTGTTCCAGCGACGAAGGTTACCATACGTTCGATACCGATACCGAAACCACCGTGTGGCACTGAACCGTATTTACGAAGGTCAAGGTAGAATTCGTATTCTGACTTGTCCATTTCGAGGGCATCCATTTTAGCAACGAGGGCTTCGTAGTCGTCCTCACGCATTGACCCACCGATGATTTCCCCGTAACCTTCTGGTGCAAGCAAGTCGGCACACAAGACACGTTCTGGGTTACCAGGAACTGGTTTCATGTAGAAGGCTTTGAAGCTTGCTGGGTAGTTGACTACAAAGGTTGGCACACCAAAGTAGTTTGAAATCCATGTTTCGTGTGGTGAACCGAAGTCATCACCATGTTCAATATGCTCATAATCAGTGTCTTCGTCATTTTCATGGGCTTGAAGAAGGTCAATGGCTTCATCGTAAGGCACACGCTTAAATGGTTGGTCAATGTAGCTCTTGAGCAAGTCTACATCACGTTCCAAAATTTCAAGGGCTTGTGGAGAACGGTCAAGGACACCTTGGATGAGGGCTTTAACATAAGCTTCTTGAAGGTCAAGTGACTCATCATGGCTAAGGAATGAGTATTCCGCATCCATCATCCAGAACTCAGTCAAGTGACGGCGTGTTTTTGATTTTTCAGCACGGAAAACTGGACCGAAGTCAAAGACACGCCCAAGAGCCATAGCACCAGCTTCAAGGTAAAGCTGACCAGATTGGCTCAAGAAGGCTGGTTGACCAAAGTAGTCTGTTTCAAACAATTCAGTTGAATCTTCCGCTGCATTTCCTGACAAGATTGGGCTGTCAAATTTGATAAAGCCATTTTGGTCAAAGAACTCATAAGTTGCGTAAATAATCGCGTTACGGATTTGCATGATGGCCATCTGTTTACGTGAACGCAACCACAAGTGACGGTTATCCATCAAGAAATCTGTCCCGTGCTCTTTTGGTGTGATCGGGTAATCTTGTGACTCACCAATAATTTCGATATCCGTAATATCCAACTCATAACCGAATTTTGAACGTTCGTCTTCTTTGACAATACCAGTCACATAGACAGAGGTTTCTTGACTGAGACGTTTGATAGTGTCAAACTTGGCTGCACCCTCTTCTTCACCAAATTTTTCAAGGAAGTTTGGTTTGAAGGCGACACCTTGGAAAAAGGCTTTCCCATCACGCAACTGGAGAAAGGCTAATTTTCCTTTTCCTGATTTGTTGGCAACCCAAGCACCGATGGTAACTTCTTGGCCGACGTAGTCTTTGACATCAATGATTGATACTAATTTTTTTGTCATGTTTTTTCTTTCTTTGATTATTATTTTTTGTGTTTTTCTGAAGTGGTGCGGACGTAAGCGACCTCCTTCGGAGTTCCATTGCTAACTTTTGAGCCGAAGTCTCAAAAGTTCCGTCCATAGTCACAACAGTGTTGTGACTATGGATTTCACCACGGCGAAAAACACTTTGTTTGCTCACTTCGTTCGTTTGCTGGCGCTAATAACTTTACAATCTAATTTTCCATAAAGTTTTTGAGGCGTTTGACGGCTTCTTTTAGGGTATCCATGTCTGTGGCGTAGCTTAGGCGGACGTTTTCTGGGGCTCCGAAGCCTGCTCCTGTGACTAGAGCGACTTCTGCTTCTTCTAGGATAGCATTGGTGAAGTCAGTCACATCTGTGTAGCCCTTGTTGGCCATAGCTTTTTTGACATTTGGAAAGAGATAGAAGGCGCCTTGTGGTTTGACTACTTCAAAACCCGGGACTTCGCAAATCAGTGGGTAGATGGTATTGAGGCGTTCTTCAAAGGCTTGGCGCATGTCCTCGATCGCATCTTGTGGGCCTGTGAAGGCTTCGATGGCTGCGTATTGGGCAGCTGTTGTCAGATTTGATGTGGTTTGGCCGATAATTTTGCCCATGGCTGCGATAATCTCGCTATCCCCTACGGCAAATCCCACGCGCCAGCCAGTCATGGCATAAGTCTTCGCAACGCCATTGACCACAATAGTCTGCTTGCGAATGGATTCAGATAGGCTAGAAATTGGCGTAAAAGTGTTGCCATTATAAACCAAGCGACCATAAATGTCATCAGCCAAGATGAGTAAGTCATGTTTCACTGCCCAGTTTCCAATAGCTTCCAGTTCCTCAGCCGTATAAATCATCCCTGTTGGATTAGATGGGCTATTGAGCAAGACCACTTTAGTCTTGTCAGTACGTGCCGCTTCCAATTGGTCAACGGTCACCTTGAAATCATTAGCTTCGGTAGCTTGAACAAAGACTGGAATCCCTTCAGCCATCTTGATTTGGTCGGCGTAAGACACCCAGTAAGGGGTTGGAATCAAAACCTCATCGCCTGGATTCAGCACAGCCATAAAGAAGGCATAAAGCACATACTTGGCACCCGTTGCTGCTACAATCTGATTGGTTGGTACCGTATAGCCATAAAATTGCTCCATGTAATTAGCAATAGCCGCCTTAAGCTCTGGCATGCCGCTCGCCACCGTATAGAAGCTAGCCGTCCCATTCTCAATCGAAGCAATCGCCGCTTCTTGAATGTTCTTGGGCGTCACAAAATCTGGCTCTCCCAAAGTCAAACTCAAAATATCTCGCCCCTGTGCTTTCAGTGCCTTGGCTTTCGCTCCCGCTGCCAAGGTCACACTCTCCTCCATGGTCAAGACACGTTGCGATAATTTTGTCATATACCCTCCTTCTTGAACAAGTTTCCTGTTTCAAATTCAATTAAATAGTAGCTAGTTGCAGACTTGACTTCCCAAATCGTTTTTCCATCTTCATGGCCCAATACTATTTTTTCAATCTTAGTTGCCCCATTTTCAGTGGCAATCTTTTCAGCAGCCTTTTTTGAAATTCCTTGCGATGTTTGATAAACATAGATATCGGAAGACTGCTTAGGAACTAAAACAAGAACTTCTTCCTGTTTCGCATTTTTTCCTTTTACAGAATAGTAGGTCTCACTACCGTTGTAAATATCAACTCCATCTATACTTTCCAAATCAACATACCGCTTAGCGACCTGAATAGCTTTTTCTCGAGCTATCTCAAAGGGTTTCGCTGAAGATTCTAAGAGAAAAAAAATAGAAAATAAACAGGCTGCAAAGAGAATAAAAATACCAAGCAACCACTGCTTGTATCCATTTTTCGTCCTCTGCTCCTCTAGTCTTCTCGATTTTTTCATAACAGTCTTATTATACTACAAGTTACGGAAAAATGCCATTTGTCTAGGGAGGATTCGGGATTTTTTCTTGAAAATTAGGTATATGATTGAAAAATCTGACATTTTCACATAAAATAGAAGAATGAAAGAAATTGATAAAGCATTTAATAACAATCAGTCTGCCTTGCATAGCCTTGTCGTCTTCCGCCGAGCAGCGAATACCATTACTCGTCAAGAGGTCGAAACCATAAAAAAACACAATCTGACTGTCAGTCAATTTGGTGTCATGGAGGCTCTTTACAATAAAGGAGATCTGCGCATCCAAGACTTGATTGAAAAACTATTGAGTACCTCGGGGAATATGACGGTTGTCATCAAAAATATGATTCGTGATGGCTACATCATTAAGGTCCAAGATGAGCACGACCGCCGCGCCTGTCGGATTCGTTTGACAAATTTTGGTCGAGAAACCATTGAAAAAATTCTTCCTGAACATTATGATAATATCGGTCAAATTTTTGAGGTATTATCTGAGGAAGATAGGGAAGAATTAATTACTATTCTAAAAAAATTCAAAAACTGAGCAAAAATATTGCTAATTAGTGATAAATAGTTTATACTGATTCCATCAAATAAATTTTAGGAAAAAACATGTTCAACAAACTTGTTTCATTCTTTAAAAAGAAAAGGAGTCAGAAATGGCAAATGTATTATTTATTGTAGGATCTCTTCGTGAAGGTTCATTCAACCACCAATTAGCAGCTAACGCTGAAAAAGCACTTGAAGGGAAAGCTAACGTTTCATACCTTGACTGGAAATCAGTTCCTGTTTTCTCACAAGACCTTGAAACTCCATTATTACCAGAAGTTCAAGCAGTCCGTGATGCTGTTCAAGCAGCAGACGCTATCTGGATTTTCTCACCAGCTTACAACTTCTCAATCCCAGGTTCAGTGAAAAACTTGCTTGACTGGTTATCACGTGCGGTTGACCTTTCAGATACAACTGGTGCATCTGCTATCAATGCGAAAGTAACAACTGTTTCAATCCTTGCTAACGCTGGTCATGACCAAGTAGCTGCTATCTACCGCGACTTGATGCCATTCATCCGTACACAATTCGTTGATGAAATCACTTATTCACGTGTTAACGATTCAGCTTGGGCTGATGGTAAATATATTGCTACTGAAGAAGTATTGGCTCAATTGAACAAACAAGCTGACGCCCTACTTGCAGCTATCAAATAATGAAATTTGAATCCCTTCTAAAAAAGGGATTTTTTCTGCAATCTATTGTCAAGTATTTCAAAAAGATTTATACTATCATATGTAGAATTTTTTAGAAAGAAATACATATAATCCGATTTCTCTCTCTCCAAAAAAGGAGTTTATAATGGCAAATATTTTATTTTTAGTTGGTTCTCTCCGTGAGGGCTCATTTAATCATCAATTAGCGGCTCAAGCTGAAAAAGCGCTTGAAGGGAAAGCGACTGTATCTTATCTCAATATTGGTGAATTTCCACATTTTAGCGAAGATTTAGAGACACCAACTTTACCAGTTATCGCTACTGCTCGTCAAGCTGTTGCGGAGGCAGACGCTATTTGGATTTTCACTCCTGTTTACAATTATGCTATTCCAGGAGTTGTGAAAAATGCATTGGACTGGTTGAGCCGTGCGCTTGATTTATCTAATCCAAAAGGTCCATCTATTTTACAAGATAAATTCTCAACTGTTTCTGCAGTAGCCAATGGTGGACATGCGCAATTATTTGCTGCATTCAACGATTTACTTCCATTCATCCGTACTCAAGTTGTAGGTGAATTCACAGGTTCTCCAATCAATCCAGAGGCTTGGGGAACTGGACAGCTCGTTGTACCTGAGGAAGTTCTTGAAAAATTACAAGCACAAGCCACAGCTTTGCTTGACGCCATTAACAACTAAGATTCAATATGAATCAAATCTCCGTTTTCTAGATCATCTAATGCTAATTGCTTTTTGATGATTTTAAAAATTCCGCCATAGCCAAGCTGTCTTTTTTTATACAAACCGTTGTATAAATCATCAACGACTTGTTTATTTTCAATATCTAATTTTATTGGCTTTGTAGGATACTTAGCGGTTTCTAGAATGGCTCTTTTTAAGCTTTTACCTTTTTCTTTCACAGAACGAATATCGACCATCGGAATATAATCAACCTTAAGAGATTGAGACCACATTTCACCCCACTCTTTTTGAGTAATATAGTCTTTTTTTGACTGAAAATAACTCGGTCTAAGCATTAATAAAACATGGATATGAGGGTGATAGTTATTATCTTTTTCGTTATGTGTCACCTCAACAGAACGAAAATAGCCGATCAAATTCTTTTGTACCTTAGCTCGCTTAAACAGTCTATCGAAGGATTTTGTCAAGGACGTTAATGTCCTGTTCAATTCAGTTCCAGGGACATTTTTAACAGTCAATGTCAAAAAAAGAAATCGTCCTTTAGGTTCTTGCTTAATGGCTTCATCGACAATTCTTGAAGTTTGGTAAGAATATTTCATGGAGCGTCTCCAGTTGCACATTGGGCAAAGCTTATTCTTGCAGAAATAAGCTTGATACAATTTTAAAGACCCATCTTCACGACGAATAAAGCGTAAAACATCTCCGCATGATTGAACACGTTCAATCAATGCTTTTTTGTAACCTAACTCATCAAAAATATCAGCTAATTTAAGGCTCATAAGTTTCCGCCCTCGCCAATTTCTGTCTTTTCCTTTACTGTTTTTATCTTGTAAGACTTCCTCTTAATTTAGGTGCTCTATCATGCTATAATTCAAGTACAAAATATTTTGAAATACACAAAAAGTCTGCACTTCTCCTTTCATAATTTATAGATTCAGCCCTTAAATTATAACATGAAAATTTTCAGAAGTAAAACGGCTTTTTTTGTTGCAAAAAAACCAGTAGTATCAAGGGATTACTGGGTGTCAAAAGAACTGTTTTTGCCCGTGAGTTATTTCCTACTAGTATTAAAGGGCTCTAAAAATAAAGAGGTACACCATGCTTATTTCATATCCCGCAATTTTTTATCAAGACGATCAAGGTTATTGGGTGGAGTTTCTTGAATTTAGAGGAGGAACTCAAGGAGAGACTCTTGAAGAAGCACTAAAAAATGCTCATGAAATGTTAGAGAGTGTTTTGGCTACTTATATTGAAAACGGTATGGCTTTACCTAAACCTAGTCAGTTAAACCCTAGCGAAGTCACTGACGGTATTTTAAAAGTCATATCAGTTAACTTGTAAATTCGTTTTTTGACACCTTATCTCGGACGTGATACAATAAAACTGCTTAAAAGTTCAAGAAATATGAGCATAAGGTGTCGCTTCCTTTATTCCAATTTCCTTTAGTCAGCAAGTAACCTTTCGCTATTTTTGGACTACGTATCCAGTCGTTCGTCTTTCAGCCTTCCGACTAGACACGTTAAGTCTAAATCGCTTAGCTTATCTTTAAAACCTCTCAGAAGGCTCATATTTGCCTTCTAAGCCATTTTACAATCTGATTCAGGCAGACAGGCAAGCAACGGATTTGTACACACAAACCGCTTAAATGACTTGTCAGAGTGCCTAAAACCTTATTCAGGTGATGTCATCTGAATTTGTCGCTACAATCGACTAAATGATTGCTATTCTATTTTGTTGTTGGACATTATTCTAAAAAATAATAATGATAGCGTTTGCGAAAATACTTGATTATCTCATTTTTTATATTAAAATTAAAGAAATATATATATTTTATTTTAATAAGGTAGTTATCAATTTTTTGTAAGTGGTAAATGGAGGTTTTAAAGGACAAAGATAATTTGAGGTGTTTGTTATGAAACAGAGAACTGTTGATTTATTTTTTATTATTTTATTGCTTTTAGAATTGTTTGTCGGTGTATTATCATTGCTTCAACAAGCAAATTTTTTAAGATTTATTTGTCTAGTTTTAGTTATGTTAGGAACGATTTATAATTGGATAAAGTTTTTTAGAAATT